>JBAUSZ010000234.1:0-22840 GCA_049581965.1 Thermoanaerobaculia bacterium | reverse complement strand
GGCACGAAGGCCGCGCCCTGCCCTGCGCGCGATCCGGAGACCGGCGTCTGCTACCCCACGGCCGACGCCGCCGACCTCGCGTGGCTCGGGCGGCCGGTCGACCCCGCGACCGTGCGCGTCGAGGACGAGGAAGACCCAGACGAGGGGGTCGACGCGGCGGACGCCGGAACGGCTCCCGCCACCGAGAAGCTCTCGCCCGCGCAGTTTGCGTTCTGGCAGAAGCTCGCGAGGACCGTCACGGACCTCGTCGTGAGGAAGACGAACAGCAGACCCGTCTCGCTCCCCGAGGACGAGATCGCCGGACTCCTCGCGTCCGACTTCCCGATTCCGCTCGAGGCTTTCGACCGCGCGAAGTTCCGCGATACGTTTTCCGCCAGGCGCGGCCGCCAGAGGAAGCACCACGCGATCGACCTGCCCGCGCCGCGGGGGACGCCCGTCCTTGCGGTCGCAGACGGCGTCGTCGAGCGCCTCGGCCGCGACCGAAAGGGCGGAAAGGTCGTCTATCTCAGAGACACGACCGGCCGGTACACGTTTTTCTACGCGCACCTCGCGCGGCACGAAAAGGGACTGAGGCCGGGCGACCACGTCGTGAAGGGACAGCCCCTCGGCGCGGTCGGGGCGACGGGCCACGTGATCGGCGGGCCGCACCTGCATTTCGCGATCTTCCGCGACGAGGACGACGCGTCCGGCGGGCGCGCCCTCGTCGTGAACCCCTATCTCGTCTTCAGCCCTCTCCTGACGGCGAACTGAGGCGAGGTCCTTCCTGAACGGGTCCGTCTCCCAGACCGGAGCCCGGCGGTGACCCCGGCGGACCCGCGTCCCCTCGAGGAGCGGCTCCGCCAGGCCGAGGAGCGCATCGCGGCGCTCAACCGGATCGGGATCGCACTCTCGGCCGAGCGCGATCTCGAGAAGCTCCTCGGAACGATCCTCACGGAATCGCGCCGGTTCTCGGGGTCCGAGGCGGGCTCTCTCTACCTCGCCGAGGAGGCGTCCGGGGGCGGCCGCCACCTGCGCTTCAAGCTCGCGCAGAACGACGCCGTTTCCTTCGCGTTCGAGGAGCGCACGATGCCGGTCGACGAGGAGAGCCTCGCGGGCTGGGTCGCCGTGCACGGCGCGCCGATCGTCCTCGCGGACGCCTACGAGATCCCGAAGGACGCCCCGTTCCGGCACAACGACGCCTTCGACGTCGCAACAGGCTTTAGGACGCGGGCGATGCTCGTCGTCCCGATGAAGGACCACCGCGGCGACCTCGTGGGCGTCCTCCAGCTCATGAACCGTATCGGCCCCGCCGGGGCGGAGCCCTACCCGGAGGATCTCGTCCCGCTCGTGCTTTCTCTCGCGACGCAGGCGGCCGTGTGCCTGAAGGCGAACCAGCTCACGGCCTCCATCCGCCGCCTCTTCGAGGACTTCGCGCAGGCCGCCATCGTCGCGGTCGAGCAGCGTGACCCGACGACCGCGGGGCACAGCAACCGCGTCGCGACGCTCACGGTGGAAATGGCCGGCCTCGTGGACCGCGCCGCGGAGGGCCCGTACGCGTCGGTGTCCTTCTCGCGCGAGGAGATGCGCGAGATCTTCACGGCGGCCCTCCTCCACGACTTCGGGAAGATCTCGATCCCCGAGCGCGTCCTCGTCAAGGCCAAGAAGATCGAGGTCGACGGGCTCCACCGCATCCGCGACCGCTTCGATTACGTGCTGGCGGCAGCCGAGTCGGAGGACGCGCGGCTCCTCCTCGAGCGCCTCGCCCGCGAGGGGCGGCCCGTGACCGAGGCCGACGTTCGGGCCTTCCGGGACGCCACGGCCGCCCGTGGCCGCGAGCTCGACGAAGCCTTCGAGGAGGTGGCTGCGGCGAACGAGCCGACCGTTCTTCCGAGGGACGCGCGCGGCGCCCTCGGGCGGCTCGTCGCGCGAACGTACAAGGACCGCCGCGGAAAGATGACGACGCTCCTCCTTCCCGAGGAGTTCCGCTTCCTCTCGATCGCGCAGGGAAGCCTCTCGGCGGAGGAGCGGCTCGACGTCGAGAGCCACGTGACGCACACGTGGCGCTTTCTCTCGACGATCCCGTGGACGCCCGACCTCGCGCGCGTGCCCGAGATCGCGTACGCGCACCACGAGAAGCTGGACGGGACGGGCTATCCCCGCGGGATCGGGCCCGCGGACATTCCGCCGGCCGCCCGCGCGCTCACGGTCTGCGACGTCTACGACGCGCTCACGGCGTCGGACCGCCCGTACAAGAAGGCGGTGGCGCGCGAGAGGGCGTTCGAGATCCTCGAGGCCGAGGCCGCGAAGGACAGGCTGGATCGCTGGATGGTGCGGGCGTTCATCGAGGGGCGGGTCTGGGCCGCGCTCGGGCGCTGAGGCCGGCGGCGAGGGCGGCGGCGGTTGCCGCGTGCCTCCTGCTGTCGTCCTCCGTCGCCTCGGCGGCGCCCGCGAGGTGGCATTTCGAGTTCGGAAAATGGCGCATTTCGATTCTCTTCGAAAGGAAAGAGAGGGAGGGCGACGCGACACGCCTCCTCGTGGCCGCGCCGACAGGCCGGTTCGTGTTCATGTCCTCTCAGGATCCCTCGGGGCGCGATTCAACCGAGAGCGTCCGCCGCCTTCCGGACGGCGAGACGTTCGCCCGGCGCCTCGTTCTTTCTTCCTTCGAAGAAATCCCCGGGTGCTCTTCGGTCCGCACCCCCGACGCGTGCGTGGTCTTCACGGGTGCAAACGGATCCTTCGGAGCGCCCATCTCGGCTCTCGCGGGGAAGGAAGGCTCGCCTGTGCGCGAGCGGGCGGCGGGCCTCGTTCCATCTTCGATGCGCGACGCACTCTTCGCGCTCGCGCCGCTGCTGCCCGCCGTTGCCGAGTTCGGGTCCTACTCGAAGGACTTTCTCGGCCTCGTCTGGCCCGAGCGGTTCTCTTCGCCCCAGAAGCTCGTCCGCGGCGTCCGGAAGCCCGGCTGCGACTTCGACGCGGAGTTCGGCTTCCCGTGCTCGGCCGAGGAGAAGGCGCGAGAAGCGAAACGCTTCGCGGCCCGCTAGCGGCGCGCCGCGCGCCGGCTCTCCCACGCGTAGAGCGCGACGCCCACGCCGAGGATGACGAGGCCGCGCGCGGCGTCCTTCGGGGCGTCGAGGGCGATCGCGAGCGTGAAGATCATCGACGTCGTGACGTAGAACGCCGGCACCCACGGATAGCCGGGCGTCTTCCACGGGGCGTCGGGCTGGCGCCGCCGATAGACGAAGAGGGACCCGCCGCCGAGCGCATAGAAGAACGTCGCGGCGAAGGAAACCGTCGCGACGAGCTCGTCGAACTTCCCCGAGACCGTGAGCGCGGCCGCGAGAACGGCCTGGAAGCCGAGGCCGAAGGCAGGCGTCGCGAAACGCGGGTGGAGGCGCGCGAACGGGGCGGGGAGCCGCCCGTCCCGCGCCGCCGCCCATGCGATGCGCGGCGCCGGGATGATGTTTGCGGCGAGGGAGCCGAGGACAGAGACGATGACCGCGACCGAGAGCCACTGGGCCGCGCCCTCGCCGAAGAGGACCTGGACGGCGGTCTCCGCGGCGCGCGGCGAGGCGCCGAGGGTCGCGGCACTCGCCGCGCCGAGGTAGACCGCGTTCGCCCCGAGGTAGAGGAGGGTGACCGCGAGGACGCCGAGGATCAGCCCGCCGGGGATGCTGCGCTTCGGGTCCTTCACCTCGCCCCCGAGCGCGGAGAGGTTGATCCAGCCGTCGTAGGCCCACAGGACGCCCGCGAGAGCGCCGCCGACGGAGAATGCGAGCGGCGCGGTCATCGGCGGGAACGCAAGGGACGGGCGCACGGCTTTCGCGGCCGTCAGGCCGAAGGCGACGAGAGCGATCACGGATCCGATCTTCACGGCCGTGAGGACGGCGTTCAGCCGGCCGCCCTCCTTGATCCCGAGGACGTTCCACGCCGTGAGCGCGAACGCCGTGGCGATGGCGACGAGCTGGCCCTGGGAGACGGGGAGGCCCATCGCCGAGAACGCGGGCGCCGCGGTCCCGAGGGCGGGGAAGAACGATCCCAGGAATTCGGCGAAGGCCGTCGAGAGCGCCGCAAGGGTCGCGGGATACACGACGAAGACCTGCGACCACATGTAGAGGAAGCCCCACAGGGGGCCGAACGTCTCCGAGAGGTACACGTACGGCCCGCCCGCCTCGGGGCGGCGGGTGCCCAGCTCGGCGTACGTGAGGCCGGCGGCCACGGAGTGGACCCCGCCGAGCACCCACACGACGACGATCCACGACGGGAAGGCGGCCTTGCGGATGACGCTCCCGGCCGAGAGGAAGATCCCGCTCCCGATCATGGAGCCGGCGACGTAGAGGACGCAGTCCCAGAGCCCGAGGGCCCTCACGAGCTGCGTGGCGCCGCGGCGTCCCTGGGTCACGTGGACTCGAGACTAGCAAGAGAGAGGCGGCGGGGTAATCTCGCTGGGTGACCGACGGCCCGCCCGCGACCCGCCGATACGTCCTCCGCCGGGCCGCGCCCGCGAAGAGCTACCGCGTCGACTACGCGCGCGAGCTGAACGAGGAGCAGAAGGCGGTCGTCTTCGCGCCGGACGGGCCGACGCTCGTCGTCGCGGGGGCAGGCTCGGGCAAGACGCGTACGCTCGTCTACCGCGTCTCGCGCCTCATCGAGGACGGGGCCGACCCCTCGTCGCTCCTCCTCCTGACGTTCACGAACCGGGCGGCGCGCGAGATGAAACGGCGGGTCGAGGCGCTCATCGGGGCCGACCTGAACCGCGCGACGGCGGGCACGTTCCACTCCGTGGGCGCCCGCCTCCTGAGGCCGCACGCCGAGCTCCTCGGCTACAAGGCGAACTTCACGATTCTCGACTCGGAGGACACGAAGGACCTCCTCGAGTCCGCGACGTCGGACATCGGCGTTCCCGTCACGGAGCGCCGCTTCCCGAAGGGCGACCTCCTGCGCGCGATCGTGTCGCTCTGCGTGAACACCGGAAAGAAGCTCGACGACGTGATCGCCGCCGACCACCCGCACTTCCTTCCGCAGCTCGACGCGATCCGCACGGTCGTCCACCGATACCTCGAGCGCAAGGTGCAGGCGAACGGGATGGACTACGACGACCTCCTCCTGAATTGGAAGAGGCTCATGCTCGAGCGGCCCGAGATCCGCCGCGCCTTCGGCCTGAGGTTTAAGCACGTCCTCGTGGACGAGTACCAGGACGTGAACCGCCTGCAGGCCGACCTCGTGGACCTCGTCGTGCAGGACGTCGAGAGGCCGAACGTCATGGTCGTCGGCGACGACGCGCAGTCCATCTACTCCTTCCGCGGCGCGGACTTCGAGGCGCTCCTCGGCTTTCCGGACCGCCACGCCGGCACGGCCGTCTACCCCCTCGAGACGAACTACCGCTCGACGCCCGAGATCCTGCGCCTCGCGGACGCGTCCATCGCGCAGAACGTCCGCCGGTTCGAGAAGACGCTGAGGCCCGTGCGGCCCTGCGGCGTTCCCGTCGCCGTGGTCGGGACGTCGGACGTCGCCCAGCAGGCCGAGTTCGTCGCCCAGCGCGTCCTCGAGCTGCGCGACGAGGGGACGCCGCTGAACGACATCGGCGTGCTCTACCGGGCACACCACCAGGCCCTCGAGCTGCAGCTCGAGCTTGGGCGGCGCGGGATTCCGTACGAGATCCGCTCCGGCCTGAGGTTCTTCGAGCAGCAGCACGTCAAGGACGTCCTTGCGCACCTGCGCCTCCTCGTGAACCCGAAGGAGGAGATGTCCTTCAAGCGGCTCCTCAAGCTTCTCCCGAAGGTGGGGGAGCGCACGGCCGCGACGCTCTGGACGGCCGTCGGCGACCTGCCGGATCCGGTCGTGGCCTTCTGCCGGACCGACTTTCGAAAGGCGCCCGCCGGCGCGCAGGCGGGCCTGAGGAAGCTCGCCGCGACGCTCGAGGCCTTGCGGCGCCCGTCCCTCCTGTCCTCGCCCGCCGAGGCGATCCGTTACGTCGTGGACGAGGGCGGCTACGCGGACGTCGCGAAGTCGAAGTTCGAGAACCACCAGACCCGCCTCGACGACCTCGAGGCCCTCGCCCAGTTCGCGCTTCCGTACGACGGCGTCGAGAGCTTCCTCACGGAGGTCACGCTCTTCGGCGAGCCCTCGGGTGAATCCACGATCGCGGGGGAGAAGGAGGACGAGCGGCTCGTCCTCTCGTCCGTCCACCAGGCCAAGGGTCTCGAGTGGCGGGCCGTCTTCGTGATCGGGCTGATCGAGGACCGGTTCCCGAACGTCCGCGCCGCCCGGACGGCCGAGGGCCTCGAGGAGGAGCGCCGCCTCTTTTACGTCGCCGCCACGCGCGCCAAGGACGAGCTTTTCCTCGTCCATCCCCTCGCCGCGTTCGACCGGTACGGCATCGTCGTCGTGACGGAGCCGAGCCGGTTCCTGCGCGAGCTCGCCGAGGACCTTTACGAGCGCTGGGTGCTCGAGCCGGGTCCCGCGCTCGCCGCCGTCGCGGGCGCGGCCGCCCCGCGGCTCGCGAAGGCGGAAGACCCGACGCTGGAAGACGATCCCGAGGACGTGGTGAACTGATGTCGTCGCTCCTCACGACCTGGCCGGGGATCGGGCTCGTCGTTCTCAGGACGGCGGTCGTCTACCTCGCGATCCTTTTCGGCCTGCGCCTCGCGGGCAAGCGCGAGGTGGGGCAGATGACGCCCTTCGACCTCGTGCTTCTCCTCCTCCTCTCGAACGCCGTCCAGAACGCGATGGTGGGCCCGGACAACTCGCTCGTCGGGGGTCTCGCGGCGGCGGCCGTCCTCATCGTCCTGAACTTCGCCGTGGGCCGCCTCGCCGCGAGGAGCCGGGCCGTCCGCGGCCTCGTGAAGGGCCACGCGCGCCTCCTCGTGAACCGCGGCATCCTCGTCCAAAGAAACCTCGACGACGAAGGCATCACGCGCGAGGACCTCATGCAGGCCCTGCGCGAGCACGGCGTCGCGACGGTCGAGGACGTGCGCCTGGCGGTCCTCGAGGTGGACGGGACCATCTCGGTCCTCAAGAACGAGGATGTGACGGGCGACACGCACCGGCCGCACCGACGGTTCCGCTTCCGCAAGACGAACTGACGGGCCACAATCGGACGGTGAGCGAGTCGCGGACGGTGCGCTTCGGCGGCCGCATCCTCTACCTGACCGAAGACGCCGGCCTCGTGCGCCGGCAGCTCGCGGGCGAGGACCTCGCCTGGAACCCCAACGACCCCGCGCACGCGCTCCGGAACGACGTCTCGACGGACGAGATCGCGCCGGGCTGGGTCTGCCTGCACCACGACGAGGCGCTCGGCCGCTTCGCATACCTCGGCCTCACCTGCGCGGAGGGAGGGGCGCGGCTGACCCCCGTCGGCGAGAGCGCCGTGCGCGCCGGCGGGTTCGCCGTTTCCGTGGCGGGTCGCCGGCGGGGGAAGGGCTCCTCGCGCGAGCAGGCCCCCTTCGCCGAGCGCGCCGCGGGGATCCGGCTCCTCGTCGCCGAGAGCTTCGAGCGCATCTACCGCCAGAACGCGATCAACCTCGGAATGCTCGTGACGACGGACTTTTCGGTCCTCGAGCGGATCCGGCGCGGAGAGGCGATTCCCCTCGCGCTCTTCACGGAGGGGGAGGACGCCGTGACCCGGGGCGTCGTCGAGGCGGGCGGTTTTCTCCCCTACACGCGCCTGCGGCTCGCGGGCAAGGCGACGCTGCCGCCCTTCGCGACGGCCCCGCGGCCGATGACACTCGCCGAGAAGATCCTCGCGCGCCACGCCGTGGCGGATGCCGCCACCGGGGCGATCGGCGTCGCCGCCGTCGCGCCGGGCGACGCGGGCTTCGTGCGGGCGGACTGGCGGTTCTCGCACGAGTACGTGACGCCGATGGCGGCGAACGCCTTCGAGGCGGAGCTCGGCGCGTCGGCGCGCGTTGCCGATCCGGGAAGCGTGCTTCTTTTCCGCGACCATCTCGCGCTCCTCGGCGAAGCCATGCCGGAAGAGCACAGGCGGCGGGGCCTCCTCGCCCTCGCCGACGGCCTCGCGGCGCGCCAGGAGGAGTTCGCGCGCGCTCAGGGGATCCGTCTCCACGGCTCGGGCGAGGGGATCTGCCACGCGCTCGTGCTCGAGCGCCATGCGCTGCCCGGGCAGGTCGTCGCCGGGTCCGACTCGCACACGACGCACGCGGGCGCCCTCGGCGCCCTCGCCTTCGGGATCGGAACGACCGAGGTCGCATGTGCGTGGCTCTCGCGGGACGTCCGCGTGAGGGTGCCGGCCACGATCCGGGTCGAGCTGAAGGGAGTCCGGCCCCCCGGCGTCGCGGCGAAGGACGTGATGCTCGCCCTCCTCGCACACCCCTACGTGAGAAGCGGCGGCGCGATCGGAAAGGTCCTCGAGTACGCCGGCGAGGCGGTCGACGCGATGAGCGTTGACGAGCGCGCGACGCTCACGAACATGGCGGCGGAGGCGGGCGCGTTCTCGGGAATCGTCGCGCCCGACGGGGCCACGGCGCGCTTTCTCGTCGAGCGGCGTGGCCTCGCGCTCGACGAGGCGCTCGGCCTCGGCGCGGGACTCTCTTCCGACGCGGAGGCGGCGTTCGACTCCGTTCTCGCCCTCGACGTCTCGGCCCTCGCGCCGCTCGTCGCGTTGCCGGGCGATCCGGGCAACGGCGTGCGCATCGCGGACCTCGCGGCTCCCGTGCCCGTCGACATCGCGTACGGCGGCTCGTGCACGGCCGGCAAGCGCGAGGACATGGAGATGCTCGCGACGGTGCTCGCCGAGGGCCTGGCCCGCGGGCGCCGCGTCGCGCCGGGCGTGCGCTTCTACGTGCAGTTCGGGAGTCGCGAGGTGCGCGAGTGGTGCGAGGAGAAGGGCTACCTCGACCTCTTCACGCGGGTGGGGGCGGTCGCGCTCGAGCCGGGCTGCGGGGCCTGCATCGCGGCGGGACCCGGCGTCTCGACGCGGCCCGGCGAGGTCACGGTCAGCGCGATCAACCGCAACTTCCCCGGCCGGAGCGGGCCGGGCTCCGTCTATCTCGCGAGCCCGTACGTCGTCGCGGCGTCGGCCCTCGCGGGTAGGATCACGGCGTGGACTCCCGGCGCCTGAGACGCCCCGCGGTCGCCGCGGCGCTCGCACTTTTCTCGCTCGCGGGGTGCCGCTGGACCTGGAACCTCTGGGCGCGCGGCGACCTCGCGCGCGACGTGAAATCCCTCTTCGCGCGGGAGGGGATCCTCGTGAAAGACGTCAAGTGCCGGATGTTCGGGACGCTCAACTCGGGCGCCTGCGTTCTCCCGCTCGCGGCCGAGCAGGCGACGACGCTCGTGACGACGCTCAAGCTCCGCGTCCTCGCCCCGACCGAGCCGATCCGCGAGTTCAAGGGCGGCTGCTCGGACACCCCGCCCTTCGACACGGGATTCGTCCGCATGTTCCGCTCGTCGGCGCTCCGCCCGCCGGAGCTCAAGCTCCGCGACGGCCGCGGCTTCGACTACGTCTACCTTTACCTCCACCCGGCGTCCGGAACGGCCTGCGTCCAGGCCCTCTACACGCCGGAGGGCGTCAAGCTGCCCGAGAACACGATGGTCCGCTGACCCTCAGGGCTTCGGGGCGAGCTCGAGGGCGAGCGTCGGGGCGATCGGCGTGACCTCGGGGCGGGCCTTCCAGTCGATCGGGCCGTGCGCGACGCGCCAGACGAGGTTCGGCAGCACGAAGCCGCCCCAGGCCTTGTCGAAGTACGCGTACGCCGCGTCCCATTCGGGCCCGTCGCCCCAGCCCCCGTGCGTCAAGACGAGGCGCGTTCTTCTTTCGCCCTCGGGCGAGAAACGGATCTCGATGAACGTTCGCTGGGCACGGGCGTAAGGCTGCGAGGGCGGCGCGTTCCACGTGAAGGCGAGGCGCTTCGGGGGTTCGAACGCGAGGACCCGGTTCCCCTCGCCGCCCTTCCCTCCGGCCGGCGCAGACGGATTGAAGTAGACCTCGTAGGCGCCGTCGACCCTCGGCTCGATCCGGCACCCCGGCGCGAAGAAGCTCCGGACTCCCTCCTCGGTCGTCCAGAGCTTCCACACGTCTGCGACGGGCGCGTCGAGAACGAGCGAAGCCCGGAGAATGCGGTCGTGCCCAGCGGAAGCCGCCGCGGCCGACAGCGACGCGGCGAAAGCCGAGAAGCCGGCCAGAAAACGGACGAGCCCGCCTGCCGTTGTCTTCACCTTCATGAAAATATCCTCTCTCTTCTTTCGTGTCGAGCGGCCACCACGTCAAGGGTGCGGGCCTGGAAAAGCTCTGAAATCGAAGGAGCGCTATCTCCCGACGACTCTCACGACCGCCGTCGAGCCCGGAATCCTGTCTCCCTCCATCGCCTCGAATCGCCCCGCGAGGCAGCCCGCGAGGAACTTCTCGGATCGGGCGTTGAAGTCGATGCGATTCTCCGGGCGGGCGAAGCCGTGGCCTTCGTCGGAGTAGACGACGTACGTCACGCTGCCCTTGTTCTTCTCGATGGCCGCGACGATCTGCTCGGACTCCTTCGCCGTGACGCGCGGGTCGTTGCCCCCCTGGCCGATGAGGAGCGGGACCTTGATCTTGTCGGCCCTGAAGAGCGGCGAGCGAGCGTCCATGGCGGCCCGGTCCTTGGAGTCCTTGGGGTTGCCGACGAAGGGGTACCAGGTGTTCGACAGGTAGGGGCCCCAGTAAGGCGGGAAGCTCTCGATGAGCGAGGCCAGGCTGGACGGACCCACGATGTCCACGCCGCAGGCGAAGAGGTCCGGCGTGAAGGTGACGCCCACGAGCGTGGCGTAGCCGCCGTACGAGCCGCCCATGATGGCGATTTTCTTCGGGTCGGCGATGCCTTCGGCGATGGCCCACCTGACGGCGTCCACGAGGTCGTCGTGCATCTTCCCGGCGAACTCGTGAATGGCCGCATTTCGGAACTTCTTGCCGAAGCCCTGGGACCCGCGATAGTTCACCTGCAGGGCGACGTAGCCGCGGTTCGCGAACCACTGCGCGTAGGGGTCGTAACCCCACTGATCGCGCACCCACGGGCCGCCGTGCACCCAAAGGACCATCGGCAAGCCCTTCGTCGGAACGCCCGCGGGCGCCGTCAGATACGACGGCAGCATCAGGCCGTCCCGCGACCTGATCTCGACGGGCTTCATCGGGGCGAGCGTGTACTTCTCGAGCAGCGGGCGCGCACTGAAGAGGTACGTCGCCTTCTGCGCCGTGCGGTCCCACGAGTAGTACTTCACCGGCGAAGTGTCATTTACGTAGATCACGAGCCAGGTCTTGTCGCGCAGGTCCCGGTTGATGACGTTGAAGTCCCCGGGGGCGGCCTTCCCCAGCGCCTCGAAGTCTCTGGCCACGGACGGGTCCAGCACCTTCCAGCGCTCACGATCGCGGTGGAAGGAGACGGCCTGCACGACGCGGGTCACGGGGTTTTCGAAGACGTTGCCGAGGTCCACTCCGGGGTCCGACGCGATTTTCGTCATCTTCCCCGTGGCCGCGTCCATCGCGTAGAGGCCGATGGTGTCGGCGCCGACGTTCGTCTGCACGGTGACGGTCCTGCCGTCCCTGGAGAAGTCGATGGCGTTGAACTGGTCGGCGATCCCCCACGCGGCGAGCGTGCGCCATGGCGCGCTCTCGCTGTCGCGCACCCTGAACTCGCCACCGCCCTCGGGCTTGAGAACCTCGGCGCCGCGGACCTTCATGTCGCCGTCGGTCACCCAGTTGCCCACGCCGCCCGGGTTCTCGGCCGCCATCGTGAGGGAGCCGGTCTTCAGGTCGAGGCGCCAGACGTCGAACAGCGCCCTGTTCCTCCGGTTCATGGAAACCAGCAGCTGGTCGGGGGAGTTCGGCTCGAGGGCCTGCGGGAAGGCCCGGACGCCCAGGACGGGAGTCAGATCCCGCGTCTCGCCGGACTTGAGGTTCGCCCCGTAGATGTGGAAGTTCTCGTCGCCGTCGTTGTCCTGCAGGTAGAGGAGATCCTCGTTGTTCCACGCCCAGAGGTACTGGCGGATGCCGCGCTTCTTGTCGGCGGTCAGGATGCGATCGTCGTCCTTGCCGATCGTCTTGACCCAGACCTGCTGGACGTTGTTCTTGTCCGGGGCGATCCAGGCCAGGCGCGTGCCGTCGGGCGAGATGTTCGGACTGATCCGCTCGGGGTTTCCGAAGATGACGGCGCGTGGAATGAGCGTGGGCAGCTCGGCCGAGACGACGCCCGGGACCGCCGTGAGGGCGAGCGCCAGGAGCAGCGTCCGTCGTGGGGCGCGATGATTCATGGTTTCCCCCTTTGCCTGCGTTTACGTCGAATCATGCATTCGTGTTCTGCCCCGTTCCCCAGGGTGAGGAACCTTCCCGATTTCCCGGCGTACTCCTAGGGGATCGGGCTCTGCCCGGGAGGCATGGGACATGGCCAAATTGTTGAAGATTCTCCTCGGACTGGTCCTCCTCGCCGGGGTCGCCACGGCCGTCTACGCGTTCAGCCGGAGCGGCAGGAAGGCCGACGGCGGGATGAAACTCGTCGACGCCCAGGCGGGCTCGATCACCGAGAAGGCGGTCGCCGTCGGGCAGATCCAGCCGCGCCAGAAGTTCTCGGTCAAGTCCAAGATCTCGGGAATCGTCCGGGCTTGCCGGGTCCAGGTCGGCGACCGGGTGAAGGCCGGCGATCCCCTGTTCGAGATCGGCCCCGACCCGACGCCGCTCGAACTGACGGGCGTGGACCGGGCGGTCGAGTCCGCCCAGGCGACGTTCCAGCGGGCGAAGCTCGACTTCGACCGCGCCCAGGAGCTCTACCGGGAGGGGATCACGCCGAAGTCGGACGTGGACCAGAAGCGCGAGACGTTCGAGCTCGCGAAGGTCGCCCTGAACAAGGCCGAGCAGGATCGCGACCTGACGCGCAAGGGCAGCCTCGCGAAGACGGCCACGACGGGGCTCGAGTCGATCATCCGGGCGCCGGCCGCCGGGACGATCCTGACGCGTCTCGTGAACCCGGGCGACCCGATCGTCCCGCTCACCTCGTACCAGCCGGGCACGGAGATGGCGACGATCGCGGACATGAGCGACCTCGTCTTCAAGGGCACGGTGGACGAGATCGACGTCGGCAAGCTCCACGTCGACCTGCCGGCCCGCATCAAGGTCGGCGCCCTGCCGACGGACGTCGTGACGGGCAGGGTCTCGCGCATCGCGCCGCAGGCCCAGCAGAAGGAGGGCGCGACGCTCTTCGACGTCGAGATCGAGCTCGATGCGAACCCGAAGATCACGCTCCGCGCGGGTTACTCCGCGAACGCCGACCTCATCATCCGCGAGAAGAAGGACATCCTCACGATTCCGGAGCGCCTCGTCCTGTGGGAGGACGGGGGCAAGAAGAGCTTCGTCGAGATCCCGGACGAGAAGGCCAAGGGCAGCAAGGTCGAGCCGAAGAAGATCGAGGTCAAGCTCGGCATTTCGGACGGGATGAACGTGGAAGTGGTTTCGGGGCTCGCGAAGGGCGACAAGGTCGTTCAGAGACCCCCGAAGGAAATCTCTTGAGAAAGAGGAAGAGAAGATTTTCTTAGAAGGGTGTGTGGGGCGGTTTCCTCGGCGCGGCTCCGGCGGTTCCGGGGCGCCTCGCCCCTCTTCACCTTCTCAGAAGAATCTCTTTGCAGAACGTTACGGAATGAAGAGATGGTCAGTCTGAGGGAAGTCCTCCTCCAGCTTCTCCGCGACGTGCGCAGCCAGAAGCTGCGCACGTTCCTGACGGTGTTCGGCATCGTCTGGGGGACCGTGGCCGTGACGCTGCTCCTCGCGTTCGGCACGGGGCTGAAGAAGCAGCTCGTCAAGACGACCGCGGGCCTCGGGGATCGGATCTGCATCGCCTGGCCGGGGCTCACGTCGATCCCGTACCAGGGCCTCGGCAAGGGTCGGAGGATTCGTCTCATGGAGGAGGACGTCGACGCGATCCGCCGCGAGGCCGAGGGCCTTTCCGGCGTCTCGAGCGAGTACGAGACGTCCATGAAGCTGCACCTCGACCTCAAGACGTGGCCCGTGGACGTCTCGGGCGTCTCGCCCGCGTTCGGGCGGATGCGCAACCTGATTCCCGACGCCGGCGGCCGGTTCATCGACCCCGTGGACATGGCCGAGCAGCGGCGCGTCGTCTTCCTGGGCGACAAGCTCGCGAAGAACGTCTTCGGCAAGGCGGAGGACGCGGTCGGGAAGACCGTCATGCTCGGCAGCTCGCCGTTCCTCGTGATCGGGGTCCTCAAGCCGAAGCTGCAGGATTCGAGCTACAGCGGGCGCGACAACGACAAGGCGTCGATTCCCGGCACGACCTACCGCGCGCTCACCGGCGAGAAATACGTCAACAACGTGATCTACCAGGCGAGCTCGGCGTTCGACACCGAGCCGCTCACGGCGCGGATCCTCGAGATCCTCGGCAAGCGCAAGAAGTTCGACCCGAAGGACAAGGAAGCGCTCTCGGTGTGGGACACCACGGGACAGTTCAAGTTCTTCGACACGTTCATGCTCGCGTTCACGGGCTTCCTCGGCGTCGTCGGCTCGCTGACGCTCGTCGTCGGCGGCATCGGCGTCTCGAACATCATGAACGTCGTCGTGGA
This sequence comes from Thermoanaerobaculia bacterium, assembly GCA_049581965.1. GTDB lineage: Bacteria > Acidobacteriota > Thermoanaerobaculia > UBA5066 > UBA5066 > Fen-183. The sequence goes on along the minus strand of JBAUSZ010000234.1, from coordinate 8,314 downwards.
GGAGCGGACGAAGGAGATCGGGATCAAGATGGCCCTCGGGGCGAAGCAACGCTTCATCCTCGGGCAGTTCCTCCTCGAGACGCTCCTCGTGACGGGCATCGGCGGCGCGATCGGGTTCGCCGTCTCGCTCGGCCTCTGCGCGGTGTTCCCGCGGTTCAATCTCACGGACTACGTCGGAGTCCCCGAGGTCTCGCCGTTCGTCGCCCTCGTCACGATCGCGATCCTCGGTCTCATCGGATTCCTCGCCGGGTGGTTCCCGGCGCGCGAGGCGTCGCGGCTGGACCCGGTCGTGGCGATGAAGCTCTGATGCGCACGCCCGGCGTCGTCCTCACGCTCTTCGCCCAGAGCTCGCGCCTCTCGAAGAAGCGTGCGTTCCTCACGATCGCCGCGATTGCGTGGGGGACCGTCGCGATCCTCCTCCTCCTCTCGTTCGGCGAGGGGCTCAAGCGCCAGATGGACCGCAACCGGCGCTCCACCGGCGAGAACCTCGCGGTCATGTGGCCGAACGAGACGTCGAAGCCGTGGAAGGGCATGCCTCCCGGGCGCGACATCCGACTCACGCTGGACGACGTCTCGTTCGTCGCGGACCGGATGCCCGAGCTTCCGGCCGTCATCGGCGAGGTCGTGTCGTGGCGCACGGCCCTCACGTACGGCCGCAAGACCGTGAACGGGCGCGTCCTCGGCACGAACATCGTCTACGGCGAGGCGCGCAAGCACTACCCGGTCGCGGGCGGACGGTGGCTCACGCCCGGGGACGAGGCCGACAAGCGCCGCGTCATCTTCCTCGGGGACGAGCTGGCGAAAGACATCTTCGGCAAGGACGACCCGGTGGGGAAGACCCTCCTCGTGAACAACTCCCCGTTCACGGTCATCGGCGTCATGCAGCACAAGACGCAGATGGGCGTCTACGGCGGCCCGGACGAGAAGCACGCCGTGATCCCGTGGACGACGTTCAAGGCCCTCTTTGGCCGCGACCGGCTGAACGTCCTCGTCATCCAGTCTCGGACGCCCGAGGAGATGGGACCCGCTCTCCAGCGCCTGAACGAGATCCTCGGGGCGAAGTACGGCTACGACCCGACGGACGAGCGGGCGCTCTCGACGTGGAACATCGTGAAGACGTCGAAGCAGGGACAGAACATGATCATCGGGATCCAGATCTTCCTCGGCCTGATCGGCGCGCTGACGCTTCTCATCGGCGGCGTCGGCGTCGCGAACATCATGTACGCCGTCGTCAAGGAGCGGACGCGCGAGATCGGCGTGAAGATGGCCCTCGGCGCAAAGGCCCGCTGGATCACATGGCCGTTCGTCCTCGAGGGGCTCGTCTACACCCTCGTGGGCGGAGTCGCCGGGATGACGATCGCGACGCTCATCGTCACCGGCCTCGGCCTCATCCCGGACGGCGCCAGCCGCGTCCTCGCGTTCCTCGGCCGCCCGACGCTCTCGCCCGTGATCGCCGCGACGACCGCCGGGATCCTCGGCGCGATCGGCCTCATGGCCGGTTGGTTCCCCGCCCGGCGCGCGGCCTCGATCGATCCCGCCGAGACTCTCCGGTACGAGTGAGACGAAGGAGACCGCATGCCCCGTGACCCACGGCCCCCCGCCCCGCCCACGGACGACATCGTCGTCATGAACGAGATCCGCAAGGTGTACGACGCCGCGTCGGTTAAGGTGGAAGCTCTCAAGGGCGTTTCCCTCACGATCAAGAGAGGCGAGTTCGTTGCGATCGTCGGGCCCTCCGGCTCGGGCAAGTCGACGCTCATGAACCTCCTCGGCTGCCTCGACACGCCCACGAGCGGTTCGTATCGCCTCGCGGGGGAGCCGGTCGCGGGCCTCTCACGCGACGCGCTCGCCGACGTGAGAAACCGCCGCGTCGGGTTCGTCTTTCAGGCCTTCAATCTCCTCCCGCAGATCACGGCGCTCGAGAACGTCGAGATGCCGATGCTCTTCGGCGGCGTGCCCCCGAGGGAGCGCCGGGAACGGGCGGCCGCGCTCCTCGGGAAGGTGGGCCTCGGGGACCGCCTCGAGCACCGGCCCACGGAGCTGTCCGGCGGCCAGATGCAGCGCGTCGCGGTCGCGCGAGCCCTCGCGATGACGCCCGACATGCTCCTGGCGGACGAGCCGACCGGCAACCTCGACTCGACGTCGGGCGGCGACATCATGAGCCTCTTCACGGAGCTCTGGAGCGCCGGGGGCACCGTCGTCGTCATCACGCACGACGCGAGCCTCGCCCGCCGCGCGAGCCGCATCGTCGAGATCCACGACGGGCGGATCCTGAAGGACTCGGCGGCCGAGGCGGCCTGAGGCGGCCGAAAGGCCGGGCCCGGCCTGAGGGGCCGAGCGACTAGAATACGCATTCTCAAGAGGAGGATTCCCATGAAGCGTGTTTTCGCCCTCGTCGCCGGTGCGATTCTCGTGGCCGCCTTCTCGGCGGTCGCCGCGGACAGCCCGAAGGAAGACCTCAAGTTCCTCGGGATCGACAAGTGCCAGAAGGACAAGTTCGACTGCGTGTGGGTCGCGGACGGCTTTTCCTTCAGCGGAAAGACGATCCACGTCCAGAAGTTCGAGAAGAAGGCGGACGCGCCCTCGAGCGGGGACATGGGCGGGCTCGAGTACGGGAACGCGGACACGTTCATGCAGGAAGTCTTCGCCCACAAGGCGAACGAGCGCATCGAGAAACAGGGTACGAAGTTCGTGACGGGTGGCTCGGGCGATTACGAGCTCAAGGGCCAGATCACCGAGTGGCGCTACCCCAAGAAGGGCGCCGCCTGGGGCGGCTGGATCGGCGCGGCCGCGGGCTCCGGCACGATCGTCTACGACTGGAAGATCGTGGACAAGAGCGGCAAGACCGTCGTGGCGGTCCACCACAAGATCCTCGCGAGCGCGTCGGACACGATGGAGCGCCGCGTGAACAACGTCCACGGCGACGAGATGGTCGAGTTCGTGCGGAAGAACTCGAAGTAGGAAAGACGATTAGAGGAAGAGAGAAGAGAAGATTTTCTTAGAAGGGTGAGTGGGGCCGGCGCGTTGGAAGCGGCTCCGCGGTCACTCGACGGCGAAGCCTTCATTCATCCTTCGAAGAAACTTTGCAGACCCTTTCCCTCTGTGCCTGCGTTTCTCGCGTTGACCGGGTCTTCTCCGACTTGCTAGAATCTTCTCCGGAGGCGCGCACTCACATCCGACCCGACTCCATTCCTCTCACCCTCCCCGAGGCCGGGCTCGGCGCGCTCTTCGGTGTCCACGACGAAAACCTGAGGCTTCTCGAGGACGCGTTCGGCGTCGAGATCTCCGCGCGCGGGCGCGAGGTGTCCGTTTCGGGAGACCCCGAGGGGACCGCCCACGCGGCCCGTCTCCTCTCGGACTTCGCGAAGCTCATCGAGCGGGGCTACGTCCCGAAGAAACCCGACCTCGAGGCGGCGATCCGGATCCTGCGCGAGGAGCCGACCACCTCGCTCGTCGACTTCTTCGAGAACCGGTCCGTCGGGCCGGCTCTGCGCCAGGTCGTCACGCCGCGCAACGTCCGCCAGCAGGAGTACCTCCAGGCCGTTCTGGAGCACGACATCGTGTTCGCGATCGGGCCGGCCGGCACCGGCAAGACGTACCTCGCGGTCGCGATGGCGGCGGCCGCGCTCCTCGAGAAAAGGGTCAAACGCATCGTCCTTTGTCGCCCCGCGGTCGAGGCGGGCGAGAAGCTCGGCTTCCTGCCCGGCGACCTGGCCGAGAAGGTCAACCCCTACCTGCGCCCGCTCCACGACGCGCTCTACGACATCCTCGGTTACGAGAAGGTCGGGCGCATGCTCGAGCGGAACATCATCGAAGTCGCGCCGCTCGCCTTCATGCGCGGCCGCACGCTCAACGACGCGTTCGTGATCCTCGACGAGGCCCAGAACACGACGTCCGAGCAGATGAAGATGTTCCTCACGCGCCTCGGCTTCGGGAGCAAGGCCGTCGTCACGGGTGACGTCACCCAGATCGATCTCCCGCAGGGAAAGATCTCGGGTCTCAAGGAGGCCGACCGCGTCCTCAACGGCGTCGAGGGCGTCAAGTTCGTCCGTTTCGACCACCGCGACGTCGTCCGTCACCGCATCGTCCAGTCCGTCGTGAACGCCTACGAGATCTTCGAGAAGCAGAAGGCCGACGCCGCCGACGCGGCCGCCGCGAACGGGAACGGAAACGGCACCTCGAACGGCAACGGGCACCGGGCCAACGAGTAGCGCCCCGTTTCCCGCCAGGGCGATTGAGACTACCTAGAAGGTGAAGAGAGCGGGAGCGCAAACGCGGACGGGCGGAGCCATCCGTGCCGTCGACGTCCTTTGCACGGTGGCCGGCGCACCGCCGGCGGCTCGCGTGAAGGCCTGGACCCGCTCTCTCCTTTCGAAGGCGGGCGCAAAGCGCGCCCGGCTTTCCATCCTGCTGTGCGGCGACCGAAGGATGAGAGGGCTGAACCGTCGCTTTCGCCGCATGGACCGCCCCACCGACGTCCTCTCGTTCTCTTCATTTGAAGAATCTTCCTCTTCTCGTTCTCCTCGCGGCGAGGGCTTCCTCGGCGACATCGTCATCGACGTTCCGTACGCGGCAAGGCAGGCGCGGCGGCGGGGACACTCCACGGCGCGGGAGGTGCGGATTCTCGTCGCGCACGGCCTTCTCCACCTCCTCGGATACGATCACGAGACGGACGACGGCACGATGTTCCGCCTCCAGCGACGACTCATGAACGCGGCGTTCGGCGCCGGGCCGGACGGCGTTCCGTGACGGGTTTCGCGCTCACCGCGGGAGTGGGCTTCTTCGTGGCCGCGCTCTTCGCCGGCGTTTTCGTCCTGTTCTCGGGGTTTGCGCAGGCGCTCGAGAGCCTCTCCGTGCTCCGGCGCAAGGCCCTCCTCGAGGCCGAACCGAAACGCTTCGGGACGCTCCTCGCGTCCGAGCACGTGCGCGTCTCGCGGATCGCCGTGCGCCTGACGGCGCAGGGCGCGGTCCTCGGCGGTCTCCTGTGTCTCGGCTCGGCCTTCGCCGCGCTTGGCCTCCCCGAGCCGTGGCTCGCCTCGGCCGTCACGATCCTCCTCGGCTGGATCGTGGCCGAGAGCCTCGTGATCCGGTGGGTCGCCCGGCGCGGCGGCGACGCCCTGCTCCACGGCTTCGGATGGCTCATTCCGCTCGTGGATTTTCTCTCGGCACCCCTCACGCCGCTCCTCTCGCGCCTCGTCGACGTCGAGGACGACGAGGGCGACGGCGCCCCCGCGGCGGCGTCCGAGAAGGAAGAGGCGACGAAGGACGCCGAGGTGCGCGCGCTCCTCGACGTCGCCCGCGAGGAAGGCCTCCTCGAGAAGCACGAGGAGGAGCTCGTCTCGCGGGCCGTGGATTTCGGCGACCGCACGGTCGGGGAGGTCATGACGCCCCGGCCGGACATCGTCTTCGCGCAGGCCGGCGCGCCGCTCGACGAGATCGCGGATCTCTTCGCGAGGACGAAGTTCACGCGGCTCCCGCTCGTCGAGGGGAGCATCGACAAGCCCGTCGGGATCGTTCACGTCAAGGACGTCTTCACGGTCCTCAGGCGTCCGGATCCGCCCGCGACGGCTCGCCCGCTCGCACGCGAGGTGTTCTTCGCGCCGGAGTCACAGACGGTCGCGACGCTCCTGTCGGATTTCCGCCGGCGCCGCCACCCCCTCGCGATCGTCGTGGACGAGTACGGGGCCGTCACCGGCCTCGCGACCCTCGAGGACCTCGTCGAGGAGCTCGTCGGCGAGATCGCCGACGAGCACGAGAACGAGGCCCCGCCCGTCATGGCACAAGGCGACGGGTCCTGGTCCGTGGCGGGCCGCGTGCGGGTCCCGGAGATCGCGACGCTCTTCGACGTCACGTTCCCGCCCGCCGAGTACGACACGGTGGCCGGGCTCGTCTCCGAGAAGCTGGGCCGCATCCCGAAGCCGGGCGAAGTCGCCCACGAGGCGGGCCTCTCGTTCACCGTGGAGGAGGCCGACCGCCGCCGCATTCACCGGGTGCGCGTGCGCCGCGAGGGGCCGCGGCGCGCGGACGACGGCGGAGCGGGGACCGAGTGAAAGCGAGCCGGTCCGGCACGGTCGCCGTCGTCGGGCGGCCGAACGCGGGGAAATCGACCCTCCTGAACGCGCTCGTCGGCACGAAGGTCGCGATCGTCTCCGACAAACCCCAGACGACGCGCCGCAACCTCCTCGGGATCCGGAACGACGACGAGGGGCAGATCGTCTTCGTCGACACCCCCGGGCTCCACAAGCCGCTCCACCGCCTGAACAAGGCGATGGTCGCCGAGGCGCAGGAGGCGCTTCGCGAGGAGGACGTCCGCCTCCTCGTGATCGACGCTGCCGTGCCGGCGGGAGGAGGGGACCGGTTCGTCCTCGACCTCCTCAGGTCCGCTCCCGCGCCGCGCGTCTGTGCCCTCAACAAGATCGACCTCGTCGCGAAGACTGCCCTCCTCCCGAGGATGGCGGCGCTCGGCGACACGGTCATCTTCGATGAGATCGTTCCGGTCTCGGCGCTCACGGGAGAGGGGCTGGACGTCCTCCTCACGGCCCTCCGGAGGCACCTGCCCGAGGGCGACGCCCTGTTCCCGGGCGGCTTCGCGACGACGTCCGACACGAAGACGCGGATCGCCGAGACGATCCGCGAGAAGTTCCTCGAACTCACGAGGGAAGAGATCCCCTACGGGCTCGGCGTTCTCGTCGAGGAGGTGCGGCGAGAGGAGGTGAAGAACCTCACGGTCGTGAAGGCGACGGTCGTCGTCGACCGAGACGGCCACAAGGGCATCGTCCTCGGCGCGGGCGGGCGGCTCCTCAAGAAAGCCGGCACGGCGGCCCGGCTGGACCTCGAGCGCTCGCTGGGCGGCCGCTTCTTTCTCGATCTCGTCGTCGCGGCGCGGCCGGGCTGGCGAGAGGACCCCCGGTTTCTCGCGACCCTCACGAGTTGACGTTGACGCCGGCCCCTCCTCTCGTAAGATCCGGTCCGGGAGGTCGACCGCTGGCCACGCAAGACGAGCCCTTCGTCAGCGACGACAAGAGGCGCGCGCCCCGCGTCAAACTCGCGAAGGGAACCCGGGCACAGATCAAGTCCACGCTGCCCGTGGAGCTTCTGAACTTGTCCGCGACGGGCGTCCTCATGGAGTTGCCGACCCCGCTGCGGCCGGGCTCCACATGCGACCTCTCCGCGACACTGTCCGGAATCGTCTTCACGGCTCTCGTGCGGGTCACGCGCTGCCGCGCCGGCGGGTTCGCGGCCGACGAGAGCGGCGGCCGGATCCTCCTCTACGTCGCGGGCGGCGAGTTCGTTGGACTCTCCGACCGGCAGCTCGAAAGCCTCGCGCGGGCGATCGAGGCGATCGGCGGCGCGAAGCTCGCGGGCCAGTCCTCCGCGTACCTGAAACGGGCCCGGCCAGCCTAGGACGAAAGATCCCGGAGCGCGGTGCGCAGGGCCTCGACGAGCCGGTTGGCCCGCTCGCTCGCGGCCGTCGCGGACGCGTGCGACGCTTCGGCCACGCCCTTCGCGCCGAGGAGGGCCTCGTTCAGCCCCGCGACGCGCGCCGCGAGCTCCTCGACGGCCTCGCGCGCCGTCTTCTCGGCGCTCTCGCGGACGGCGCGTTCGGCGGCCAGCGCCTCGGCGAGTCCTCGGCGGTTTTCCTCGGCCTCGGTCCTCAGCGCGGTGGTGGACGCCTCCGCGGCGGCGCGCACGTCGGCCACTTCCCTGCGGAGCGAGGCGAGCGCCTCGTGCGCGTCGTTCACGCGTGCTTCGAACGCGGCCGTCCCGGCGCGGAGGGCAGCGAGAGCCTCGTCGGCCTTCTGGCCTGCTAAGGCGCGCGCGGACCTTTCGTCCTCCAGCGCGATCGCGAGGCGCCGGCGCTCCTCCTGTTCGGTCTCGAGCGTGGCCGCGAGGTGGCGGCGTTCGTCCTGTCCCGCCTCGAGCGCGGCCGCGAGGCGGCGGCGTTCGTCCTGTCCCGCCTCGACTGCGGTCGCGAGGCGCCGGCGCTCCTCCTGCTCGGCTTCGAGCGCCTTTTCGAGCGCCTCGACGCGCTTCGTGTCGGCATGCGCGGCGTCCTCGTGCTTGAACGTGCCGGAAGTGCGCCCGGCCGCGGCCCGGCGGGCCTGGGCGAGGACGGCGTTGAGCTTGTCGTCGAGGGGCTTGACGGGCGCGGTGGACTCGGGGCGCGACGGGCGAGTCCGCTCGCCGGAGGTCGACGGGGGCGCGATGCGGCCCTGGTCCGCGGGCGCGGCCGTGCCGACGAGCGAACGAACCTCGGCCGCGGCAGCCGGACGGGCGAGCTGCGCGGCGGGCTTCTGCGAGTTGTCGGAGAGAT
>JBAUSZ010000233.1:0-5662 GCA_049581965.1 Thermoanaerobaculia bacterium | reverse complement strand
GAGGACCTGCGGGCGGGGAGGCCCGCGACGCTCTTCGCGGCGTTCGCGCTCTACGGCGCGACGCTCGTCCTCGTGCCGCGGCTGCTGAAGAGAAGGAGGATTTCTTAGAAGGGTGATTGACGCCGCAGCGCCGGTATCGCCTCGGCGCCCTTCGCGGCCCCGCCTTCACTCACCTTCGAAGAAGCCTTATTTCTCCGCCGCGACGATCGCGCGCAGCTCCGCCTCGGTGCGGTACACGCCGCCCCTCACGACCGCGTTCAGCTTTCTGAGGTTCGCGACGTCGGCCAGCGGATCCGCGCCGACGAGGAGGAAGTCCGCGCGCTTGCCCTTCTCGAGGGTCCCGGCGTCTTCCCGGCCCATCGCGCGGGCTCCGTTCTTCGTGGAGGCGACGAGGACCTCCATCGGCGACAGGCCCGCCGCCTGCATCGCCTCCATTTCGGCGTAAACCGACGGTCCGTGAGGGGTCCCCGGGTTGCCGGCGTCCGTCCCCATCGCGACGGGGATCCCGGCGTCCTTCACGCGCTTGAGGTTCGCGGATCCGACGGAGCGCAGCCGCGCGGTGCGCGCCTCCCGGTCTCTCACCTTTCCCGCGACGCTCGCCGAATCGATTTCGGGCGTTTCCGCGAGGGCCGCGCGTGTCGCGGGATCGAGGCATCCGTTCGGGTCGTCGTACGCGGCGGGCACGCCTGCCGCGGCCGCCTTCGCGATCGTCACGTACCCGTCTACCACGACCAGCGTCGGGTTGTAGGTCGCGCCGGCCTTCCTCGCGAGGTCGAGAAACTCCTCGTCGACGGGCTCGTCCATGACGCCGTGGACGAGAAGGCTCGCCCCGGCCCGGAGGGCGACCTTCGCCTCGGCGAGGCCCGTCGCGTGGACGATGAGCGGGAGCCCCCGCTTCTTCGCCTCGGCGCCCGCAGCGAGGACGGCGGCCTCGGAGGCCTCGACCGGCCGGTCCTTGTTCACGATGTACCAGACCTTTACGGCCGACGAGCCGCGCGAGGCGAGGTACGCGACCTGGGTCTTCGCGCTCTCGGCGTCCTTCAGGAAGAGGAACTGCCTCTCTCCCGGGAGGTTCAGCCAGAAGTCGATCGTCGACAGGAGCGGACCCGCGGCCTTCACGCGGGGCGCGAGGGAGTCGTTCTCCGCGCGTGCGGGGAGGTCGAGCGACCAGGGGTAGCCGCCGACGTCGAACACCGAGGTGACTCCGGAGCACACGTACGACCGGAAGAAGCGCTCGGGCCTCTCGCGCAGCTCCTTCTGGACGGACTCGTAAGGGTGCTTCGCGCGGACGTCGAACGCGTCGGGGCGTCCGTCGGCCCAGCCCGTCTGGGCGAAATGGACGTGCGCGTCCACGAGCCCGGGCACGATCCACGAGCCCGTCGCGTCGGTCACGGCGACGCCGTGAGGCACGGCGCACGCGGAGGGGGCTCCAACGCACTCGATCCGCCCGTTGCGGACGAGGAGGACGGCGTTCTTCATGGGCGGCGCTCCCGTCCCGTCCACCAGCGTCGCGCCCGTGTACGCGCGCGGCGGCGGCGTGTCGGAGGCGAAGAGAGGAAGAGCGACACAGGCGAGCAGCGCGCACGCGAGCAAGCGAAGGTGTTTCATGAAAGGGATTATTTCCTAGAGGGTTTGAGTGGGGCCGCAGCCACGGGTCGGGCCCCGGCACTTCCCGGTGTCTGATCCCGTTTCGCTTCTAAGAAAAACCGGCGTTTCCGTTACCGAGATGCAATCGGTCTTGAGATCCCGTCCCCCCTCATCGCGAGCCCCGGGATCGTGATGGGCAGGTGCCCTTCGATCGCGGCTTCCCCGAAGAGCGCCTTGACGGCCGCGGTCTGGACGACGTCCTGCGAGCCCCACGCGCAGAGGTACGTCGGGAGGTCGGGAAAGTCTTTCAGGAGGTAGGGGCTGCCGAACGCGACGGCGACGACGGGCTTGCCAGACGCGAGGAGCGCGGGGATGACGGTCTTCGCGGAGTCGGGAATCAGGAACTTTCCCTGCCCGGAACGCGCCCTCACGAAGAGCGAGATCAGGACGGCGTCGGCGTCCGTCGCGGCGTCGACGGCTGCCCTGGCTTCCTCGGGTGTCGAGCGCGTGTCGAGCCGCAGGGATTTCGCGCCGGGGACGCGTGCCTTCAGCTCCTTGTCGAGCGTACCGGCGGGACCGTAGAGGGTCGGCTCGTCCGCGACGACGAGGGAGAGGAGCTTCGCGTCCTTTCCGAGCGGCAGGGCGCCGGCCTTCTCCCGCACGAGCGTCATCGAGCGGCGGGCGATCTCGGCCTCGAGGTCCTCGTGCGGACGCGTACCGACGATCTTCGCGATTTTTCCGACGAACGGAATTCCCTTGTCGTAGAGGTTCAGGCGCTTCTTGACGTCGAGGATGCGTTTGACGCTGTCGTCGACCCGGGCCTCGGAGATCCGGCCCGACCTGACCGCGGCGAGGACGGCCTTGACCGCGGCGTCGGTGTCGTTCGAGATGAGGATCTGGTCGGCGCCGGCGAGGATCGCGCGAATCGCGGCCTCGCCCGCCTCGAAGTGCGAGGTGATCGCGCCCATGCGCATCGAGTCCGTCACGACGAGGCCCGTGAAGCCGAGCTCCCGCCGGAGGACGCCCGTGACGATCCGGGGCGAGACCGTCGCGGGCACGGCGCCGGCCACGACCTCGGGCCTCTCGCCGATCGCGTCGGGGCTCGGGGGGGCGTTCTCGAGGATCGGCGCCGGCGTGTCGTCGAGCGCGGGGACCGAGACGTGGGCGACCATGACGGACTCGGCGCCCGCCTTGATACCGGCGCGGAACGGGACGAGCTCGACGGACTCGAGGCGTGCCTTGTCGGCGGGGAGAGTCACGAGCGAGCGATGTGTATCCGCACCGACGTCGCCATGGCCGGGGAAATGCTTGAGCGTCGCGAGCACCTGGCCGGCCTGCAGGCCACGGACCGTGGCCGCGACGTAGCGCGCGACGTCCGCGGGATCCTCGCCGAAGCTCCGCACGTTGATGACGGGGTTGTCGGGGTTCACATTCACGTCGGCGACCGGCGCGAACACCTGTCCGACGCCGATCGCGCGCGCCTCCTCGGCCGTCGCGCGGCCGCGGCGTTCCGCGAGGGCCGGGTCGCCGGTTGCCGCGACCGCCATGGCCCATGGACCGTACGTCGCGTCCTCGAACCGCATGCCCGAGCCCGCCTCGAGGTCCGCCGAGACGAGGAGCGGCACCGGCGCCATCTCCTGCAGCTTCTGGATCAGGACCGCCGCCCCGTAGACGTTCGACCGGAAGAGGATGACGCCCCCCACCCGGTTGTCGACGACGTGGTGTCGGAGCGTCTGGAACGTCTCGGCATCCTCGCTGAGGAACACGCCGTGCGCCGGGACGACGAAGAGCTGGCCGACCTTGTCCGCGAGGGCCATCGAGATCGCGCGCGGCGCGTCGGGCTGGAGCTGCCCGAAGTCGATCGTCTGCGGCGGGAACGGGTTCGTGCCGCAGGAGGAGGCCAGGAACGAGAGCGCCGAGAGGACGGAGGCCGCGCGGAGCGTCTTGCGTCTCATCGCTTCATCCCCGGGGATCTTGGCACAGGGTCAGGGCGCCGGGAACTGCTCGGGAGGCCAGAGCCCCCCGGTCGTCTCCATCCAGTCGGCGATCGCCTCGCAGGAGCGCGTGACGTCGCCGTCGGAGACGTCGAGGCGGAGCGTCGGGAGGATCGAGGTCGACGCGAGGCGGTCCATCAGTTCCTGCTCGCGCACGAAGACGGAGAGGTCGTCGTACTGGGAGGGCTTGCCCGACACCTCGAGCCGTTCGGCGCGTGCGGCCTCGAACGTCTCGGGCCGCCTCCGGCAGAGGACGAGGTGAAATCCGAGGGGCCGGAGCCGCCTCTCGAGCCAGCCGAAGTCCACGTCGTGGCCATGGTTGACGATCTGGTACGCACGCGTCGAGAGGTGGAAGCGGTCCACGATCCACGAGTAGTGGGGCAGCAGCTCGAAGAGTCGCGCCCACGTCGCGTACGTCTCCATCGCACGGCCCTCCTCCGAGGGCTCGTAGTTGATCGGTCCACGGCCCCACGGCGTCGGCGTGAACGCGCACCACTCGGCCGAGATGAGCGGCGACGGGTACCGGTACTTCCGCGGGCCGACGATGCGGGGGTGCTCGTTGAGCGCGAGAGCGATTTCCGTCTTCCTCGTCAGTCGCGTCCCCTCGAGGAGGATCTTCGGCGTCAGCTTGCGGCCCATGCGTCCGCGCCCCTAGACGACGGTTCCGGGCGCGACGACGGCGTTCTTGGGGACGATGACGATGCCGTCCCTCACATACCAGCCTTCTCCGTCCGCGTCCGGGCGGCCCGGCGACCCGGTCAGGCGGCAGCCCGCGCCGATCCGCGCGTTCTTGTCGACGATGGCCCGTTCGATGACGCAATCGGGCCCGATGCCGGCGTCGGGGACCCCGCGCTCGCGGTTGGCGGCGCGCACGTCGTCTTCCTCGTGGAAGTCGATCCCCATGACGATCGTGTCCTTGAGGCGCGCGCCTTTCTGGATCCGGGCCCTCACGCCGACGACGCAACGCTCGAGCTCGGCGCCGAAGACGAGGCAGCCATCGGCGACGATGCTTCGGGTGACCCTCGCGTCGAGGAACTTGGTCGAGGGAAGGAACCGGGTCCGCGTGTAGACGGGCGCCTCGGGGAGAGCGAAGCGGAAGGCGGGGTTCTCCTCGGTGAGCGCGAGGTTCGCTTCGTAGAAGCTGCCGATCGTCCCGATGTCGCGCCAGTAGCCGCGGAAGGGGTGGGCGAAAACCCGGTGCGACGCGATGAGGGCGGGGAGGATGTGCTTGCCGAAGTCCAGCTTGGTCCGGTCGGCGAGCGCGTCCCGGAGCGTCTCGAGGCGGAAGAGGTAGACGCCCATGCTCGCGACGAACTGCCCCGGGGCGAGTCCCCAGGCGCCCCGGAGCGACTCCGGAAGGGCGAGGGGATCGAGCTCGGCGTCGGTCACGGGCTTCTCGCAAAAGGCGCGGATCCGGCCCTCGGCGTCCGGCGAGAGGATGCCGAGCTCGCGGCACTCGCCCCGCCCGACGGGGATCACGCTGACGGTCACGTCGGCGCCGCTCTCGAGATGGCGTCTGAGCATCGGGCGGTAGTCCATCCGGTAGAGATGGTCCCCGGAGAGGATGAGGACGTGCGCCGCGTCCTTTCCGAGGAGCTGGCGCATGTGCTTGCGGACGGCGTCGGCGGTTCCCTCGAACCATCCGCCGCCCGCACTCGTCTGCTGCGCCGCGAAGACCTCGACGTTGCCGCTCGAAAAGATGTCGAACTGGTAGGTGCGCCCGACGTGGACGTTCAGGGAAGCCGAGTTGAACTGCGTCAGGACGGCGATGTCGCGGAAGCCCGAGTTGATCGCGTTGGAGAGCGGGATGTCGATCAGGCGGTACTTGCCGCCGAGCGGCACCGCCGGCTTCGCACGGTCGCGCGTGAGGGGAAACAGCCGCTCTCCGCGCCCGCCCCCGAGGATGATCGTGTAAACACGGGGCGACGGGAGAGCCTCGGCCATCCCTCAGTCCTTCTTCGGCTTCGGCGCCGGAGTGGGCGCGGACGACGCGAAGTACCTCCCGAACGTTCCGGACGACGCGGGCGTGGCCGCGGCCGCGGGCGTCGCGGCCGCCGGGGGCGACGGCGTCGGGCGATCGG
>JBAUSZ010000232.1:0-4076 GCA_049581965.1 Thermoanaerobaculia bacterium | reverse complement strand
CGAAACGACACCGTGCCGCCGAGCACGGCCTCGCGGAACGGCACGGCGAGCTGTGCTGCCGCGTCGTCGTCGTCCTCGGCGACGCCCCGCGGGCCGACTCCCGGCGCGCCGCCCGAGAAGAGCTCGGAGAACAGGTCGCCGAAGTCGCCGGTCCAGCGGAAGCCTCCTCCGCCGGCCCCACCGCCGAACGGGGAACCGCCGCCGAACGGAGGACCTCCGGCGTGGGAGGCGCCTCGAGCCCCGCCGCCGGTCGGCCAGGCGCCCGGCTCGGGCGGCTCGCCCGTGTCGCCCGTCAGATCGTAGTGCTTGCGCCGCTTGGCGTCCTTGAGGACCTCATAGGCCGACGCGATCTCCTGGAACTTCTTCTTCGCGGAGGCGTCGCCCGGGTTCACGTCCGGGTGGTACTTGCGCGCGAGGCGGCGGTAGGCCTTCTTGATCTCGGCATCGGAGGCGCCCCGCGCCACGCCGAGTGCGGAATACAGATCGCGTGTCGCCATCGCCTCCCGCCACGATACCCGAGACGTGCGCGGAAGGTCATCCCGCCCGCGCACCCTCGCGTTACCATGTCCCCCGCAGTCGAGGCGGCCCTTGAAGATTCTTCAGCACCGCGACGTGCTTTCCGTCGTCCTCGCGGGCGGCATGGGAGAGCGGCTTTTTCCGCTCACGCGGGACCGCGCGAAGCCCGCCGTGCCGTTCGGCGGGCGGTACCGGATCATCGACTTCGTCCTGAACAACTTCGTGAATTCGGGTCTCACGAAGGTGAAGGTTCTTACGCAGTTCAAGTCGAACTCGCTCATCGAGCACATCGTCCGCACGTGGCGGCTGACGTTCGACATCGGGCAGTTCGTCGACCCGGTTCCGGCCCAGATGCGCCGTGGCCCCCACTGGTTTCGCGGCACGGCCGACGCCGTCTATCAGAACCTCGACCTCGTGTTCGACGAAGAGCCCGCGCACGTGTGCGTCTTCGGTGGCGACCACATCTACGTGATGGACGTGAACCCGATGCTCGCCTTCCACGAGGAAGGCGGGCACGACGTCACGATCGCGGCTTTCCCCGTCCCCCTCAAGGAGGCGGCACGCTTCGGAATCCTCGAGGTCGGCGACGACGGGCGGATCCTCGGCTTCGAGGAGAAGCCGACGGAACCGCGCGCGATCCCCGGGCACACGGACCTCGCGCTCGCCTCGATGGGGAACTACATCTTCCGAGCGAGCGTCCTCATCGAAGCCCTCGAGCACGACGCCCTGCAGGACACCTCGCACGACTTCGGAAAGAACCTGATCCCGGCACTCCTCAAGGGCGGGGCGCGCCTTTTCGCATACGACTTCTCGGAGAACCGGGTGCCGGGAAACGAGGACCTCGCCTCCTACTGGCGGGATGTCGGGACCGTGGACTCCTACTGGGACGCGTCGATGGACCTCATCTCCGTCACGCCGCCACTCAACCTCTACAACCAGAAGTGGCCGATCAAGAGCCTCTCCCCGCAGCTCCCACCCGCCAAATTCGTCTTCGCGGACGCGGTTTCGCAGCGCATCGGCCTCGCGACCGACTCGCTCGTCGCGCCGGGCTGCATCATCTCGGGCGGCACGATCCACCGCTCGATCCTCTTCCCTCGCGTGAGGATCAACTCCTTCTCGCACGTCGAGGAGTGCGTGCTCATGGACGGCGTGGACGTGGGCCGCTACGCCCGGCTCAAGCGGGTCATCGCCGACAAGGGCGTCAAGATCCCGCCGCGGATGGAGATCGGCTTCGACCTCGAGGAGGACCGCAAGCGCTTCCACGTGTCCGAGGGAGGCGTCGTCGTCCTGCCCAAGGGGGCCGAACTCCCCGACCCCGGCTGAGGGCTCCGGCCGCATTTCCGGTTGCCTCCGGGCCGGCGACCATATAAAGTTCGGGTTCTCGACTCAAGCGCCGAATTTTATATGGACGACATCGATCGCCGGATCCTCGACATCCTCCAGCGGGACGCCAAGATCTCGCAGGCGCGGATCGCCGAGACCGTGGGGCTCACGACGCCGTCGGTGAACGAGCGGATCAAGAAGCTGGAGACGAAGGGCTTCATTCGCCGCTTCACGGCGCTCCTCGATCCGCGACTCGTCGGGATGCCTCTCGTGGCCCACGTGGACGTCATGCTGGAGCACCCCCGCTTCGAGCGGCCTTTCCTCGAGGCGATCGAGAGTCTCCTCGACGTCCAGGAGTGCTACGCGATCTCCGGTGATTTCGGATATCGCCTGAAGATCCGCGCCCGCGACGTCGAGCACCTCGAGTCCATCCTCCGCGAGAAGCTCCAGACCCTCCGAGGGGTCGTCCGCACCCGGGTGGAGCTTTCCCTCTCGATCAAGAAGGACTCCACCCTCCTCCCTCTCGCCGAAGGAGCCTGAGACGGGGTCTCACCGGAAGGTGTCGTTCTAGCACCAAATCGTCCCCTGAAGGCCGCGAATCGGAGCGCCGCTCGGGCGTGACGTCGCGCATGGTGGACGGGATAACTGTTGCAAAGGGGACGTTTGGAGCCCAGTGAGCGTTTTGGAAAACCAAAGGCATCACGCTTGCGTATAAATGGTCAGGAGATCGAAACGGGCATTTCGATGCAAAGTCAAATGAATACGACGGTCTTCACGTCCTTCCTTTTCCCCGCCGGCCTCCCCGCCGACGGGCCCTCCACTTCTCTACCCTCCTTTTCCTAATCCCCAGTTAGTCCATCCCACCGCCGCAATCCCCGCCCGACCGAAAGGTCGGGTGGGAGCCCACCGTCTTGGCGGGGACCTGAGAGCCATCCCGCCGCGAGGTTAAAAGGGGGGCGCGGGGGGATGCGAACGCGGCGAGTGTGGAGCGTCGGCGTGCGACGCATCCTCCCGCACAGGGTCAGAAATGGTAGGCGACGGACGCCCCGAGCGTGATCGGCTTGTGGTCGGCGTCCGTACGGAGGAGGTAGGCCGCCGCCTCGAGGCGAAGGTCCCAATGAGCGGCGACGTGGAAAGCGGTCATGACACCGGCGTGCCAGCCGATGACCGTTTCCTTCACGTCCGTCGAGGTCTGGTCGCCCGAGGGCGTTTTCGGGTTCAGGCCGTAGACGCCGACCCCCGCGAAGAGGCCAGCGTCCCACCACGGTTCGCGGAAGAGGTACCCGACCGACGCGAGGCCCGCGTTCACGCGCACGTCCGGTGCCGACGTCGGCGTGCCCACCCCCAACGGCGGGACGACGGGCGTTCCCGGAAGCGAGAAATTCGCGTAACGAAACTGGAGCAGCACGCCCGACTCGAGCACGACCTCGCCGAAGGCGTGCCAGCCCCGGTTCGAGAACGCCTTGACGTCCGATACCCGACCATTGTCCGTTACGAACTCCCCCCCGGCGCCCACCGCGAACGGTAGCGCCAGCGTCCGCGGCGGCCCGATCTGCGCGGGGGCCGAAGAGGCGGCGGCGAGAAGGGCGATCGTCGCGGCGCGAAGGAAGAACGGGCGCATCGTTCGCGAGGATACGTCAAGGAAGGAAGCCATGCCGTTCCTACGGACGTGCGTCCCTCCTCGTCTAGAATCGAGGCCGTGCCCGGTCCGGAGCCGCATCGACCTCTCCCCGGCGCGCCTGCAATCGCCTCCCTTCTCGCATTGCTCGTGCCTTCGCGCTGCGCGGTCTGCAACGAGCCGCGGATGGAGACCGGCGGAGGCGGCGTCTGCCCCTCATGTTGGGCATCGCTCCCGCGTCTCGCGGCCGGCGCCACCTGCCCGAGATGCGCCCTGCCTACCGACGGGAGCCCCTGCACGGCGTGCCGGCGCGAGCCGCCTCCCGTCGCGCGGACACTCGCCTTCGGCCTTTACGCCGGCGGCCTGAAGACGCTCCTCCACGCGTTCAAGTTCCGCGGGTGGGACCTCCTCGCCGCGCCCTGCGGTGAGCGTCTCGCCGCAGCAGCGGCGGGTGCCGGGCTCGTCGAGGGTGCCGACGTCCTCGTGCCGGTGCCGTCGACGCGCCGCCGCAACCGTGCGCGCGGCTACGATCCCGCGGCCCTGCTCGCCGAGTAGGCCGCGGGGCGTCTCGGGCTTCCGGCGCGCGCTCTCCTCGCGCGGACGCGGGAGACGGTTCCCC
>JBAUSZ010000231.1:0-6888 GCA_049581965.1 Thermoanaerobaculia bacterium | reverse complement strand
ACACAGAACGCGAGGGCCTCCGGGCGACGACCGCCCTCACGCACTCCAGGCCCGCTGCTTTTTTCGGTAGTCCTCGCCCTCGATGAGAACCGGGACGCACATCTCGTGCAGGCGGCTGCGCACGAGGACGCCGACGCGGCTCTCGAGAGTCTCCTCGCCGGCGCGCGCGGGCACGTCGCCGTAATTCGAGGTCACGATCGTGATCCTCTGCCGGTTGTACCGCGTGTTGATGAGGCCGTAGAGGACGTCGCGGACCCAGTCGGTCGGGCGCTGCGCGCCCAGCTCGTCCAGGACGAGGAGTTCGGCCTCGCGGTACGGGGCGAGGACGTCGTCCGCGCTGTCTGCGTTCGTCCTCGAGAACGTCGCCTTGATGCGCTCGAGAAGATCGGAGAAGTCGCAAAAGACGCCCCTCGCGCCGCACTCCTCGATCAGGCGCCGGAGGATCGCCGTCGCGAGGTGGGTCTTCCCGACGCCGACCGTGCCCACGAAGAGGAGGCCGTAGCGCACCGACTTCCACTCCTCGACGAACCGAATCGCCTTCATCTTCGCGACGCGCTGGGAGGCCGGCGCATCCTTGTGGACGATGAAATTCTCGAGCGTGCAGTTGCGGTACCGCTCGGGGATCTGCGCGGCCCTCAGGCGAGCCTCGGCGAGGTCCTCCACGCGGCAGCGGCACGTGACGGCCTTCCCCTCGGGCGTCTCGACGACCCCGAACCCCTTGCAGACCGGACACGTCCCCGGCGCAACTTCGGTCGCCATCAGTTCAGGAAGGCCTTGAGCGCGCGGCTCTTGAGAGAACGCTTGATGCGAGAGATCGCCTGCGCCTCGATCTGGCGAACGCGCTCGCGGGAGAGATGCAGCTCCTCGCCGATCTCCTGGAGCGTCATCGGCTCGCGCTCCCCTTCCGTGCCGTCCTCGGGGATCCCGAAACGGCGGCAGAGGATCGCGCGTTCCTTCTTCGGGAGCGATTCGAGGAGCGTGCGGGTCTGCTCGACGGACGAGCGGCGCACGAGCTGCTCGTCCGCGGCGGCGACGGTCGTCTGCTCGAGCGTGTCCTCGAGAGTCCGGTCCTCCTCGAGGCCGAAGACGCCGGACAGGGACTCCGAGCTGCGCGACATCCCCATGAGGTTCTCCGCGTCCGCGACCTTGAGGCCCGCCTCCAGCGCGACCTCCTCCATCGTCGGCTCGCGTCCGAGCGAGCGCGTGAGGGCCTCCTTCACGCGGCCGAGGCGCGAGTGGAGCGTCGCCTGCTTGTGGGGAAGGCGGATCGCGCCCCACTGCTCGGAGAGGGCGTTCGAGATCGCCTGGCGGACCCACCAGACGGCGTACGTGATGAACTTGACGCCGCGCTCGGGATCGAAGCGGCGCGCGGCCTGGATGAGGCCGATGTTGCCCTCGTTGATGAGGTCGAGGAACGAGACCTCGGGCGAGTGGAACCGCTTCGCGTAGGAGACGACGAAACGCAGATTGCCCCGTACGAGCTCGTCCACCGCTTCCTTGCGGACCTCTTCGGACGTCGCCAGGTCCTGGATCGCGCGTCCCAGCTCCCGCTCGCGCTCCGGCGCGAGGACCGGGTACCGGGCAATGTCGTCCAGGTACTTCCTGAGGACCTTCGAGTCGTCGTCGGGGCGCAGCCTCTGAGTCACCGGCCGGTGATTATCTCCTCTCGAGAGGGCCGGCGGTATCCCTCAGTCGTACTTCAGAACGATGGCACCGCGGGGCCTCACGGCGAGGGCCTTGTCCTCGCGCGCCCCGCCCCGGGAGGCGTGGTCCTTCGCGACGGCCCGGATCGCCTCCATGAGCCGGCCGACCTCGCCCTCCATGCGGGCGAGGCGGGACTTGAGATCGAGAATCACCTCCACACCCGCGAGGTTCACCCCGAGCTCTCGGGTCAGGGTCAGGATGATCTCCAGCCTCTCGACGGTCTCGGCGTCGTAGAGGCGCGTGTTTCCCGACGAGCGCGCGGGCTGGATGAGCCCCTCGCGCTCGTAGAGGCGCAGCGTCTGGGGGTGGACACCGAAGCGCCTCGCGATGACGCCGATGAAAACGTATCCCTCGCGCGGAGGCGCCTCGGCGGCCCTCCCCGTCGGCGGAACGGCCCGCTTGCGCTCCGGCGTCATCGGAGTTACTTCTTCTCTTCCACGACCTCGGCGTCGATGACGTCCTCGGCCTTGGAGCCGGCCGCGCCGTCCGACGGGGCGGCCCCTTCGGGCCCGCCGCCTGGCGCCGGGGCGGACTTGTAGAGAGCCTCGGCGATCTTGTAGCTCGCCTTCTGGAGGTCCTGCGCCGCCTTTCGGAGTGCGTCGGCGTCGTCGGACTGGTTCTCGAGCACCTTCTTCGCCTCGGCGACGGCCGTCTGCACGGCTTCCTTCTCGGCCGCCGGCACCTTGTCTCCGCTCTCCTCGAGGATCTTCTCGGTCTGATAGACGAGCGCGTCGAGCCCGTTCTTCGCCTCGATCGCCTCCCGGCGCTTCTTGTCCTCCCCGCGGTGCGACTCGGCGTCCTTGACGAGCTTCTCGACCTCTTTCTTGTCGAGGCCCGAGGAGGACGTGATCGTGATTTTCTGCTCCTTGCCCGTCCCGCGGTCCTTCGCCGAGACGTTCAGGATGCCGTTCGCGTCGATGTCGAATGTGACCTCGATTTGCGGGAGGCCGCGCGGAGCGGGCGGGATTCCGACGAGAGAGAAGACTCCGAGGAGCTTGTTGTCCCCCGCCATCTCGCGCTCTCCCTGCAGGACCTTGATCTCGACCGACGTCTGCCCGTCGGCCGCGGTGGAGAAGACCTCGCTCTTCTTCGTCGGGATCGTCGTGTTGCGCTCGATGAGCCTCGTCATGACGCCGCCCAGCGTCTCGACACCGAGGGAGAGGGGCGTCACGTCGAGAAGGAGGAGGTCCTTCACGTCGCCCGCGAGAACGCCGCCCTGGATCGCCGCGCCGATCGCGACGACCTCATCGGGGTTCACGCTCTTGTTGGGTTCCTTGCCGAAGAAGTCCTTCACGATCTGCTGGATCTTCGGCATGCGCGTCTGGCCGCCCACGAGGACGACCTCGTCGATCTTCGTCGAGTCGACGCCCGCGTCCTTGAGTGCCTGCTTGCACGGCCCGACGGAGCGCTGGATGATGTCGTCGACGAGGGACTCGAGCTTCGCGCGCGTCAGTTTGAGCGTCAGATGCTTCGGGCCGGAGGCGTCCGCCGTGATGAACGGCAGGTTCACCTCCGTCTCGACCGTCGTCGAAAGTTCGATCTTGGCCTTCTCGGCGGCCTCCTTGAGGCGCTGCACGGCCATCGCGTCCCTCGAGAGGTCGATCCCCTGATCCTTCTTGAACTCCGATTCGAGCCACTCCACGATGCGCTGGTCGATGTTGTCGCCGCCGAGGTGCGTATCGCCGTTCGTCGACTTGACCTCGACGACTCCGTCGCCTACCTCGAGGATCGAAATGTCGAACGTGCCGCCGCCGAAGTCGTACACGGCGATGAGCTCGTTCTTCTTCTTGTCGAGGCCGTACGCGAGCGCAGCCGCCGTCGGCTCGTTCACGAGCCGTTCGACCTTCAGCCCCGCGATCTGGCCGGCATCCTTCGTGGCCTGCCGCTGCGCGTCGTTGAAGTATGCCGGCACCGTGATGACGGCACGATCCACCTTCTCGCCGAGGTAGGCCTCCGCGGCCTCCTTCAGCTTGGCGAGGATCATCGCGGAGACCTCGGGGGGCGAGAGCTCCTTGCCGCCCGCGACGACACGCGCGTCGCCGTTCGCGGAGCGAACGACCTTGTAGGGCACCATCTTCATCTCGTCGCTGACCTCGTCGAAGCGGCGGCCCATGAACCGCTTGATCGAGTAGACGGTGTTCTCGGGGTTCGTCACGGCCTGGCGCTTGGCGACCTGGCCGACGAGACGCTCCCCCGTTTTCGCATAACCGACGACGGACGGCGTCGTCCGTCCGCCCTCGCTGTTCGCGATGACCTCCGCGTTGCCGCCTTCGAGAACGGACACGACGCTGTTGGTCGTCCCGAGGTCGATGCCGATGATCTTGCTCATGTTCCCTGGACTCCTCTGGCCGCGTTGCGGACCGTGGAGAGAATAGGATCTTAGCGTCTCATTGTCAAGTTAGAGAAAGCAGACACCTACAGCCCCGGATTAGATTCTCTAACTCATCTAATGACAGTGATTTCCCGGTTCGAGTGGGGCCCTGGCTCCTGGCTCTTGGTCTCCCGGAGAACGAGCGCTCTGGAAAACAGGAGATCCGGATCGGTGTGCCCTTCGGCGTCGAATCCGACGAGATAGAACTTCTCGCCCTGCACGATGTACCGGTATCTCGTGCCCCACGGGTCGCTCAGGTCCCGCGAGGGGACGATCTGCGACGCGACGAGCGCGTCGAGCCCGTCGGGCAACCGGCCCGAGAGAAGCGTGTAGGTGTCGACGGCTTCGGCGAGACGCCGGAGCCTCAGCAGCGAAACGGACTTCTCGTAGTCGACGACGACCGGCTGCCGTTTGGGCGGAAGCGTCAGGAGGTTCAGCGGGTTCTTCGACTGAAACCGCACGGCGAACCCGAGGGCGAGGACGAGGCCGACGCCGACGAGCAGGTTCAGGTCGAGTGGCGCGCGCGGGGCCCGCACTCCGGCCGGATGCGCCGGGGCACCCGGCTCCTCCGGTGCCTCCACCGCCCGCGGCACCGCTTCCTCGATGAGGCCGCGGCTCACGAGATCGAAGAACGCCTTGCAGCCGTCGAATTCGGACAGAAAGGCGAGTTCGTTGGTTTCGGCGACGGTGCGCTCGCCGTCGACGAGCTCGTAGACCGCCCACTCGGCACGCGAGACGCGGATCGGGTCGAGCCGCCGGTCACGCGCGCGCGCCGCCGTGTCCTCGATGACGTTGTCGTCGTCCTCGGCGGGAATCACCGGCTGCGCGACCGGGATTTTCTGATAGACGAGGTCGAGCGAACGGACCACCTTCTCGACGATCGGCCACTCGTCGAGCATCCGGGCACCCTCCATGAGGAGGCGCTCGACGGAGATCGGCGTCGTCGACTCGGCGTCGTAGTCGACGTGATCGGTCTGCTCGAAGACGTAGTCGCCGTCCGTCCAGCGGAAGAGGCCGTACGCGATGCGCCGGATCTGGATGTCGAGCCCGTCTCGGAGATCCTCGGCGGAGCAGAACTGGTTCTTGAGGAGAATGAAGCCGAGACGCTGAAGCGTCTTGGCCTGCATCTCGAGTGCCTGCTCGAGCGCCTCGGGCGAGAGGCGGCGGGTCTTCACGAGGACGGTTCCGAGGCGCGTGTCGAGCCGCTGGGCCGAGGATTCGGCCAGGACGAGCTGACCGTCGACGAACCCGAGCGTCACGGTATCGCCCGGGCTGCGGACGGTCAGGAGCCCCGTCTTGTGCTGCAGGGAGATGAGCTGGAGGATGTCCGCCAGCGAGAAGTCGCGAAGGGTCCCTTCGAGCGCCATCGTCAGACCCTCCGCGCCGTCGTGAAGGCCCCCGTGAGCCACCCGGCGAAGGCGACCGCACACCAGAACACCGTCGCCGCCTGGCCGCTCGAGAGGGTGGGGCGCGGGAGCACCGCGACGTGCGGGCCCCAGAAGGCCGCCATGATGCCGAACGCGAAGAGCCCGAAGGCGAGGGACGCGAGGGCGATCCGCGAGTCGAGGAAGGCAACGGTGCCCGGGAGAAGGGTGTTGAGGCCCGCGCGTAAACGGTCGTCGAAGGACTTGCGGCGGCGCACGTCCTCGAGCTTCTGGAGCTTCGTCTCGATTGCGACGCCGTCCTTCTTGAGGTACACGTGAATGCACTGAGAGCACATGAGAGCGCTTTCGGTCGGGGGCTTGCACAGCCGGCACGAGGCACGCCCGCATTTCTGGCACTCGGACGCGTAGCCTCGCCCCCGCCTGCGCAGGGCGTCGAGCCCCCAGGCGGCCGCGATGGCGATCGGGAGCGCGAGAACGATGGGAACGAGGAAGCCGCGGAATGGCTCCCCGCTCCGGAAGTGCCCGAGGATTCGCCGGCTGCGACCGACTCGCGCCATTTCGTCGATCTTGCGGCGAGCGTCGTCCGGCGTGAACCCGATCGAGACGACCTTTACGAGGGTCGGGGTTTCCTGAAACCTCTGGACGGCGCGGGCGTCGAGCGCACGGGCCTGCTGGAGCGTCTGCGCCGCTTCGACCGTCCGGAACGTCTCCGCGAAGAGCAGCGCGAGATTGTAGCGGGCCGCGATGGAACGCGGGTCGCGCTTGAGAGCCTCCTGGTAGTCCTCCTGCGACGAGCCGAGGTCGCCGTCGACGAACCGGATGTTGCCGCGGTTGACGAGGCAGCGGATGTCGCGTGGCGCGAGCTGCGCGCCGGCCGTGTATTCGAGGACCGCGCGGTCGTTCTGGCCGAGCGACTGGTAGAGGCGCCCGAGCAGGAAACGGATGTCCACGTCGTCGGGCGCAATGCCCTTGACGGCCTCGAGGTTGTCGAGGATCCGCTGGTCGTAGCGGGACTCCTGGAGCGCCTCGGCGCCACGGAGAATCGGGGAGGACGAGATCGCGAACTCGTAGGCGAGTCGGTCGAGCACCGGGAAACACAGCACGAGCGCGAGCACGGCGGCCGACGCGGCGATCTTCTGCTCGAGAGTCGCGTACCCGAGGACGAGGACGAAGAGAAACAGCGCGAGCCAGACGACGTCGAGGCCCAGAAGGAGCGGGAGGACGGGAACCGCGAGGGCGAGGGCGACGGCCGCCCGGCCGCGCAGAAATCCGCCCGCCGTCTCCCTCAGGTCGTGGGCGAGGCGCCCCGCGTGCCGCGCGAGGAGGATCACGAGTGACGCGAGTGCCGCAGCCGCGATCGTCGCGAAGGCGAGGATCACGGCGCGCGCGACGTTGACGCGGCGCGACTCGCCGTCGGCGAGTGTCGCC
>JBAUSZ010000230.1:0-33694 GCA_049581965.1 Thermoanaerobaculia bacterium | reverse complement strand
TCGTGCTCGTCCTCGACACCTCCGCCTCGATGCGCGCCGCTGACGTTTCCCCTTCGCGCTTCGCGCTCGCGCGCCAGGCCGCGCAGTCACTCGTCGCGAGGCTCGGGAGCGACCGCGTCGCCCTCGTCTCCTGCGAGGGCGAAGCGCAGGCGCTCGTGCCCCTCACGCTCGACTCGGCCGCCGTCGGCCTTTTCCTCGACGCGATCGAGCCCGGCATGGGAGCCAAGCCCGGCACCTCGATCGCAGCCGGCATCGCGTCGGCCGCCGAGCTGTTCCCGCCGGGCGTCGGCGGAAGCCGGCACCTCGTCTTCTTCTCCGACGGCGAGGACCTCGAGGGCGGAATCGACGCGGCGATCGGCCGCGCGAAAGCCGAGGGCATCACGATCCACACGGTCTTCGTAGGCGCGGCCAGCGGCAACGGCGCGCCGGTACCCGAGGTCGACGCCGCCGGACGCGCGAGCGGCTACAAGTCCGACGCGAGCGGCCAGCCCGTTCTGTCGAAGCCGGATCCGGCGCTCCTTCGTCGCTTCGCCTCCGAGACGGGCGGCTCGTTCACGACCGTGTCGTCCCTGCGAACGGACCTCGACGGCGTCGCCCGCCAGATCGACCTCGGTGCGCGCCGCCCGATGTCCGAGATCCTCCTCACGCTGCGCGAGGAGCGATTCCAGATCCCGCTCGGCATCGCGGTCGGGGCGCTGGGGCTGCTCTTGCTCGGAGTCGGAGGGGGAGGCCGCAGCGTTGCGAGAGGCGCCGGAGTGAAAAGGACGCGGGGGTTTTTTCTTAGAAGGGTAAGAGGGGCCGGAGCAATCTCCAGCGCGGCGCTGATGCTGATCGCGCCGCGCGCGTCCGTGGCTCAGCAGGCGCAGGCGCCCGAAGCGGCGGCCGCATCCCCCGTCGAGACGCCATCTCTCCCCCTTTCGAAGAGACTCTTCTCTTCTCCCCGGTCCTCGGCCATCAAAGGCGAAAAGGCCCTCGCCGAGAAGAAGACGGACGAAGCTCTCGCCCACTTCCGCGAGGAGGTCGCGCTCGACCCGAAGGATCCAACGGGCGCCTACAATCTCGGCACGGCGCAGTCCAAGGCGGGGCACGCGCCCGACGCGCTCGCCTCGCTCGAGAAGGCGCGCCGGGAAGCCCGCGGCGGTCTCGCCGCCGACGCCGCCTTCAACGAGGGGCAGACGCTCTTCCGCGAAAAGCAGTACGAACAGGCCGCCGCCGCGTTCCGCGATGCGCTCAAGCGCCGGCCGGGCGACACGGACGCCGCGTGGAACTACGAGCTGTGCGTCCGGCGCGCCGAGGACCAGAAGAGGCAACAGCAGCAGGACCGGCAGAAGAAGGAAGACAAGGACAAGAAGGACTCCAAGGACCAGCAGGGCCGGAACGACCCCCAGCAGCAGGCCGGCGGCAAGGACCAGGAGAAACGCCGCCAGGAGCGGGAGTTCGAGCAGAAGGCGAACATGACGCGCGACAAGGCCGAGCAGCTCCTGTCGGCCATCGAGCGCTCGGACCTCGACGAGCAGAAGAAGAAGATCGCCGAGCAGCGCAGCCGGCGGAAGGTCGCGAGGGACTGGTGAGGCGCGCCCTTGCCTCCGCTGCACTGGTCGCCGCGCTCGCCGCGTCGACGTCACTAAGGGCCGAGGATGACCTGGTCGCCCAGGTCTCGGTCGACAAGCCGCGGCCCGCGGCGGACGAGTTCGTGCGGCTCACGTACACCTTCACGGGTGGAGGCCTCTCCGGCTCGCTCCGGATCCCGTCTCCGATCCCTCTCCGCAACCTCGTGGTCGCGGGCGGGCCGTCGCGCTCCGAGCAGGTCTCGTACGTGAACGGCGTCTTCAGCCGGGCGCTCTCGATCACGTGGGTCCTCAGGCCGCAGGCGCCCGGTCCGGCCGAGATCGGCGAGACGACGTTCGGGTTCGGCGACAAGTCCGTGAAGGCGGCCAGCTATCTCCTCGAGGTCGGGCCCGCGCGAGGGCTCGGCGCGGCGCAGCGTCCGCCGCCGCCGCAGGAGGAGGAAGACCCTCTCTCGCAGTTCTTCGGCCGGCGCGACGGCAGGCTCGGCCCCCGAACGGAAAGAGGTGCGCGTCCTTTCGTCGAGTACCGGGTCACGCCCGACAAGACGACGGCCTGGGTAGGCGAAGAGGTCACGCTCACGTACGAGCTCCTCACGCAGGCCGACGTCCAGGGGCTCGAGTACCTCGAGCCGCCCAAGTTTCCGGGCCTCTGGACCGAAGACATCGAGAAACCCGAGCGGCCCGAGGGCCACCGGGACGTCGTGGACGGCCGGACCGTCATGCGCTTCACGCTTCTCAAGAAGGCTGTCTCCGGTCTCACGCCCGGCACCGTCACGCTGCCCGAGTCGAAAATTCGGACGAGCGTGCGCGTCGGGCCCGACACGTTCGGCGATCCCTTCGGTTTCTTCCCGCGGCCGCAGGTCCTCGACCTCGTCGCGAAACCCCTGACACTCAAGATCCTCGCGATTCCGGGCCGGCCCGACTTCAAGGGGCCCGTTGGGCGGTTCGATCTCACGGCGAGGACCGACCGCGCGCGCGTCGCCGTCGGCGAGGCCGTGACGCTGAAGGTCCGGCTGTCCGGCGCCGGCAACCTGCGCACGGCTTCGGAAGCGCCACCGCTCGAGGTCCCGGGCGCGAAGGTCTACCCGCCGAGCACGAAGACCGACCCGACGCACCTCGGGCGCACGCAGACGTCGGTCGAGTGGAGTTGGGTGCTCGTGCCGACCGCGGCGGGCGACATCACGATCCCGCCCGTTTCGCTGGAGGTCTTCGACCCAGCGGAGAAGCGCGTCGTCAAGAAGACGACGCAGCGAATCGCGCTCGTTGCGCAAGGCGGTCCGGTGGAGACGGTTTCCGTGGCGGGGACCGGTTCGGCGGAAACGACGCTGCCCGGCGCCCCTCCGGCTCCGCCCACGCCCGTGGCGGCGGCCTCGTCCGCGTCCGCGGCCGTCGACCTGACGCGCGGGACCGTGACGCTTCCTCTCTGGGCCCTCGCCGCTGTTCCCGGCGCCGCACTCGCGGCAGGGGGCGTGTTCGTCGCGGCGCGCCGCCGCCGCAAGCGCGATGCATTCCGGCAGGCCCTCGCGCCCGAGGCCGGCGAGACGAAGGAACGGGCCGCCGCGCGTGTCGACCGGGCGCTGCGCGAGGCGCTCGCGCGCCGCCACGGACTCGAGGAGACGCTCGGCGCCGCCGAGCTCCTCGTCGCCCTGCGGGACAAGGGGCTGCCCGAGTCCCGAGTCGCGGACGTCAAGGAGCTCCTCGACGACGTGGATTTCCTGCGTTTCGCCCCGCAACTCGGTGAATACGACGCCCGCATCCGCGAAATTCGCGCACGCGCCGCGAGGGTTCTGCTGCTCGTCGGATGAGCGAGGGCGTAAAATCGCACGATCTTGATCCGGAACACGCGCGTGATTTCCCCCAAGCTCCTCACACGCTACATGGAGCGGCACCGCCTCCTCGACGAGACGAGCGGAACACCGACCGACCGTTTTCTCGACACGCTCGTGAACCGTGCGATGGAATTCGTGCCGTCCGAGACCTGCGCCCTCCTCCTCGACGACCCGATCTCGAAGGAGGACGACCGCTCGCGCAACGACCTCACCCTCATCGTGACCGCCGGCGAGGTGAGGGACAACGTCGTCGGCCACAAGGTACGGCCCGTCGACGGGATCGCGGGCTTCGTCTACGCCCGCGGGGAGCGCACCTGCGTGAACGAGGTCGGCGGCGCGTTCGCCTTCTCGCGGGAAGTCGACGCGCTCCTCGACCGGCGGGTCGTGAACGTCCTCGCCGTGCCCGTCGTGATCGAGAACCACGTCTGCGGCTCGCTGGTCCTGCTCAACCGGCAGGAGGTGCCGGCCTTCACGTCGCGCGACGAAAGGCTCATGGAGCTCTTCGGCGACACTCTCTCCCTCGCTCTCCAGAACCTCCTCGACGAACGGCGCGCGAGAGAGGTCGCACGGCGCGACTCTCTCACGTCGCTTTACAACGACCGCTACTTCCACAAGAAGCTCCAGCGCGAAATCGACCGGCTCGCCGAATCGAAGGAGGGCAACCTCTCCCTCCTGTTCCTCGACTGCGACCACCTCAAGAAGGTCAACGACCTCCACGGACACCTCGCCGGGAGCCAAGTCCTCCGGGAAGTGTCCTTCATCCTCCAGCGCACGCTCGCCGACACCGTGTCACTCGCGTGCCGCTACGGCGGCGATGAGTTCACGGTCATCCTCCTCGACTCGACGCGCGACCAGGCCGTCGCGATTGCGGAGCGCGTGCGCCAGGCGATCTCCGACTGGGTCTTTCTGCCCATGTCCATCGGCCCTGGAGAGCCCGCGCTGAATCTCAAGAACGTGATCACGATGTCCATCGGGATTTCCTCCTGGCGCGAGAACGTGAACGCGCGCCTGCCCGCCGCCAACCAGAAGAACGAGCTCCTCAAACTGGCCGACGCGGCGCTCTACCAGGCAAAGACGCGGGGGAAAAACTGCGTGGTCGCCGCCGGAGACGAGGAGCCCGGAGAGGACTCCCTGGCGGTCGTCCTCAAGACCTGACCTCGGGACGGTAACCGGCCGGATCCCTGCGGCCCAAAGTGCCCCCGGCGCCGGGTTATCATGCCTTCATGGCTGGCCACGCGACTCCCCGTCTGATCTCGAACCTCGACCCGAAGCAGGTCCTCGACTCCTTGTCCAGCCACATGCTCGTGGACGGGTACCACGTCGTGATGGATCTCCGGAGGTCGCACGGAAACTTCGTCCACGACTCGCTCCACGGCGTCGAGATCCTGGACTTCTTCTCGCAATTCGCGACGTGCCCGATCGGCTACGCGCACCCGAAGACGACGACCCCCGAGTTCCTCGAGGAACTCGCGTGGGCGGCCGTCACGAAGCCCGCGAACAGCGACATCTACACGGAGCAAATGGCGCTCTTCGTCGAGACGTTCGCGCGCCTCTCCATCCCCGAGACGCACGGAAAGCACATGTTCTTCGTCGAGGGCGGCGCTCTCGCGAACGAGAATGCGCTCAAGGCCGCCTTCGACTGGAAGGTGAGGCGAAACCTCGGGAAGGGCCACCGGCGCGAGGTCGGGACCAAGGTTCTCCACTTCGAGCAGGCCTTCCACGGCCGCACCGGTTACACGCTCTCCCTCACGAACACCGCCGACCCGCGGAAGACGATGTACTTCCCGAAATTCGACTGGCCGCGCGTCGTGAACCCGAAGCTCACGTTCCCCCTGACGCCCGAGTCCGTCGCGCGAACGGCCGCGCTCGAGGACCTCGCGGTCCGCCAGATCCGGCAGGCCCTCGCGGACAATCCGGACGACATCGCGGCTCTCATCATCGAGCCGATCCAGGGCGAGGGCGGCGACAATCACTTCCGCGCCGAGTTCCTGAAGCGACTCCGGACGATCTGCGACGAAAACGAGATGTTCTTCGTCCTCGACGAGGTCCAGACCGGCATGGGCCTCACGGGTACCATGTGGGCGTTCCAGGGCCTCGGCGTCGTGCCGGACATGTTCACGTTCGGCAAGAAGACCCAGGTCTGCGGCTTCGCCTCGAACGACCGGATCATGGAGGAGCCGGAAAATGTCTTCACGGTCTCCTCGCGCATCAATTCGACCTGGGGCGGAAACCTCGTCGACATGGTCCGCTGCCGGAAGTTCCTCGAGATCATGAAGGAGGAGAACCTCGTCGAGAACGCGAGGACGACGGGCGAGTTCCTCCTCGGAAAACTCCTCGAGCTCGGCCAGGAGTATCCCGGCAAGATGACGAACGTCCGCGGGCGCGGCCTCTTCATCGCCTTCGACCTCCCGGACCAGAAGACGCGCGGGGAGGTCCTCTCCTGCTGGCTCAAGAAGCACAACGTCATGGCCCTCGCATCCGGCGAGCGCGCGATCCGGCTCCGGCCGCCGCTCACGCTCACGAAGGACGAGGCGGCGCTGGGCGTCCAGAGGCTGCGGGCCGCGTTGACGGAAATGCTCGGCTGAAGACCCGTGCAATGCCGGTCGTGCCCCGGCGAGAGTAAAGGCGCGTTTTCTTAGAATGGAGAACGGGCTCGCGGCGCCAGGCGCACCTCCGCGCGCAAGGCCGAAGCGACGCGATCGACCGGAAACCCGTTCGGCTCGCGGAGGTCTCGCCCGCTCTCGTCGCCGCGGTTCTCGCCGCCGAGGACAGCCGGTTCTACGAGCATGACGGGATCGACTGGGCGGCCGTGACGGAGGCGCGGGTGTACAACCGCCTCCCCCCCGAGAGCGACGCGGACGAAGAGACCCGTGCGGGCTTCGAGCCCGCGCTAGAATCGCCTCGATGAAAGCAAGACGACTCGGGGCGTGGCGCGCCGTCACCGCCGCGCTCGGCGTGACGCTCGCCCTGGGCTGCGGCTCGAAGCCCGCGGAGATCCGCATCACGCCAGCCAAGCTCACGTTCTACGGGCCCGGGCACACCCAGAGCTTCAAGTACGACGTCCTCGACAAGAAGGGTCGTCCGCTTCCCGGGCTCCTCGTCACCTGGGCGAGCGACAAGCCAGCGGTCGCGGCCGTCTCGTCGAACGGACTCGTGCGATCGATCGCTCCCGGCCGCGCGACCATCACGGCCACGACCCCGGGAGCCACCGGCAGTGCGTCCGTCGACGTCGTGGACGTCGTCTCGCTCACGGTGTCCCCGGCCAGGATGACCCTCGTCGGGCCGCCCGGCACGAAGATCGGACTCGCGGCCGAGATGAAGGACGGAAAAGGAAACAAAGCGAACCTCAAGCCGAAGTGGATGTCGGGCGACGCGAAGATCGCGATCGTGGATGCGGAGGGCGTCGTGACATCGGTCGCCGAGGGGCGCACGACCATCATCGCGAGCCTCGGAAACGACCTGAGCTCGGCGTCCGACGTCCGCGTCCTGAACCGCGAGATCGCGACGTTCGAGATCAGCCCGCTCACGCTCATCTTGAAGGTCGGTGAGACGCAACGCGTGAACGTGATCGTCAAGGACGCGAGCGGCCTCTCGATCGAGGATGCGGCCCTCGCGTGGACGAGCTCCGACTCCAAGGCCGCCACCGTGTCCAACGGCGCCGTGACGGGCGTCGCGCGGGGCACCGCCTCGATTTCGGTCGCGACCTCGTCGCGGACCCTCACGGCCACGGCGATCGTGAACTGAGGCTCTCCTGAGGATCACGCACTTCGCTGCCGAGTGCGTCCCGTTTGCGAAGACGGGCGGCCTCGGGGACGTCGTCGGCGCGCTCCCGAAGGCGCTCGCGGCGGGTGGGAACGACGTCGACGTCTTCATCCCGTTTCACCTCGAGGCTGCCGAGTGGTATCGCAAGCGCCACATGTGGCCCGAGGAGGCGTTGCCCCCCTTCGAAGTCTCGATCCTCGGCCTCCCCCACCGGGTGGGCGTCCTGTGGGACCTCCTGCCGGGCACCGTCGTCCCGATCTATTTCATCGCCTACGATCCCCTCTTCCACCGCCCGGGTATCTATTCCCCCAACGAGCGCGGGCAGGACGACGGACTCTGGCGATTCTCTCTGTTCGTTCGCGCGTCGATCGAGGCCCTCAAGCGCCTCGGGCGCAGGCCCCGGGTCCTCCACGTCCACGATTGGCACCCTGCCCTCGCCACGATGCTCACGGCGTGGAGCAACTTCCGCGACCGCTGGTTCGACGACGTCGCGTCCGTTCTCACGATCCACAACCTCGGCTACCAGGGTGTCTACGGCCCCGAAGAGTTTCCTTCTCTCGGTCTTCCCTCCGAGGCCTGGACGGGAGGCGGCGTCGAGTTCGGCGGCAGGGTGAACCTCCTCAAGGGCGCGATTGCCGCGGCCGACATGATCACGGCGGTCTCGCCGACCTACGCGAACGAGATCCGAACCCGCGAGGGAGGGTTCGGCCTCGACGCGATCCTGCGGGCGCGCGGCGAGCGCGTCGTCGGAATCCTGAACGGAATCGACCGCAGCGCGTGGAACCCCGCCACCGACGGACGGATCGCGGCGCGGTATTCGCCGTACGACCTCTCGGGCAAGGAGGCCTGCCGCGCCGACCTCTGCCGCCTCGCCGGCTTCGATGGCGCGGACGGCGGGTTCCTCCTCGGCGCGATCGGCCGTCTCACGGACCAGAAAGGCTTCGACCTCCTTCTCGAATCGGCGCCGGAGCTCATTCGCCGCGGGGTGAGGATCGTGATGCTCGGCTCCGGCGAGCCGGCCTACGAGGGGTCGATGCGGCTCCTCGAGGCGCGCCATCCGGGCCGATTCCGGGCCTTCATCGGATACGACGAGGGACTCTCTCACCGGATCGAAGCCGGTGCCGACGCCTTCGCGATGCCCTCGCGCTTCGAGCCCTGCGGCCTCTCCCAGATGTACTCCCTCGCGTACGGGACTCCCCCGATCGTGAGGCGGACGGGAGGCCTCGTGGACTCCGTCGTACCTTATGACGGCTGGAACCTCGACCGCGCGACGGGCTTCGCCTTCGACGAACCAGCGCCGCACGCCCTCGCCGCCGAGATCCTCCGTGCGCAGCACGTCTTTTTCCAGCGCGACCGCTGGCGGAAGGTCGTCGCGAACGGGATGGCGCAGGACTTCTCGTGGGATCGCTCGGCCGAGCGCTACGAGGCGGTTTACCGGAGGGCCCGCGAGGTGCGCGGCCTCCCCTGGTAGGTCAGCGCTCGAGAGCCGCGCGCGCGGCGGCTGCGAGCCCGTCGGCCTCCGGACCGCCTTCTGTCCACGGGAGGCGCTTGCGGTACGGAGGCGAAGGATGCGGCGGCGGCTTTCGGACGGCGAGGAGCGCGAGGACGGGAATCTCCTCCGGTGCGTAGCTCGAGCCGCCCTCGAGCCCCTGCTTGAGCAGTCCGTACTCCTCGGCCGCAGAGAGCAGCTCGGCGTCCGTTTCCTCGGCGAGTCGCGAGAGGTTGCAGCGCACCGTCTTGCGTGGGAGGTCGACGTCGAAGTACCGGAACGACGAAGCCGGCGACGTCGCCGTCACGCGGCCGCCCGGCGACGGGCTCGCGAAGCGCAGCGCCGGCCGGCCGCCGAGGCCGATCTCGTGGAGCGAGGCCTCACCCACCGCCTCGAGCACGAGCAGGACGTCGCTCCGGACGAGGCCGCGGATGATCCACGCGGTGCGCCGCACGCCATCCGCCCTCAGCTCCGCCTTCGCGACGTCGCAGACCCGGTTGCCGCGGCCGTCGACGATGCGGTCGAGAACGAGCCCCGGCTGCGGTCCCTGCGCCGTCGAGGGTGCAACGGCGAGGAAAAAGAGAAGAAAGAAGATTCTCTTCGAACGGAAGAGCGTGCGTCCGGTGCTCATTGGATCGGCTTCTCCGGCGGCGGCGCCGGGAAGGGCGGGAGGTCCAGCGGGAGGTGGGCGAGGCCGCGCCACGAGGCGAGATCGCCCGGGGGAGCCGGGTCCGGCGCGAGGGAGAGCGTCCTCTTTTCGGGCGGTAGGACCTGGTCGCGCATGGCGACGCTCGCCACGAGGATCGGGTCCCGAAGATGGAAGAACGGGAGCTCCGCGGAGAGGGCGCGATGACCGTCGACGGACAACCTCAGGAGCGTCGCGAGATCACGGCGTTCGTCCTCGTCGAACGTTGCGGCGGTCATTTCCCCGAGCGTCGTCCTCACGCTCCGGCTCCCAAAATCGTCGACGAAGAAGATCAGGGTCCCGCCCGCCGTCCGGACACGGTGGCGCATTCCATCGCATGGGCCTGCGTCCATCACCGCGTCCACCGGCGCCTCGCCGGACGTTCCAGACGACCAGACCTCGAAGGCCGCCCTCTCCGACGCCATGCGCTGCCACGGACGCTCCTCGTCGAGATGGCTCTCGTCCACGAAACCGAAATCCGACTCGAGGACGTAACGCGCGCCCGACGGCATCGTGACGAGGAGGACGTTCCGGTAAGGCCACCAGCGACGTTCGCTTTCGGCGAACCCGGCGTAGCGAAGGACGACCCACCGGGCTCGGAAGAGCGGCGCCGAATCTGCGGCCGCCGACTTCTCGCGGGCGGCGAAACTCGCATCTCCCTGCAGGAAGGCCCTGCCGCGGAACGCGTCGAACCAGTCCGGAGACTGGCCCTCCGCTCGCATCGCGGCCAGGAGGGCCCAGAACGCGAGCCGGATCCCCCGTGCCTTCATAGGTCTCTTTCTTCGATCCCGATCTCGCGAATTGCGGCGACGAGCGCCGCGTGGACGCCCGGCGTCCCCGCGAGAACGTTGCCGCGCGTCCTCCAGGAGCCCGCGCCGTCGAAGTCCGAGACGAGGCCGCCCGCCTCAAGAACGATCAGGGAGCCTGCCGCCGTGTCCCACGGCGAGAGGCCGAACTCGAAGAAGCCGTCGAAGATCCCCGCCCCGACGTACGCGAGGTCGAGCGCCGCGCTCCCTGCGCGGCGCAGCGAGCGGACCTTCAGGAACAGCTCCCGGAAGACGGCGAGATAGCGGTCGATCTTGTGCGCCTGCCGGAACGGAAAGCCCGTCGCGAGGGCCGCGCCCTCGAGACTCGGACGCGGGGGGACGCGCAGGCGATGCCCGTTGCGGAATGCGCCGGAGCCCGCCTCGGCCGCGAAGAGGTCGTTCTTGACGGGATCCCAGACGACGCCCGCCTCGATCTCCCCGAGGAGGCCGCCGCGCGTCCGGGCGATCGACACGGCCCAGTGCGGGAAGCCGCGGACGAAGTTCGCAGTGCCGTCGAGAGGATCGACGATCCACGAGGGGGACGCCTCGTCCACGCCCGAGAGGCCGGTCTCCTCCCCGAGGAAGCGGTCGGACGGGAACGCGGCGAGCACGGCACGGCGGATGACGGCTTCGCTCTCCTTGTCCGCGATCGAAACGACGTCGTTCGCGCCCTTTTCCTCGACAAGGGCAGGGTCCAACCGGCCGAAATGGCCCACCAGCAACTCTCCGGCCTCGTGGGCCGCCGCGATCGCGACGTCGAGCGAGCTCTTCATCGGCCGGCGTCGCGGGACGTGTCGTTTCGTTCCATCTCCGCTCGGCGACGCTCCTAGAATGATGTTCTCATGGGCGCCGGGCGGCTCCGCATCGTGGTCCTGGGAGGTGGATTCGGCGGGCTCTACGCGACGCGCGCGCTGCGGCGTGCGCCCGCGGACGTGACGCTCGTCGACCGGCGCAACTTCCATCTCTTCCAACCTCTCCTCTATCAGGTCGCGACGGGCGCGCTCTCCCCCGCGAACATCGCGGCCCCCCTGCGGTCGATCGTCAAGCGCCAGAGGAATACGCGCGTCCTCCTCGCCGACGCTCACGGCTTCGACCTCCAACGGCGCGCGGTCCTCACGACCGCGGGGGAGATCCCGTACGACATCCTCGTCGTCGCGACGGGTGCATCCCACGCGTACTTCGGCCACGACGACTGGGCTGAGCGGGCCCCTGGTCTCAAGACCATCGAGGACGCCACCGAGATGCGGCGCCGCATCCTTCTCGCATTCGAGAAGGCCGAGATCACGGTGGATCCGGCGCGGCGTCGGGCGCTGCTCACCTTCGTCATCGTCGGCGCAGGCCCGACCGGGGCCGAGCTCGCCGGCGCCCTTGCGGAGATCGCACGGCGCACACTCCGCGACGACTTCCGGACGATCGACCCCTCCGAGGCCCGAATCCTCCTCGTCGAGGCGGGGCAGCGCGTCTTCGCCTCCTACCCATCTGACCTTTCGGAGGCGGCGCAGCGAGCTCTCGAATCACTCGGCGTCGAGGTGCTCCTCGGCACGACCGTGACGGATGTCCGCGACGGCGCCGTGGACGCCTCGCACAACACGCGAACGGAGACGATCGCCGCGGCAACGATCCTCTGGGCGGCAGGTGTCGCCGCATCTCCGCTCGGGCGGGCACTTGCGGAGGCCTCGGGCGCCGGGACAGACCGCGCGGGGCGCGTCCGCGTGGCCCCCGACCTCACGCTGGCCTCCCACGCGGAAGTCTTCGTGATCGGGGACCTGACGGCGCTCGAGGGTGCGGACGGCAAACAGCTCCCGGGCGTGGCCCCTGTCGCGATGCAGCAAGGCCGGCACGTCGCGCGGACGATCCTCGCCCGCCTCGAGGACCGGCCACCCCCCGGGGCCTTCGTCTACCGCAACCGCGGAACCATGGCAACGATCGGGCGGGGCCGCGCGATCGCCGACCTCGGCTTCATTCGCTTTGCCGGGTACCCGGCCTGGCTCGCGTGGCTCTTCATCCACCTCATGTATCTCGTCCAGTTCGGCAACCGGGTTCTCATCCTCGTGCAGTGGGCGTGGAGCTACCTCACGTGGAACCGCTCCGCCCGCCTCATCACGGAGCGACGGCCATGACGATCGCGCTCGCCGCCCTCTTTCTCGCCGCCGCCGCGGCCGAGCCCACGGGTGACGCGCACTTCGCCTACGACCCGAAGGTGAGTCTCGACGCCGTGACGACGGGCATCGAAACCCGAGGCGACGTCGTCATTCAGGACCTGACCTACGTGAGCCCGAAGGGCGGGCGCGTCCCGGCGTATCTCGTCGTGCCGGCCGGGAAGGGGCCCTTTGCCGCCGTCGTCTGGGGGCACTGGTATTGGGAGAATTCGCCGATGAAGAGCCGGCGGCGAAGCGCTTCAAGCTCTACGAGGCGCCCCACGCCTTGAATGCCGCGGCGCGGCGTGACCGCCTCGCGTTCCTCGCCGAGATGCTTGCCGTGAAGCCCCCGGACGCCGCCGCGGTCGCGGCCATCCCGGATCTCGTCCAACCCCCTCCGCCGCCGCGCTGAGCGCGCGGCCTAGTGCCGCTTGACGACCGAATCGACGATCATCAAAAAGGCGTTCTGCTGGTTCGGCTCGTGCTTGTTCATCACGGCGAGGCAGCTGCCGTCCGGGAAGAGCTGGTGGAGCTCGGTGGCGTCGCGGCTCGAGAGAATGACCATCCGCCGCGGCGCGACACCGCGCTCCTTCGCGAGCTCGAACATCTTCCGGCCCCCGAAGAGCGGGAGTTCGAGGTCGATGAGGAGAAGCGTGACGTCCGGTCCGACGACCTCGAGCGCCTTGAGCGGGTCCTGGTACGTTTCGACCGTGATCGCCGGGCCGTACCGCGTCACGAGGAGGGCGCGCCAGACCTCCGCGAAAAGGGGCTCGTGCTCGACGATGATGATCCGTTTCGGCTTCCCGGCCGCGACAGGCACCTCGTCCGAGATCGGCTTGAGGAACGTGCCCGAGTCCCCGGGCCTGCTCACCGCGGCGCTCCGGAGCGCGAGAACACTTCGCGTCCCGCGACCCAGGTCCTCTCGACGCGTCCCTTGAGCGTACGCGCAAGCCACGGGGAGTTCTTCGAACGGCTCTGGAATCCGTCCGGAGTCACGTGCGTGGCCTTCGTCGTCGAGAACATGACGACATCGGCGGGCGCGCCCTCGGCGAGCGTCCCGTACGGAAGGCCGAAAACGCGCGCGGGCGCGGTCGTGAGGACCTCGACGAGGCGCAGGAGCGTGATCAGGCGCGGAGAGAGCAGGCCGTCGACCAGCGCCGGGAGCGCCGTCTCCAGACCGATCACGCCGAAAGGCGCGTCCGCAAACTCGACGTTCTTCTCGTCCTCGTGATGGGGCGCATGGTCCGTCGCGACGCAGTCGATCGTGCCTTCGACGAGGGCCGCGACGAGCGCCGCACGCTCGGCCTCGCCCCTGAGCGGCGGGTTCATCTTGAAGCGCGTGTCGTAGCCGGACTGCGCGACATCCTCGTCCGTCAGGAGGAGATGGTGCGGCGCGACCTCGCAGGTCGCGCGGACGCCGACGCGCCGGGCCGCGCGGATCGCGTCGAGGCTCTCGCGCGTCGAGACGTGCGCGATGTGCAACCGGGCTCGCGTGAGCGCCGCGAGCTGGAGGTCGCGCGCCACCATCGCACTCTCTCCCACGCTCGGCCAGCCCGCGAGGCCGAGCCGCGTCGAGGCCCAACCCTCGTTCATGACACCGGGGCCCACGATCGAGGGGTCCTCCTCGTGGACGACGACGGGCAGGTCGAACATCGAAGCGTACTCGAGCGCCCGGCGCATGAGATTTCCGTTCGCGATCGGCCTGCCGTCGTCCGAGACGGCAACGATTCCCTCGGCCTTCATGGAGCCGATCTCGGCGAGCTCCTCGCCCCCGAGGCCCTTCGAAACGGCGCCGATCGGGAACACGCGGACGACGCCCGTCTCGCGCGCGCGCCGGACGACGAAGGCGACCGTCGGCGCGTCGTCCGTCACCGGCTTCGTGTTCGCCATCGCACACACGGTCGTGAAGCCGCCCGCGGCCGCCGCCCGAGTGCCCGTCGCAATGGTCTCCTTGTACTCGAAGCCCGGCTCGCGCAGGTGCGTGTGGAGGTCGACGAAGCCCGGTGCGACGACGAAGCCGGCGGCGTCGACGAGGTCGGCGCCCCTCGCGGCGATCTTCTCGTCCACTTTCGCGACGACGCCGTCCGTGAGAAGAACGTCGAGGGTCTGGTCGAGATTGCGGGACGGGTCCACGACCCGGCCGCCCCGAAGGAGGGTTCCGCGCGGACCGGCGGATCCGTTCATTCGTCTTCCCCGCTGGCACCGATCAGAAGATAGAGAACTGCCATCCGCACCGCCACGCCGTTCTCGACCTGCTCGAGGATCACGGAGTCCGGCCCGTCCGCAACGGCCGAGTCGATCTCGACGCCGCGATTCATGGGGCCGGGATGCATCACGATCGCGTCCCTCTTCGCGAGCCTCCTCCGTTCCGGCGTGAGGCCGAACTGCTCGTAGTACTCGCGGTCGGACGGAAAACCAAGGCCGCCGCCGCGCTCCTTCTGGACGCGCAGCATCATGACGACGTCCGCGCCTTCGAGCGCCTCCTCGAGGCGGTTCACGATGCGGGCGCCGCTGCGCTCGATCTCGGCCGGCAGGAGCGTCCGGGGCCCGCAGAGCGTGACGCCGGCGCCCATCTTCGTGAGGAGGGCAACGTTCGATCGCGCGACGCGGCTGTAGGTCACGTCGCCGCAGATGGCGACACGAAGGCCCGCAAGGATGCCCTTTGCACGGCGGATCGTGAAGGCGTCCAGGAGAGCCTGGGTCGGGTGTTCGTGCGTGCCGTCACCGGCGTTCACGACGGCGCACGGGAGATGGCGCGCGAGCAGGTGCGGCGCGCCCGAGCGCCCGTGGCGGATCACGATCGCATCGGGAGCCATCGCCATCAGGTTTCGCCCGGTGTCGAGGAGGGTCTCACCCTTCGCGACGGAAGTTCCGGTCGCCGAGAGCGCGATCGAGTCGGCAGAGAGGCGCCGCTCGGCGATCTCGAACGAGAAGCGAGTCCGGGTGGAATTCTCGAAAAAGAGATTCGCGACGAGCTTGCCGCGCAGCGTCGGGACCTTCTTGATCGCACGCTGGTTGATCTCGCGCATGGACTCGGCGGTGTCGAGAACGAGGCGGATGTCATCCTCGGTGATCCCGTCGATGTCGAGGAGGTCCTTCTTCGAAAGCGCGCGGCGGGGAGCGGCCGAGGCCAGGATATCGGGGCGCTTCGTCACGCCGCCCGTGCTCCCTACTTCTTCCGCGGCTGGCGGCGCCGCGCCGTAGCCTTCTCGCGCGTTTTCTTCGGGACGACTCTTGGCGCCCCCTCGACGGTCTCGCGGTCGAGCAGCCACACGTCGTCCTCACGATCCGTCTCACGGAAGGTCACCGAGACGATTTCGGTCGCGGACGTCGCGATCTTCTTGCCCACATATTGGGCCTCGATCGGAAGCTCGCGGCGACCGCGGTCGACGAGCACCGCGAGGAGGATCTTCCTCGGGCGGCCGAAGTCGAGAATCGCGTCCATCGCGGCGCGCACCGTGCGCCCCGTGAAGAGCACGTCGTCGCAGAGGATCACGTTTCGCCCTTCGACGGGAAACGGGATCTCCGTCTTTTTCAGGACGGGCGACGACGCGACGGTCGAGAGGTCGTCGCGGTAAAGCGTGATGTCGAGAAGCCCCACGGGCACCTGGACACCCTCGGTCCGGGCGATCTCGGCGGCGAGACGCTTCGCGAGCGGGACGCCGCGCGTCCGGATCCCGATGAGGGCGAAGCCGTCGGTGCCTCCCTCGGCTTCGACGACTTCGCGGGCCATGCGCGAGATCGCGCGGGCCATGCCGGCTGCGTCGAGCAGACGGACTTTCCGGAAGGTTCCCGCAGCCTCTCCCATGGACGCGGGCGGACACTACACAAAGCGCTCCGGTGTCGTCAACGAACTCCGCACGCCGTTGAATCGACGAGGTTTTGCCGCGGAATCGAGAAAGCGTCGCGACGTTCCGCAATCGGCCCGTCAGAACGGCCAGGGCCCCGGCGGCAGCCGGTCCTCGCGCTCACGGCGCGCGAGCAGGCGCGGCTGCGCCG
This sequence comes from Thermoanaerobaculia bacterium, assembly GCA_049581965.1. Lineage (GTDB taxonomy): Bacteria > Acidobacteriota > Thermoanaerobaculia > UBA5066 > UBA5066 > Fen-183. The sequence goes on along the minus strand of JBAUSZ010000230.1, from coordinate 17,418 downwards.
CGCCCGTGGTCGCGATCGCTTCCTCCAGCGCTCCACGGCGCCCGAAGTAGACGTCCTCCACGTACGCCCGCTGGAGGACGAGGGAGGCAGAAAGCGGCCAGACACGAGACACCGCGAACGCCGCCGCAGCCGCGACCGTTACGCCTGCGCAGAACGCCACGGCGCGTTTCTTCGAATGAAGGAGAGGGAGAACCGCAGCAGCGACGAGAATCGGCGGCGCCAGGAACGCCACGGCGCGCGCCGCCGGAACCATGTGAAGAAGGTTCGGCGCTCCGAGCCCCTTTCCATAGAAGTTCCCCGCGAAGCTCGCCCAAGGCAAGGCGAAACCCGGTGGGACGAAAGGAAATGCGAGTGTCGTTCCGACGCACGCGAGAACGGAGGCCCCCGTGAGTGCGGCTTCGAGCGCACCACCCTCCCGGAACGCGAGAGGAAGGACGAGAAACGGCAGCGCCGCGACGAGGTAGCGCGGCCCCACGGTGAAACCGCCGTGCCAGTTCGGGTAGCCCGCGTAGAGGAGGACGAGCGAGAGCGGGACCAGAACCAGCGCGAGAGCGCCCCCGCCTCCGATCCTCCCGCGGGCCGCCGGGAGCGCGAAGGGCCATAGGAGCAGGAGCGGCACGAAAACGAGCAGGCCCTTCGACGGATCGAGGAGAAGGCGGAAGAGGATTTCGGCCGACGGCCAGCCGATTCCGAAGAGACCGGAGGACGCGAGATCGTGGAAGGGGGCGGCGCGCTCGAATGCAGACGAAAGCGCGAAGGGGCTCCCGAAGCAGAACGCGTCGTACGCCGCGAGGAATGCCGCCGTGGGGGCGGCGCCGACGGCGACCGCGAGTGCGCGGCGCGGAGCAGGGAGCACTGCACAGAGCGCGAGAACACCGGCGGGGGCTGCCGCAGGGTACTCGGAGAGAACCGCGAGACCGAGGAGCGCCCCACCGATTGCGTCGCGGCGCGTGTGCCCGCCGGCCCCGGGGACGAAGAACGCGGCCCACGCTCCGAAGAGGCAGGCGGCGACGAGAGCGTGGGAAAAGAGAAGGAGGCCATAGGCGAACAGCGGCGTCGCGAAGAGGAGGGCCGCCGCCGCGAAGCGTGCCCGTGCCGCGGTCGCTCCGAAGCGCAGCGCCGCCGCCTGGAGGACGAGGGCGACGAGGAGCGCCGGCAGCGTGGAGGCGACGAGTCGCATGAGCGTGAGGGAGAGCCGGAGGGAGGCCGCGGACGGCGGACCCGCAAACGGCCGGGCTGCGAGGTATCCGGGGAGGGCGACGAGTGCGGCGCCGGGGGCCTTGTTCGAGAAAAGGCGCCCGTCCCTCTCCGAGACGTCCTCAAATGCGGAGCCGAGAAGCGGAAGGACCCCGGAGACCTCCGGCGTGCCGCGCTCGACGACCGAGGCGGCGAAGGCCCAACGGGTCACCTCGTTCGGGGAAAGAAAATGCGGGAACACCGGAAGAACGGCGAGGGCGACGGTGCCGTAGAGGAAGACGGCTGCCCTGATCTTCACGCGCATCCGGACCGAGTCTAGCGGACGGTTCCGGGCACAATGGACCCGTGAACGTCTCCGACTTCGACTTCGCACTTCCGCCGACGTCCATCGCCCAGCGCCCCGCGCCGCGCGGCACGGCCCGCCTCATGACGCTCGAGCGCGCCACGGGCGCGATCGAGCACCGAAACGTCGCGGACTTCCCGTCGCTCCTCTGCTCCGGCGACGTTCTCGTCCTGAACGACACGAAGGTCATCCCGGCACGGATCTTCGGGACGGACGAAAAGAACAGGCGGACGGAGTTCCTGCTCGTCGAGAGAGTGAAAGTCGCGGTGCAAGAGGAGGAGAAGGGAGGAGAGATTTCTTCGAAAGAGGGAGAGCTCTGGCGCTGTCTCGCGAAGCCGGGAAGGCGGGTGAAGGCCGGAAGAGAGTTTCTTTTCGGAGGTGATTGGGTGGCCGAAGCGTTGGCTTCCAGCGGCGCGGCAGGCGTCGCCGGGGCGCCGGCCGCCGCCGCGCCGGAGGGACATTCGCCTCCTAGGAAAATCGCCGAAACCCGGAGCGCCGACGGAGGCCTCTATCTCCTGCGGTTCGTAAAGCTTGGGAGCAAACAGCATCTCCTCGACGCTCTTCCTTTTCTGGGCTCCGCCCCCCTTCCGCCCTACATCCACCGCCCTGACGGCGTCGCGGACGCGCAGGACCGCCTCGACTATCAGACGGTCTTCGCCGAAAGGCCGGGCGCGATCGCGGCGCCGACGGCGGGCCTGCACCTCACCCTGGCCATGCTCGCCGCGGTCGCCGCGCGGGGCGTGTCGGTCGTCCGCGTGACGCTGCACGTCGGGATCGGGACGTTCAAGCCCGTGAAGTCGGACCGCGTCGAGGACCACCGGATGGACTTCGAGAGGGCCGTCATTCCCGAGGAGACGGCGGCCGCCGTGAGCCGGGCGAAGGACGAGGGGCGGCGCGTCGTTGCCGTCGGCACAACGAGCGTCCGTACGCTCGAAGCCTCGGCACGCACGCACGCCGGCCGCGTCGCGCCCGGCGCCTTCGAGACGGATCTCTTCCTCGTCCCCGGCGCAGAGTTCCAGGTCGTCGACGCGCTGCTCACGAACTTCCACCTTCCCCGTTCGACGCTTCTCATGCTGGTCTCGGCGTTCGCCGGGCGCGAGCGCGTTCGCGCCGCGTATGCGGAAGCCGTCCGCTCGGGCTATCGGTTCTTCAGCTACGGCGACGCGATGTTCATCCGCTGACGCGGCTCGGGAGATCCTGACGGGCGGGCCCGGACGCCTCGGCGTGCGCGGCGGCGCGCTCGTCCAGTTCAGAGCGTCCGCGCTGCCCGGCAGGCTATCTTGCACGCCTGAAGCCCCCGCGGGGATGCGGGAGCAGGCCGGCGGCACTAGATTGGGGGAGGCTCCCGGCCCGCGGGCAGAGCGGGCAGGGAGGAGGAGGGCCTTTCTCATGACCTCCCCGAACCCCGGCGTCGGTCTCGCGGACCGACAGGGCCTGTTCCAGGAAGTGCGGCGCCTTTCCGATTCGGCTTCACGCCGCGCTGCCTCTTCGGAGAAGCCCTGGATCACTCTCTCGCGGGCGCTCGGCTCCGGGGGCGATGCGCTCGCCCGACTCGTGGGAGGAGCGCTCGGCTGGAGGGTCTACGATCGCGAGATCCTCTCGGCCGTGGCCCTCGAGACGCACTGCGACGCACTGCTCGTGGAGCGCTTCGACGAGAAGGGCGTTCGCGAGGTCGGCGAGTACCTCGCGCCGCTCATCCTGCCGGACGACCCCGGCCAGGCCCGCGCGCTCATCGGGCTCCGAAACGTGATCGAGCGGATTGCGCGCGAGGGCAAGGCCGTCCTCGTCGGGCGAGGCGCCAACTTCGTCCTCCGTCCCGAGGGCGGCCTGCGCGTACGGGCCGTCGGGTCGCCCGCCGAGCGCGCCGATGCCCTTTCCCGGGCCGAGGGAATCGCAGCCCACGCCGCGCGGCGACGCGTCGCGGAGAGCGACGAGGCCCAGCGCGAATTCGTGCGTCAGGCTTTCCAGCGCGACATCGACGACCCCGCCGGCTACGACCTCGTCCTGAGCCCGCTCGGGCTCGGGCTTCCGGGCTCCGTCGCGGCCGTCCTCGCGGCGGCCCGGGCCAAACTCGGGCTATGAGACTCCGGGGGGAACCATGGCCGATTCCCCCCGAAGCCCCTCCCGGGCCAGTCGTCTTTCCTCCTCAGTAGGCCTGCAGGTAGCGCTCCGTCTCCCACGAGTGGACGCGCGCGATGTACGTCTGCCACTCGGCACGCTTGGCCTCGACGAACTTCTCGCAGATGTGCTCCCCGAGCGCGTTCTTGAGGAGGTCGTCCTTCTCGAGGCAATCCAGCGCCTCGGCGAGGTTGCCCGGGAGGACGTCGATCTTGAGGCGCTTCTTCTCGCGAGCGGACATCTCGAAGACGTTCTGGTTCACGGGCTCGCCTGCCTCGAGCTTGTTCTTGATGCCGTCCAGGCCTGCCGCGAGCATGACGGTGAACGCGAGGTACGGATTGCACGACGGGTCCGGCATGCGGACCTCGCAGCGCGTCCCCATCCCGCGCCGCGCGGGGATGCGGACCATCGGGGAACGGTTGCGCTCGGACCACGCGACGTTGACCGGGGCCTCGTAGCCGGGCACGAGCCTCTTGTACGAGTTCACGAGGGGGTTCGTGATCGCCGCGATGGCACGGGCGTGCTTGAGGATGCCGCCGATGTAGTTCATCGCGAGGCCGGAGAGCTGGTACTTCGCCTTCTGGTCGAAGAACGCGTTCTTCATGGAGACGCCCGAGCCCGTGACGAGTGACTGGTGGACGTGCATCCCGGAGCCGTTGACGCCGAAGATGGGCTTCGGCATGAAGGTCGCGTGGAGACCGTGGTCGAGCGCGACTTTCTTCACGATGAGCTTGAACGTCGTGACCTGATCGGCCGTCGTGACGGCGTCGCCGTACTTGAAGTCGATCTCGTGCTGTCCGGGAGCGACCTCGTGGTGCGCCGCCTCGACCTCGAAGCCCATCGCCTCGAGGGCGACGACGATGTCGCGACGAGCCTCCTCGCCGCGGTCGACCGGGGTGAGGTCGAAGTACCCGCCTTCGTCGTGCGTGTCGACGATCGGGTCTCCGTTTGCGTCGCGGCGGAAGAGGAAGAATTCGGCTTCCGGGCCCGTCATGAGCGTGTACCCGAGCGCCTTCGCCTTCCCCATCTGCCTCTTCAGCGTCTGGCGCGGGCAGCCGGCAAACGGCTTGCCATCCGGCTCGATGACGTCGCAGACGAGGCGCGCGACCTTCCCATTCGGGTGCGACCACGGGAAGACGCGGAACGTGTCGAGATCGGGCACGAGGCCCATGTCCGACTCCTCGATGCGCGTGAAGCCCTCGATCGAAGAGCCGTCGAATTGGATCTCGCCCTCGAGGGCCTTCTCGAACTGCGAGCGCGGGACCTCGACGTTCTTGATGATCCCGAGGATGTCCGTGAACTGCAGGCGCAGGAAACGGACCCCCTCCTTGTCGCAGGTCTTCAGAATTTCGGCCGCTTTCAAACCCATCTCGTCCCCCCTGTCGTTTTTCCGACTTCGGCTCGCGCCGCGCGGAGAATCTGTTCAATGTGCCCGAAAGTCAATCGAAAACGGGCGCTTTGCACTCGTCGCTGTGCACGGGAGCCCTTCTCGGATCAATCAGTCCGAATTCTCTTGGACAGCCGGCCGTGTCCGGAGAGCCGAGAGCGGTTCCGCCGCGAAGATAGGCCCCATCGCGCCGGAGCGCCATGCACATTCGAAGATATTCTCTTCTTCGCTCTTCCCTTTCTAAACTCCCGGCCATGAAGACCCGTGCCGATGCCTGGGCCCTCCTGACGGAGTTCACGCAGTCCCAGCCGCTCCGGCGCCACGCGCTCGCCGTCGAGGCGACCATGCGCCACCTCGCCCGGTCGAAGGGGGTGACCGACCCCGCCGAGATCGAGGCCTGGGGTCTCGTCGGAATGCTCCACGACTTCGACTACGAGAGGTACCCGACGGAAGAGGGCCATGTCTGGCGAGGAATGGAGATCCTCAGAGAGCGCGGCTGGCCGGAACACGTGATCAAGGCGATCGGCGGCCACGCCTTCTACACGAACATCCCGCGCGAAACTCCGATGGAAAAGGCGATCCTCGCGGCCGACGAGCTGACGGGCTTCTGCGGGGCGTGCGCGCTCATTCGGCCCTCGAAGAAGATCGCCTACGTGCCCGTGGAATCGGTCCTCAAGCGCCTGAAGGAGAAGTCCTTCGCGCGCTCCGTCGATCGCACATACGTCACGCGCGGGGCCGAGGAATGGGAGCTGCCTCTCCCGGACCTCGTCGCCCTCGTCCTCGCGGCCCAGGTCCCGATCGCCGACCGCATCGGCCTCGGCGGCGCGCCGGCGGCGGACCTGCCGGGCTTCCCCGCCCCGCCGGAGCCTCCCGCGCCGTGAGGCGCGGCGGCAAGGGCGGAAGAAAAGAGAATATTCTTCGAATGGATCCCGAGCGGACGGCAGGGCTGGAACTCCGCGTGCGGGCTCCGTTCGACGGCGCAGGGCTCTTCGGTTTCTTCGCGGGGCGCGGCATTCCGGGAGTCGAGGTCGCGTGGGGAGATTCCTACGAAAGGGTCTTCGAGGAGCGGGGACGCGCGGGGACCCTGCGGGTCGAACTGAGGCGCCGCGGAGCGTCCCACTCACTTTCGATGGAAATCCCTTCGTGGGCGAGCGCGGACGGTCTCTCGGAGCGCGCGTTCCGGCAGTTCGATCTCGCCGCGAACCCCCGCGCCATCGCGAAGGTGCTCGGCGCGCGCACGCTCGCGGAACGCCTCGTCGCGCTCTGCGGCCGACCTCGGCCCAAGCGCCTCGCGCGCCCCGGCCTCACGCACGTTTTCCCGTCCCCCGCCGCCGTCGCGGACACGGACGTCGCGAGCGTCGGCCTGCCCCGCGCGCGCGCCGCGCACGTCGTCGCCCTGCGCGCCCTCGGCGAAAGCGACGCCTTTCCGGACGGCGACCTCGGCCTCGTCAAGGCGATGGAGCGCGCCGGCGTGAAGAGAAGCCGAATCGCGGCGCGCGCCGAACGCTGGCGCCCCTACCGCGCCTACGCGACGCTCCACCTCTGGGCGTCGCTCGCGGACGGGAAAGGCGGGGCATGAAGAAGGACAGCGAGAAAGAGAAACAGATTGCGGGAGAGAAGAGAGAGTTCCTTCGAAGGTCAAGAGTGGCTGCGCCTCCGGGCGCCATCGTCCTCGTCGTACGAGGGTCGTGCCTCGTCGGACTCGTCTTCGAGGACCATTGGAAGAAATTCAACAGTGAGCTGGAGAAGCGATTCGGCGCTTTTTCATTCGAAGAAGATCCTCGCGGCGGCGCCCCGGCCGAGGCCTTGAGGCGCTACTTCGGCGGCGATCTCGCTGCTCTCGACGGCATCGCGGTCGACACGGGCGGCACGGCCTTCCAGCAGATCGTCTGGACGACGTTGCGCCGCATCCCCGCAGGAGCGACCTGGTCGTACGCGCGCCTCGCGAAGGAGATCGGCCGTCCGTCCGCGACGCGCGCCGTGGCCGCCGCGAACGGGGCGAACCCGGTCTCCATCGTGGTCCCCTGCCACCGCGTCATCGGCTCGGACGGCTCCCTCACGGGGTACGGTGGCGGGCTGCCCCGCAAGCGCTGGCTACTCGCGCACGAGGGCGCGCTGCTGCTTTGAGCCCTTCCGCGTTGGATAATGGCGGGCTGGCATGACGCCCCTCCTCGTCGAGAACGCCCTCGTGATCGGGATGAAGCGCCCCGGCGACGTCGTGCCGGGCGGCGCGCTCTTCGTCGAGGACGGCGTGATCGCGGCGCGCGACGGCGAGGCTCGCGCCTGCGCCCGCGGGTACGCGTCCGCGGGAAGGCCGTTCGAGACACTCGACGCAAAGGGGATGTGGGTCCTGCCCGGCTTCGTCCAGACGCACGTTCACCTGTGCCAGACGCTCCTGCGCAATGGCCCCGACGACCTGCCGCTCCTCCCCTGGCTCTCCACGCACGTCTGGCCGGGCGAGGCTGCGCACGACGAAGCCACACTCGAGGTCTCGGCGCGCCTCGGCCTGGCGGAGCTCCTCGCGGGCGGGACGACGTCGATCCTCGACATGGGAACTTCGCACCACACCGACGCGGTCTTCCGCGCCGCCGTCGCGTCGGGCGCCCGCGTCACGAGTGGCAACGCCCTCATGGACGATCCCGCGACGAATCCGGCGGATCTCTGCTGCGAGACGCGCGCCGCCCTCGCCGAGACCGAGCGGCTCGCGAAGGCGTGGCACGGCGGGAGCGGCGGCCGGCTCCGCGTCGCGTTCTGCCCGCGTTTCGCCGTCTCGTGCACGGACCGCCTCCTACGGGACGTCGGCGAGCGCGCGAAGGCCGGCGGCTTCTTCGTGCACACCCACGCGTCCGAGAACGTCGACGAGGTCGCCCTCGTCGCGCGGCGCACGGGCCGCCCCAACGTTCGCTACCTCGACGACGTCGGAATCTCGGGCGCTCACGTCGTCCTCGCCCATGTCATCCACGCGGACGCCGACGAGCGCGCCCTCCTCGCCGCGCGCGGCACGACGGTCGCCCATTGCCCGTCCTCCAACCTCAAGCTCGCCTCCGGGATCTGCCCCGTGCCCGAGTACCGGGCCCAAGGCATCCGGGTCACGCTGGGCGCCGATGGTGCGCCGTGCAACGACCGGCTCGACGCCTTCACCGAAATGCGCCTCGCGGCTCTCCTCCCGAAGGCACGGATCGGGCCCGGAGCGTTTTCGGCGTGGGACGTCGTTCGGATGGCGACGGCCGAGGGCGCCGCCGCCCTCGCGTTGAACGCCGGCACTCTGGAACAAGGCCGGCGTGCCGACTTCATCCTCCTCGACGTCGATGCGGGCTTCGCACAGCCGGTCGCGTGGCGCGAGGACCCGTATGGGCCTATCGTGTACAGCATGGACCGGTCGCACGTCGCCGCCACGTACGTCGACGGCGTCCCCCGGTATGTGCGCGGGCAGCCTTCGACGCTGAAGCCTTCGCCCGTGGAGATCGACGCCGCCGTGGCCGCGCTCAAGGCGCGCCGCCGCACCTGACGGGAGGATCGCGATGGCCCCCAAGAAGCCCGAACCGCTGCTGAAGACCATCGTCGTCGGCACGGACTTTTCCGTCTGCGCCGCGCGCGCCCTTTCCTTCGCGGTCTCGCTCGCGTCGTCGCAGGGAGCGAAGGTCCACGTCGTCCACGTCCTCGTCGAGCCCGTCCAGGCGTTCGACGTCGCGGGCGCCCTCCCCTACCTCGACGTTTCGACCCAGAAGGAATGGGAAGAGGCGACGAAGAAGCGCCTCGCGGCCGCCGTCGCATCGGCCGAAAAGCGCGGCGTCTCGGCAACGAGCGAATATCTCTGGGGCCGGCCGTCCGACGCGATCATCGACGCAGCGAAGAAAGCGAGGGCCTCGCTCGTCGTGCTCGGGACGCACGGCCGCAACGCGTTCGAGAAGCTGCTCATCGGCTCGACCGCGGAGCGCGTCGTGCGCCTCTGCCCGGTTCCGGTCCTGACCGTGCGCGAGAAGCGCTGACCCCGGTCAGGTCTTCGCGACGATCATCCGCTCGGCGGACGCCGCGACGATCCCGAGTATCGAGAGCTGGGGATTGACTCCGAGAGAGGTCGGGAAGACCGAGCCGTCGAAGACCCAGAGGTTCGCGAGGTGGTGGTGCTTCAGGCTCCCGTCGACGACGGCGGCCTTCGGGTCGGCGCCCGCCGCGCATCCGCCCATCTGGTGCGCCGTGAAGACGGACAGGAGGTTGGGGCCCACCGGCCGCTCCTCGAGGGCGTCGATGTCGCGCTCCTTCCGGATGATCACGGAGTCCTTGTGGAGCGTCCGCACCTCTCGTGCCCCGGCCGCGAGCTGGATGCGGGCCGAGGTCCGCATCGCCTCCCGCATCGCCTCGAAGTGGGCCTCACCGAGCGGGTAGCGGATCGAGAGGCGCCGCTCGCCCTCGCGGAGCGAGACCGTCCCGCCCTCCTCCCCGGGCAGGAAACCGTCGCGGAGCAGCGCGATGATGGCGTTGGACTTCGCGAGGTTCTTCATTCCGTCGCGATGCGCCGCGCCGAAGCCGGGCAGCGCGAGAGAGGCGAGCATCGGATGGAGCGGGGGCACCTCGAGGAAGAAGCCGATCTTCCCCGGGCGCTCGATGAAGGCGTGCGAGGCCACCGACTGCGGAGCGCCGTAGAACGGGTCGATGCGCCGGTCGAAAAGAGCAACCGTCGAGACGACGGGATGGAGGAACGTGCGGGTCCCGAGACGGCCGTGTGGGTCCGGAACCCCCGAACGCATGAGAAGAGCGGGTGAATTGATTGCGCCGCCCGCGACGACGAATCGCGCGGCCGAAACCGTGACGTGCCGCCCGGAGGGCCGGTCCGTCGCGGGATCGAGGACTTCGGCCTCGACCGCCGTCACGCGTTCCCGCCGCGCGTCGAGGACGAGGCGCATCGCGCGGCAGTCCGCGTAGATGCGCGCGCCCCTCCCGGCCGCGTCCGGCAGGTACGTGAGGGCCATCCCGCGTTTCGCGTTGGTCGGGCATCCCATCCCGCAGTAGCCCGTGTGCAGGCAAGACGTCACGTTGCGTTTCAGGAGCTCCGTCGCGATTCCGAGCTTCCGCGCTCCTTCGAGGAGGACGGCGTTGTTCTCGTTGACCTCCGAGCCGTCGACCGGTTGGACGTTGAGACGCTTCTCGACCTCGTCCCAATGCGGATCGAAGCGCGCCGTCGTGAAGTCGGCCAGGCCGAAGCGCTCCCTCCACAGCGCGAGCGTCACCTCCGGCGTCCGGAAGCACGTCGTCCAGTTCACGAGAGTCCCGCCGCCCACGCCACGACCCTGGAGGATCGTGATCGAGAGGTCGTCCGTCGCGCGGTTCCCGTGGTCCTGGTAGAGCTTCGGGTACGCCTCCGCCTCCTGCATGTGGAAGTCGGCCTTCCGCGTGAAGAACCCGCCTTCCTCGAGGAGGATGACGCGCGCGCCCGCCGCCGCCAGGCGCGCCGCGGCGATCGCCCCTCCCGGGCCCGACCCCACGATGCACACGTCCGCCGAGAGCGCGAGGTTCGAGCGGATCTCGCGGCCACGCATGAGATTCGGGATCGGACGGTCCGGCGCGAGGAGTCTCACTCGGGCTCCTGCGCAAAGGGCAACTCGGGCGGGCCGGGGTAGCCTGTCGGGGGCCACGCTTGAGGTGCGGCGTAGTAGCACGCACACGCGAGCCTCTTCATCGCCTGATAGCCCGTCCGGAAGACCGCCACGCGCGATCCCTCCCACGCCCGCAAACGCGCGTCCTGCCGGCGCCCCGGCGAGGCCGTGAACGGCAAGAGTCCCGTCTGCGTCGCGGCGCCGGTCAGGGCGCTCTCGAAGAGGCGCAGGAGCTGCCGGAACTCGCGCTGCACCGAGTCGGGCCAGAGCGACATCGCGGCGTCCGCGCGTCCCGCGACGTCGACCGCGTCCGTGGAAGCCGCGTCCCCGTCCACCGCGACGACGCGCGAGGCGACGGACGCGAAGATCGCGTACTCATCGAGCGAGAGGACGACGAGGGGATCGCGCGGCTTCGCGACGCGAAGGGTCCTTCGAAGCGTCAGGAAGGAGGCGCCCCCGAGTGCCAGCAGCGCGCCTCCGAGGAGCCCCTTTCGAAGGAATCCCCGTCGAGTTTCCACGAGCCGATTGTCTCCTCGAAGCGCCTCGAGCTTCCGGCCGGATTCCCTTCCGGTCTTCAGCCGTTCGGGACGTCCCAGAGGTCCTTGACGGCAGGGTGATCCCACGCGATGCGCCACTCGTCAGGGTCGTTCGCGTCGAACGTGCGGGTCACGATGTAGAAGAGGGCGCACGGATTCGTGAGCGGCCGATAACCGTGCGCGACTCCTTCGGGGATGCGGACAAGGAGGTCCTGCCCGTCACCCGCGACGATCACCTGCGTCGCTCGGGCCGTCGGCGAGTCCTTGCGAGCGTCGAAGAGGACGAATTTTGCCTTCGACGGGTGCGGGCAGTACCAGACGTCCTGCTGCTTGAGGTGATAGTGCAGCCCCTTGACGTGGTCCTCGGCGTTCACGATCGTGAAGTTGATCTGGGCGACCGGCACGTCGCGGAAGAACTCCGCGAGAGGCTCGCTTCCCGGGTGGTCGGCCCTCGCACGGTAGATCTCCTGGAAGAAGCCGCGATCGTCCACGTGCCGCGCGAGGCGGTGGACCCGGACGCCGTCGATGTGGGTCTTGGCCCCGTAGGACTTGACGCCGGAGCGGAACTCGTCCGCAATCGCCGCGGCGGGCAACTCGCTGGTTTTCGTGGGCGGCATGCGTGCTCCTCGTCTGCATTCTACGGCGCGTCGCGACCGGTTCTCTGGCGGCCCCCGGGCCGCCGGTGTATCTTCCCCCGAACACCGAACCGCTCCGTTGGATGGAGAGGAGGGCCCTCCGTTGTCTGCAAATCCGTACTTCGCGACGAAGTCCATGGCACGGCTCGAGGAAGAAATGCGGGACGAGCACCGGCTGCGCCGGATTCTCGGCCCGGTTCAGCTCACGAGCCTCGGCGTGGGCGCGATCATCGGCGCCGGCATCTTCGTGGCGACGGGGGCCGCGGCCCACAACGTGGGGGGCCCCGCGCTGATCCTGTCCTACGTCGTCGCCGGCGTCACGTGCATCTTCGCAGCGCTTTGCTACGCCGAGTTCGCGGCCATGGTGCCGGTCGCGGGCTCGGCCTACACGTACGCCTATGCCACGATGGGCGAGCTCTTCGCGTGGATCATCGGCTGGGACCTCGTCCTCGAGTACGCCGTCGGGAGCGCGACGGTCGCGACGGGCTGGTCGGGCTACTTCCAGAACGTCCTGAGCAAAGTCGGGATCCACGTCTCGCCCCTCTTTCGGGAGTCGCCCTGGCGCTACGACGCGGCGGCGGGCAAATTCCTCTCGACGGGCTCGATTCTGAACCTCCCGGCGATCGTCATCGTCGCGCTGGTCACGATGATCCTCGTCAAGGGAATCCAGGAGAGCGCTTCGTTCAACGCCGCGATGGTCATGATCAAGGTCGCCGCCGTCCTCTTCGTCATCGGCGTCGGAGCTTTCTTCGTGGACACGGCGAACTGGCATCCCTTCGCGCCCTTCGGCTGGACGGGGGTCAGCTTCTTCGGCTATCACGTCGCTGGCCAGACGGACCCCGGCGGATCGCCGGTCGGCGTCCTGGCCGGGGCCGCGATCATTTTCTTCGCCTACATCGGGTTCGACTCCGTCTCGACCCACACCGAGGAGGCCCGCAACCCGCGCCGCGACGTCCCGATCGGAATCGTCGCGTCCCTCCTCATCTGCACGGTCCTCTACATCGCGGTCGTCGCCGTGCTCACGGGCATGGTCAAATACGACCAGCTCGACATCAACGCTCCCGTCAGCCGCGCCTTCCAGCAGAAGGGGATCGGGTGGGCCGAGGGCATCATCGCCACGGCCGGCGTCGCCGGCATCACGTCCGTCCTCCTCGTCATGATGCTGAGCGGGCCGCGCGTCTTCCTCGCCATGGCGCGCGACGGCCTCGTGCCGCAGAGCTTCTTCGGGGCCGTCCACGAGAAGTTCCGGACTCCCTGGAAGTCGACGATCGCGATCGGAGTGTTCGTGACCGTCATGGCCGGCTTCCTGCCGATCGACGCCCTGCTGCACCTGGCGAACATCGGGACGCTCCTCGCCTTCGTCATCGTCTGCGGGGCCGTCCTGATCATGCGCCGGACGAATCCGGACGCTCACAGGCCGTTCCGCTGCCCATGGGTACCCTTCGTCCCGGTGATGGGCATCCTGACCTGTCTTCTCCTGATGTTCTCGCTGCCGACGGCGAACTGGTGGCGCCTTTTCACGTGGCTCGGGATCGGACTCGTCATCTACATCTTCTACGGCCGCCACCACTCCGTCCTCCAGAAGGACCGCGATCGCGGGATCCCCGCGCACTGACCCGTGAAGCGCGCGGCGCTCCTGCTCCTCCTGGTCGGAGCGCCGCTCGCGCTGGTCTTCTTTCCCGGACTGCGCCGCCGCATCGCGCACAAGCTGCGTTTCCTGCTGCTCTTGTGGTCGGGGGCCGTCTTGTTCTTTGGATTCTTCGGGGGACCTGGGAAGAAGAGTTTCTTAGAACGTGATTGGAACTGGGACTTGGCCACGTTCTGGCCTCTGGTTGGGATCGCCCTTTTCGTCGGGGCGTTTGGCTCGGTCTTCCGCGACTTCCGCCTCTCCTCACCTTCCAAGAAATCCCCCGGCGGGGCGAAGCGCCGCTGAGTTCTCCTCCTACTCCAGCGCAATGCGGTCGACGGCGACGCCGAGGGCGCGGGCATCGTCACCCTTGCCGAGCGCCTTCGGAACCTCCGTCGGAGTCCGGAGCTCGATCCGCGCGCACTCGGGGCCCGCGAGGAGCCGCGCGGTGTCGGGAGTGAGCGGCGACGAGACTTCGGTGAGCCCCGCGACGACGCGGACCGCTCCGGCGAGGATCCCGTTCACGAAGATCGAGACGTCCTTCGGCGCCGCGACCGCGGTCGCACGCAGGACCACCCGGCCGGGCGCGAAGCCCGGCACGGGCGCCCACACGACGGACGCCCGTTCCTTCGTCCACCTCAGGTCCAGCCCGGTCCCCGCGCTCCTCTCGCGCGGCCAGAAGCCGTCGGGGTCGTAGCGCCCGTCGTCGGGCGCGCCGAGGTCGGCGACGAGGCGTGCCCCCTGCCGCATCCAAACGTGCTCCGGCGGCCTCGAGATCGTGGCTTCGAGAAACGTGAAGCAGCCCTTCGCCGGCCGCGATGCGCCGTCCACGACCGGAAGGTCGACGAAACGGTCGCACGCAATCACGTACTCCGCAGGTCCCGGCATCGGCCCGAAGACGGGACGATCGAGGATCGTGAGGTCGAAGGGGCCGGGCTCGATCGTGCGCGACGAGAGAACCCTTCCCGAAGAGGCTTGGGTGACGGTGAGCGTCGTCGGGCCGCCGTAACCGGGGCGCTCGCCCGAGAGCGTCGCGGCGAGCGGGCCCTGGTCGGCCGCGACGATCAACCGGGCCGAGGGCCCCGCCCAGCGGAAGGACGGGCGGCCCGGCACGCTCTCCTTCACTCCGAAGCCCGGTCCGAAGAGGGGCGGCGCCGGGTCGCGCGTTGCGACGACGAGAAGCCGCCGGTTGCCGAGCATCTCGGCGACGGGGCCTGCTCGGAGCCACGTCTTCCACAGGGGGTCGCTGCGGTCGGGCGGCTCCGGCTCGGCCGTGAAATCCGCGAGCCGGACGAGGCGCTTGTTCGCCTGGCGCGGCGCCGAGGCGATCTCGGCATCCGTGTAGCCCCAGACGACGAGGCGGCCTTCCCACCGCTCCGTGCGGAGGAAGGCGTGGAAGTCACCGTCGGCGACGATCGTCTCGCGGCCCGGATGCACCCAGCGCTCGAGCGCGCGGATCGCCGCGACGGGCGGCGTCTCCTCGCGCGCGCTCGCGGCGACCTCGGGCCAGGCCTCGCGCGCGTAGAGCCCGCCCGCGAGGAGCGCGGCGAGGAACGCGAGAGGGCCCTTCCGGAACACGCCCTCGAGCCCCGCGCCGGCGGCGAGGGCGAGAACGAGGACGAACGGGACCGAATACCGTGACATCGCACGGCTGTGGAGGAACCAGAGGGAAAGAAACGTCGGGAGGAGAACGACGAGGAGGTCCACGGTGCCTCGCCGGCGCCTCAGTCCCAGCGTGACGAGGCCGATCGCAGCGGCCGTGAAGACGAGGGCCGCCCGCCACGGCGAGAGGAAATCCCGCACGAGGAAGGAATCCGCGAGCGTGCCCAGCGTGCCCGTCG
Source organism: Thermoanaerobaculia bacterium (assembly GCA_049581965.1). Lineage (GTDB taxonomy): Bacteria > Acidobacteriota > Thermoanaerobaculia > UBA5066 > UBA5066 > Fen-183. Next base: position 2,140 of record JBAUSZ010000230.1, on the reverse strand, counting down.
CGAAGGCATGCGCGCGGAATCCGGCGCGTTCGGAAACGGAGACGAGGAGGCCCGATGGGCCTCCCGCCTGCGCCACGAGCCAGGCGACCCAGGCGGCCGTCCCGGCGAGCCCGGCCCCGAAGAACGAGAGGACGGCGTCGCGCCGGTCCCAGCGCAGGCCGAGGCGGATCGCCCACAAGAGGAGCGCGGGGCCGAAGGCGAGGACGAGATGAGGCCTCACGCCGGCGCCCGCAGCCGCGAGGAGACCTGCCGCAACCGCGAGGAGGCGCGCGCGCCGCGCCGCGATCAACTCGCGCCAGCGGGTCTGGTTGGGCGAGCGGCGCTCCTCGGCCGTCGCGAGGCACGCGAGGGCTCCAAGGAAAAGGGCCGAAGCGGGCGTGTCCGAGAAGGCGCGGCCCCCGTTGATCCACACGAGCGGGAGCGCGAACGCGAAGACGACGGCGCCGAGCGCCGCCCAGCCTCCGACGACCCGCCGTCCCCACGCCCAGAGCGCGAACGCGGCCCCCGCGGCGAGAAGCGTCGAGGCCGTCGCGAGTGCGTTGAACGGCGTTACGCAGAACGGAAGAAGAGCCTTGCCGAGCAGGATCCACAACGGAAACCCGGGTGCCTGAGGGGAGAGATCGAAGAGATCGAAGCGTGTTACGGCTCCGGCGAAGACTGCCTCGTCGATTTCGCCCGGTGAGGCCGCGATCGCGAGAAAACGCGAGGCGACGACGGTCCCGAGGACGAGCCACACGAGAACCTCCGGAGGCCTGTGCCGCCGCTCGCCGGCCCTCCCGATCCGACCTTTCACGCCCGGAGTGTTCCATTTTTCGGCGCGCTCCGAAACCGCTACAATGGACGAGATGTCGTTCCGGCAGCGCGCGGGATGACCGTTCCCCGCATCATCCCTCGCGCCGAACACCCCATTTCGCGCGGATACATCGATCCCGACGCTCTACGCGTCCTCTACCGGCTCCACCGCGCGGGTTTCAAGGCGTACCTCGTGGGCGGCTCCGTGCGCGATTTGATGACCGGCCGCACGCCGAAGGATTTCGACGTCGGGACGGACGCACGACCCCAGGAGGTCCGGCGCCTCTTTCGCAACTCGCGCGTGATCGGCCGCCGCTTCCGGCTCGTCCATGTCCTTTTCGAACGCGGCAAGGTCGTCGAAGTCTCCACCTTCCGCAAGACGCCCGACGCCGTGCAGGGCGAGCAGGGGCAGGAGGGCGACGACGACCTTCTGATCCGCTCGGACAACACGTTCGGGACGCCCGAGGAAGACGCGGTCCGCCGCGACTTCACGATCAACGGTCTCTTCTACGACGTTGCGACGTATGCCGTCCTCGATTACGTCGGCGGCGTCGGGGACCTCGAGGCGCGCGTCGTCCGAACGATCGGGGATCCGCTCATCCGATTCCGTGAGGACCCCGTCCGCATGCTCAGAGCGTGCGAGTTCGCGGCGCGCCTCGCCTTCTCGATGGAAAGCGGGACTCGGGCCGCCCTCGATGAGCTTCGGCGCGAAGTCACCAGAAGTGCGGCCCCGCGCGTCACCGAGGAGCTCCTCGATCCGCTTCGCCGCGGCTGGGGCCACGACACGTACAGGCTCTGGTCCGAGACCGGGCTGCTCGGCGTCCTCCTCCCCGAGGTGGAGGGTGAAGTCGGCGTGCATGCTCCGGACGGCCCGGCGAAGGAATTCTTCGGGGCGATGCTGGGCGAAGCGGACGCGCGGACCGCCGCGGGCGAAAGGCTGGAGGATGCGACGCTCCTCGGGATGCTGTTCCTGCCCGTCGTCCTCGCCGCCGTCCGCCGCCGGAGCCGGCCCGGCGCCGGCGTGGGGCCCGCCCAGATTCTGCTCGTTCTCGAGGATGCCGTGAATCCACTCGCCCTGAGGATGTCCCTCCCGAACCACACGACGCACACGCTCAAGCAGGCTCTCTACACGATGGGGCGCCTCACCGCGACGCACCCGGCCCAGCCTGCGGCGCGCCGGATCGTCGGCCGGCCTCACTTCGCCCCCGCCGTTTCGCTTCTCTCGCTCTACGCGAAGGCGACGAACCGCTACCGTGAGGCGGCTGCGGCGTGGGAGGAGGTCGCCGCACGCGGGACCGGGACCCGCTCGATGCAGGGGACGCCTTTTCCCGACGCTCTCGTGCCACCC
>JBAUSZ010000229.1:0-2478 GCA_049581965.1 Thermoanaerobaculia bacterium | reverse complement strand
AGACGGTCGGGATCGTCCTCGCATGGCGGCGGCGCCGCCGGCGCCGCCGCAAGGGCGAGCGCGAGGGCCGGACCGAGCACGCTCGTCAGCCCTCCTGCCGCGCGGAGAGTCCGAGTTTGTTGAATCGCAGCCGCACGGCTCGCTCGTCCGCGGCCGAGCCCGTCATCCGTTCGGCCATCCGGGCGAAGTCGCCGTGACACTCGTGGTAAAGCTGCCGGAACGCCGAGCGCTCGAGTTCGCGGCGGAAGTTCTCGACGTTTTCGACCTGCGGGCGCGGCAGCGTCAGGGTGTCCTCGCGGCCCGTGCCCGGCTCCTCCTGCCGCGCCTCGGCGAGGAGATCGAAGAGGAGCCGGTTGTCCACCGCGAAGACGACTCGACCCTCGCGGTCGAGCGCGGCCGAGGAGCGTCCGTAGAGAGTCGCCGCCAGAAGGTCCGACAGGACCATCCCGAACTGACGGACGTTGCCCGGCCACGGGTGTCTCGCCATCGCCGCCCAGCCCTTTCGCGGAAGAACGAAGACGACGGGCGCCCGGCTGCGCGCGAGCTCCTCGTCGCCGCGGGCCAGCTCGAACGTTTCCCCGCGCCCCGGCTCGGAGCGGCCGGCGGCCCGCACCTGCGCGAGGATCTCGGCGCGGTGGCCGGGGTCGGCGAAGAAGGCCGCCGCGTGGTCGTCCGCCAGGTCCTCGAGGTCTTCCCTCCGTTCCGCGAGAGGCGGCAAGGCGAGCGCCAGGGCGGGGTTGAGACGCATGAGGAGGTCGGCGCGGAACGACCCGTCCGCGACCTTCTTGCGGAGGTCGACGTTCGAGGCGGCGACGATCCGCGCCGCATGCGGCACGGAGGCCGTCGCGCCGACACGGCGGATCACGCCGTCGTTGAGCGCCGTCAGCAGCGACTTCTGGGCGTCCGGCGCGAGGTTCTCGATTTCGTCGAGGAAGAGGGTCCCGCCCGCGGCGGCCTCGAAGACGCCCGGCCGGTCGGCGATCGAGCCGGTGTACGACCCGCGGACCGATCCGAAGAGCGCGGCCTGAAGCAGCGTCTCCGGCACCGTCGCGCAGTCGAAGGAGACGAGCGGCCCCCGGCGCCCCGAGAGCGGGTGGAGGACCTCGCGAACGAGGAAGTTCTTGCCCGAGCCGGTCGGGCCCGTGACGAGCAGGGGGAGAGGAGTCGGCGCGAGCGACGCGATCCGGCGCCTGAGCTCGCGCATCACGGGCCCGCGCCCCCAGAAAAAGCGGCCGGTCGACAGCGGAGCGTCGCGCTCGGCGAGAACGCGCCTCACGACGCGCACGAGACCCTCGCCGGTCGTCTCGTCCTCGCCCACCGTGTACGTGAACGCGTCGGCCCTGAGGCGCCTCGCCTCGTCCTCGAACGGGATGTCCTCGTGGGCGGTCGTGAGGATCACCGGAAGATCGGGCGCCCGGCGACGGAGCCGTTCGAGGATGTAGAGGCCCTGCCGGTCCCGTCGCTCGCGGCGCTCGCGCTTTCCCGCCGCCGCCTCGCCGAGCGGCCTCCTGTCCGGGAGGAGCTCCTCGTCGGGGATCTCGAACCTGAGGTCGAGGACGACCGCGTCGGGCAGGCGCGAGCCGCGTCCGAGCGCCGCCTCCGCCTCGGCCCAGCTCGCGGCGAACGGCTTTGCGTCCGACGGCCCGAGGAGCGCGACGTCGGGCGCGAACTTCCGGAAGAGGTCCGCGGTCCGGGGCTGGTCGTCGACGACGAGAAGGCGCGGGCCTCCTCTCACGCTGGGCCCCCGCGCCAGCCGAGCGGCCGGACGATCTCCGGGCCCTCCTCGACGGCCACGCGCCGGTAGAACGCGGTGCAGGCCCGAGACGCGTCGAGACACGCGGAATCGAGCGAAAGGAGAGAAGAGAAAGGGATTTCCTCGAACAAAGAGAGGCGAGAGGCAAGGCGCGCGACGACCGCCATCGCCTTGTCGACGGCCTGCAGCTCGGGGTCGCCGGCGTCGAACATCGACCCCTCTTCCCTTTTCCACTCGGGGAAACTTTCCAGAACGTTCCGATTTGCGCCGCCGCCGCTCGCGTGGGGCAGGAGATCCGCCGCGAGCCGCTCGCGCAAGGCTGCGGCATTCGTCTCTTGCTCCTCCGGCGCGCTCCATCTCAAGGCTTTTCCCACGTCGTGCTTCAAGCGAAAGGCTGCGGTTTTCCTCCGCAGCCTCCGGTCCTCGCCTCCGTGCTTTTGCGTCATCCTTTCGATTATCCGCTGAGCCGTTCGCTCAGCTGCGCGAGTCGCGGCCAGTCCACGACGCCCGGTGCCGAGAACGGGCGGTCGACGAGAACGGGCCGCCGCCCACCCTCGACGTCACACAGGACGTGGCGTTTCGGGATACGGATTCCGTCGGCTGTGAACCCCTCGCAGACGACGAGAAGCAGGCGCCCGTCCGGCGAGAACCCGAGCGACGTCGTATACCGGTCCGCGTTCGGGGCGTCCGGCGCGGGCCTCCCGCTCGCCGCGACGAGCTCGGGC
>JBAUSZ010000228.1:0-37605 GCA_049581965.1 Thermoanaerobaculia bacterium | reverse complement strand
CCTCCGCGCCGCGGCGGCGGCCCGCGCCGAAGTGCGCGCCGATCGAGACGTTCTCCTCGACGGTCATCTCCCGGAACGGGCGCACGATCTGATGCGTGCGCACGAGGCCGCGCCGGACGACCGCGTGGTTCGGAAGGCCGTCGATCCGCTCGCCCCGGAAGCGGATCTCGCCGGAGGTGGGCGCCTGCGCGCCGACGAGGCACGAGAAGAGCGTCGTCTTGCCCGCGCCGTTGGGCCCGATGACGCCGTAGATCTCGCCGGCCGAGACGTCGAAGGACACGTCGGACAGGGCGGTCAGGCCTCCGAATCGCTTCGTGAGGGCCCGGACGGAGAGGAGAGGCTCAGGCGGCACGGGCGGCCTCCGGAGGCGCGGCCGGTCCCCCGCGCAGCCGCGTGAGGAGGCGGCGCACGAGGCCGACGAGACCCTTCGGCTCGTAGAGCATCACGAGGATCAGGAGCGCCCCGTAAAGGAACAGATAGGAATCGCGGAGCGCTGGAATCGCCAGAAGCTTGATCTGGAGCGTCGAAAACACGACCGCCCCGAGGACGGGTCCGGCGACCGTCCCGACGCCGCCGACGATCGGCATCAGGACGATGCTCAGGCTGAGGCGGAAGTCGAAGACGGAGCCCGGCGCGATGTACTGGAAGTTGATCGCGTAGAGCGAGCCCGCGAGCGCCACGATCGCGGCCGACAGCGCGTGAGCGCCGAGCTTGAAGCGGGTCGCGTTGACGCCGACGGCCTCGGCCGCGTCGATGTCCTGCTTGATGGCCGCGAGCGCCCGGCCGAAGGCGCTGCGCTTCACGAGCGCCGCGGCGGCCACCGTGAGGATCGCGAGCGCCGCCATCGCCTCGTAGTTGAGCGTGAAATCGAACGAGCCTGCCGGCATCCTGAGACCGCTCGAGCCACCCGTGAACGAAACACTCGATGCGCAGACACGGACGGCCTCCCCGACGCCGATCGTCGCGATCGTGAAGTACGGCCCGCGCAGGCGGAAGGCCGGGAGCCCGATGACGACCGAGAAGAGGGCCGCGAGCGCCGCGCCGAGGGGGAGCGACAGGAAAGGGTCGACGCCTTTCAGCGAGAGGAGGACCGTCGTGTAGGCGCCGATCCCGAGAAACGCCGAGTAGCCGAGGGACACCTGCCCGGCGAAGCCCCCGAGGATGTTCCAGGCCGACGCGAGGATGACGGCGAAGGCCAGATTCCAGACGTCGTTGAGCGTCCCGCGTTCGAGGAAGAACGGCGCGGCGAGGGTGAACGCCCCGAGCGCGGCTCCGCAGGCAAGCGGGAGTCGCTTCACCGCAGCGACGTCCGGACACGGGCGAAGAGCCCCGGGAGGCCCTGCGGGAACGCGACGAGGGAGACGAACAGGAGCGAGAAGCTCACGGCGTCCTGAAAGGACGTCGGGAGCGTCGTCCAGACGCCGAGGCCGTTCTCCAGGAAAGCGAGGACGAGGGCGCCGGCTGCGACGCCCGTGACACTCTCCATTCCGCCGAGAACGATGATGCAGAACGCCTTGAGGAGAAAACTGCGTCCGAAATCGGGCGTGAAGGCGTAGAGGGTCGAGAGCATCCCGCCCGCGATCCCGGCGAACGCGGTGCCGAGCCCGAACGCGACGGCGGAGATGCGGTCCGCGTCGACGCCCGCGAGAAGGGCGGCGTCGCGGTTCTGGGTGACGGCGCGGATCGCCTTCCCGAGGTATGTCGCCTTGAGGACGACGTTCAGAAAGACGAGGGAGAGGACGCTCGCCCCGAAGACGAGGAGCGACGGGATTCCGACGCGCACGCCGAGGATCGGGATGGATTTCATCGTGTAGGGCGTCAGGATGGACTGGGTGTCACCGGTCCAGATCACGTAGGCGAGGTTCTGCAGGACGAGCCAGACCCCGAACAGGAGGAGGAGCGATTCGATCGACGGCGTCCCACTCGAACGGGGGAGGCGGCTCACGACGAGACGGTGAAGGGCGACGCCGATCACGAAGAAGAGGGGCCCGACCACGAACAGCGAGAGAAACGGGTCGAGGGAGAAGCGCGTAAACAGGGAGAACGTCGTGTAGGCCCCGAGCATCATGAGACCCGCGTGCGCGAGGTTGATGATGCGCATGACGCCGTAGATCACCGCGAGGCCGTACGCCATCGTCGCGTAGAGCGCGGCCGAGATCACCGAGTTGACGAGCACCGCGACGAAGTCCTGCACGGCGCCCGAGCGTAGCAGGCCGCAGGACCCGGCGTGTGGCGTAACCTCAAGCGGGAAGCGACATGAAGCGCGGGCTCTTCAGAGGCCTCCTCGGCTTTCTCGCGGGCGACGCCGGCGTTCGGGCGGGAGACGTGACGGCTCTCGCGGAGGCCCTCCTTTCGGGCCGAGGGCAGATCTCCGGCGCCGTATTCGCCCGTCAGCTCTTCGACGATTACGCGGCGCTCGGGCCCGAGAGAAGACTCGCCTTCCTGGAGACCCTCGCGACGCGCTTTGGAGCCGATCCCGTCCGCCTCGAGCGGGCCATCTCGGAATACCGCTCCCGCCCCGGGCCGGAGGCGGCGCTCGCCCTCCACGTCTCAGCCGAGGCACGGCGGCAGGAACTTTTCCGGCGGCTCAACCGGGCCCCGGGAGGAACTCCCGATCTCGTCCGCATGCGCGCGGACCTCCTTCGCCACCTCGGGTCTCATCCAAAGCTCGCCGTCGTCGACGCGGACTTCGTGCACGTCTTCTCGTCGTGGTTCAGTCCCGGATTTCTGGTCCTGCGCCGCATCGATTGGTCGACGCCCGCCCAGATCCTCGAGAGGATCATCCGGTACGAGGCCGTGCACGCGATCACGAGCTGGGACGACCTCAGGCGTCGTCTCGATCCGGGAGACCGGCGCTGCTTCGCGTTTTTTCACCCGGCCCTCGAAAACGAGCCACTCATCTTCGTCGAGGTCGCCCTCACGGACGAGATGCCCGCCGCGATCGCCCCGTTGCTCGAGGAGGCGCGGCACCCGCTCTTGCTTCGGCGCGCGACGACCGCGGTCTTCTACTCGACTTCGAACTGTCAGGCGGGTCTGAAGGGAATCACCTTCGGCCATTTCCTGCTGAAGCGCGTGGCCGAGGAGCTGAAGGTGGAGGTCCCCTCTCTGGAGACGTTCGTCACGCTCTCGCCGGTGCCGGGGTTTTCCGCGTGGCTCCGCCGCGAGCGGGACTCGCGTTCGCCGACGTTTCTGACCTCCGCGGATCGCGCGCTGCTGCGCGAGACCAACGTGCCCGCGGGCCTCGGCTCGGCGTCTGCACCCCGCGCGCTCGTCAAACTCCTCACGTCCGCCGTCGTGCACTACCTTCTTCTCGCGGCGGATGCCTCGGGTCGCCCGGCCGACCCGGTCGCCCGCTTCCACCTCGGGAACGGGGCGCGGCTCGAGCGCGTGAACTGGATGGGCGACCCGTCGCCGCGCGGCCTGGAAACCTCAGCCGGCTTCATGGTGAACTACGTGTACGACCTCGCCCGGATCGACCGAAACCACGAGCTTTTCGAGAACCTGGGAGAGCGCCCCGCTTCAAGGGCGATCCGACGGCTCCTGCGGGAGGCGCCCTCGACGAGAGCCTGAAGGGGCGAGGGCCGGATCCGGGGGGCAGGCCTACCCGGAGAATTCGACCAGCCGCGCTCCGAGGTGCCGGGCGAGACCGCGGCCGCCGGCCGCCATGACGTGGTCGTGGTTCCAGCGAAACGCCGGCGCGAGAAAGGGCGCGAGGAGGTTCATCCAGGGCTTTGCCGTGGAGACGATCCACTCGTAACGGACGGCCGTCTCATGCCCTTCGAAGGAGAGGTCCCATCGCCCGGTCCCGACGAGGTCGCCCGACGCCGACGCCTCGATCCGCGCGTGGGGTTCGAGGCGCGTGATCTTCGAATCGAACGTGAGCCGGTACGGCAGGCGGCTCGACCACGTGAACCGGTGAACGGCTCCGATCCCGCCGGCGTCCCCGCTCTCGAGCGCGCGCACGGCGAGGACGTAGGGCCACCAGAGAGGCCAGTTCTCGGGCTGCATCAGCGTGTCCCAGACGGGCTCCACGGGCACATCGAAGCGCCAGCTGGTCAGGAATCGGTAGCGCTTCACGTCTGCTGCGGGACGCGTCAGCCCCCGAAGCTGGCCGCGTCGATCACGAACCGGTAACGGACGTCACTCTTCAACATCCGGTCGTAGGCCTCGTTGATCTTCGCGGCCGGAATGACCTCCACGTCGGCCGCGATCTTCCTCGCCGCACAGAAGTCGAGCATCTCCTGCGTTTCGGCGATCCCGCCGATCATCGAGCCCGCCAGCTTCTTGTTCCCGAGGATCACGGACATCGCCGAGAGACTGGCGGGCACCGGCGGGACGCCGACGATCACCATGGCGCCGCTCGTCCGAAGCATCCCGAGGTGGGCGTCGAGGTCGTGGGCGACCGAGATCGTGTCGAGGATGAGGTCGAAGCGTCCGGCGAGCTTCTTGAACGTGGCCTTGTCGTTCGTCAGCTCGAACGCGTGCGCCCCGAGGCGCTTCGCATCCGCTTCCTTCGAGCGCGACGTCGAGAGCATCGTCACTTCGGCGCCCATCGCGGCGGCGAGCTTCACGGCCATGTGGCCGAGGCCGCCGAGCCCCACGACGCCGACGCGGTCACCCGGCTTGCACTTCCACTGGCGAAGAGGCGAGTACGTCGTGATGCCCGCGCAGAGGAGCGGCGCGGCCCCGGCGAGGTCGAGGCCGGCCGGAACCCTCAGGACGAAGCGCTCCTTCACGACGACGCGCTGCGAGTAGCCGCCGTACGTCGGCGTCTTGCGGTCCATCTCGGTCCCGTTGTAGGTGAATGCGGCCCCGGCGAGGCAGAACTGCTCGAGGTTGCGCCTGCACGGGTCGCAGGCGAGGCAGGAGTCCACGAAGCAGCCCACGCCGGCGAGGTCGCCTGTCCTGAATTTTTTGACGCCCGGCCCCGTCCGGGACACGCGCCCGACGATCTCGTGGCCCGGGACCATCGGGTACTGACCCGGCCACCACTCGTCGCGCACCTGATGGATGTCGGAGTGGCAGACGCCACAGAACAGGATCTCGATTTCGACGTCAGTGTCGCCCGGTGCGCGGCGTTCGATCGAGAGCGGGGCGAGGGGAGCCCTCGGGGCGGTTGCGCCGAAGGCGCGGATACGTGTGGACATGGGGTCTCCTGGAAATCGTACGCCGTCGAGCAGCGGCCGGATCTAGCTGCGTTTGGGCGGCCCGGGCGGCTGCGGGGGCAGATCCGGCCGCCACCACGCGTCGGGAGCCGCCGGCTCCGGCTGGCGGGGGCCGACATTGGATGCCGCGACCCTCGCGAAGATGAAGTTCTCCGAGGGCACGGGGTGCCCCGCGAGCCGGCGGAGTATCGCGAGCTGGCCGGCGTGCGTCATCGCATCCGACAGCGGCCCCTGGAGGAACTGCTCGTCACTGATGCGTGACGTGAGCGCCGCGTCGCCGAGATCGTCTCGCAGGGCCTCGAGCGTCGCGTGGAAGCGGGCGACCTCGTCGGAAAACGCCTCGAGCCAGGGCGGGGCGAAGTCGCCGCCGCGGAGCATCGTTCGCGCGTAGCCGACGACGCCCGTCATGTGCCAGAGGAGCTCGTGCGGTGTTCGCACGTTGGTCCCGGCCCGAAAATCGGGGAAGGAAGGAGGCGCGGAGCGCAACGCCTTCTGCGTTCGGTACGCGAGCGCGGCGAGAAAGTGCTGGAGGAGTCGGCGGGATTCCGTCATCGTGAGACCCCATTTGGGGGAGGCGATTCTGTCAGAGAATGGTCGCGCCCTTCTCCAGCCTCCAGAGACGGTTTGCGTTCGTCGGCCCCGACGGCCACCGCGAACCCGTCAGCGGACGTCGCTCTCGACGGCCTCCCGAACGAGCTCCGCGACCCGGGGGAGGACGGCGGCGACCTCGGGGCTCAGCTCGGCGTGGAGGCCCTCCGGGAGCGTCTTGACGGACACGACGACGAGGACGACCTCGGGCGCGAGCCCGATGAGCGTCGCGGATTCCACGAGGTCCTTGAGGCCGATGTCGTGCGCGCTCAGCGTGCGCGGGTAGTCCGAGGCGAAACGGGGACGGATGACCCGGACGGTGCCGGGAGGCTGGCCGTCCATCGTGGCGTCCACGAGAACGATCCGGTCGAACTCCTGAAAGAGGGAGAGGAGGTGAAAGCCACCCGTGCCGCCGTCGAGGATCTTCACGGTCGGCGGCCAGGCCTCCTCTTCCATCCTCCTCACGGCGTGGACACCCACCCCCTCGTCCCCGAGGAGAACGTTCCCGATTCCGAGGACGAGGACCGGCCGGGCCGCCCCCTCCGGCCGGCCTGCACTCACGGCTTCTCCGCGGGCCTCTCGATGAACTTCCAGCCTCCGGCCATGGACGAGAGGACGCCGCGTCCCTCGACGTAGTCGTGGTAGAAGACGAGGTAGACGTGGATGATCGTGAAGACGATGAAGAACCACATCGTCATGTGGTGCCACTGGCGAACCGCGAAGTCTCCTCCCATCAGCGGCACGACCCACGCGAAAAGGTGTGGCAGTTTCGCGGTGCTCATCGCGGAATACATCGCGAACCCCGTCGCGGACTGGAACAGGAACGCGAGGAACGTCAGGAAGTACGTGAAGCCGGCGATCGGGTTGTGGCCGACCGACAACAGCGGAGCGGTCTTCGCCTGGAGGATGTCGACCTTCAGGACCTCGAGGGCCTCCTGACGCTGCACCTTCCGGAAGGGGAGGAACTGCGGCCAGCGCGCCCAGGCGTTGCCGACGAAACCCCAGTAGATCCGGAACAGGAAGTTGAAGAAGAAGACGAAGGCGGTCACGAAGTGGATGAACCGCACGGTGCCGAACCAGTAGCCGAACGAGGCCTCGCGGGCGCTCTGGATGGCGAGCGGCGTCCCGATGAGGTAGCCCGTGGCCGCCAGGACGACGACGCAGAGGGCGTTCACCCAGTGGTAGAAGCGGACCGGCAGCTGCCAGACGTAGACGCGCCGGACCTCGGTCTTGGGCATGGCCATGGGGCGCCTCCTAGAGGACCTTCACCTGGTGGAGGTGGTTTCCCTTCTCGTCGTAGAGGTGCACGGCGCAGGCGATGCACGGGTCGAAGGAGTGGATGGTCCGAAGGATCTCCAGCGGATGCTCCGGGTTGGCCACCGGCGTGCCGACGAGGGCGGCCTCGTAGGCCGAGCGCTGCCCCTTGGCGTCGCGCGGCGAGGCGTTCCACGTGCTGGGAACGACGAGCTGGTAGTTGTCGATCTTGCGGTCCTTGATGACGATCCAGTGGGCGAGCGCGCCGCGCGGCGCCTCGGAGAGGCCGACGCCCTTCGCTTCGGCGGGCCAGGTCGAGGGCTCCCACTTCTCGGCGTTGAACGTCCGGCTGTCGCCGTTCTTGATGTTCGTGAGGAGCTGGTCGTAGAACTCCTTCGCCCAGCGGGCAATGAGCTTCGTCTCGAGCCCGCGCGCGGCGGTCCGGCCGAGCGTCGAGAAGAGGGCGGCGACCGGAACGTTCAGCTGCTTCAATGCGCCGTCCACGACCTCCTTGACCTCTGCGGAGCCGGACGCGTAGGCCACGAGACAGCGGGCGAGTGGGCCCACCTCCATCGCATTGCCCTTCCAGCGCGGCGTCTTGAGCCAGCTGTATTTCTTGTCGACGTCGAGGTGTTCGTAGGGGGGCTTGGGGCCCGAGTACTTCAGCTTCGTCTCCCCCTGCCACGGGTGGAGGGCGACACCGTCTCCTCCCTGGTACTCGTACCACGAGTGGGCGATCGATTCCTCGATCTGCTTCACGTCCTTGCCGTCCAGGGGAAGCACCTCGGCGAGGTTCCGGTTCATGATGACGCCGCGCGGGAACTTGAACTTGGCGACGTCCGCGTAGCCGTTCGTCGGGAGGTCGCCGTACGCCATGTAATTGGACAGGCCGCCGCCGATCGCACCCCAGTCCTTGTAGAAGGAGGCGACCGCCATCAGGTCCGGGAGGTAGACCTTCTCGACGAACTCCGCCGCCTGGTCGAAAAGCCTGCCGACGTGGGCGAGGCGCTCGGCATTGATCGCGTTGACGTCGTCGAGGTTGAAGGAGCAGGGGGCGCCCCCGACGAGGTAGTTCGGATGCGGGTTCTTGCCGCCGAAGATCGTGTGGACCTTGACGATCTCCTTCTGCCACTCGAGCGCCTCGAGGTAGTGAGCGACTCCGAGGAGGTTCACCTCCGCCGGGAGCTTGTAGGCCGAATGGCCCCAGTAGCCGTTCGCGAAGATGCCGAGCTGGCCGCTGCCGACGAAGGCCGTGAGCCGCTTCTGGAGGTCCGAAAAGTAGCCCGGCGAGCTGTTCGGCCAGCTCGAGATGCTCTGGGCGATCTCGGAGGTCTTCTTCGGATCGGCCTTCAGGGCGCTGACGACGTCCACCCAGTCGAGCGCGTGCAGGTGGTAGAAGTGAACGACGTGGTCCTGCAGGTACTGCGCGCAGAACATGAGGTTCCGGATGAGCTCGGCGTTCGGCGGAACCGCCACGTTGAGCGCGTCCTCCACGGTCCTCACGGAGGCGAGGGCGTGGACGGTCGTGCAGACCCCGCAGGCCCGCTCCGTGAACGCCCAGGCGTCCCGCGGGTCGCGCCCCTTCAGGATGATCTCGAAGCCGCGCACCATGGTCCCGGAGCTCCAGGCGTCGGCGATCTTTCCGTCCTTGATCTCCGCTTCGATCCGGAGATGACCTTCGATGCGGGTGATCGGGTCGACGACGATGCGGCTCATGGCGTCCTCACTTGTGCGACCCGGTCACCTCTTCGGGTGTCCGGTCGCTCTTCTGGATTTCCTCGCGGATCTGTTTGCGCTTGACGAAGTTCGTCGTGACGGCGTGGGCCGCCATGCCGACGACCGCGGCCGCGCCCACCGCGACGCCCACCTTGTCGGCAGTCGTCTCGATGCCGAAGCCGGGGAAGTTCGGGAGGTGCTGGTAGAAGGGGCCGTTGTCCCAGAACTTCGCCTCGCTGCAGCCGATGCAGCCGTGACCCGACTGGATCGGGAAGCTGACTCCGTTGTTCCAGCGCGTGACGCCGCAGGCGTTGTACGTGACCGGGCCGCGGCAGCCCATCTTGTAGAGGCAGAAGCCGCGCTTCGCGTTCTCGTCGTCGAAGGACTCGACGAAGAGGCCCGCGTCGTAGTTCGGCCGCCGGTAGCAGGTGTCGTGGACCCGCCGGGAATAGAAGGCCATCGGCCGGCCGAGCCCGTCGAGCTTCGGGATCCGGTCGAAGGCGAGAAGGTAGACGATCGTTCCGGCCATGACCTCGGCGATCGGCGGGCAGCCGGGGACGTTGATGATCGGCTTGCCGCTGACGACTTTGTGAATCGGCGTCGCGCTCGTCGGGTTGGGGTTCGCGGCCTGGATGCAGCCGTTCGACGCGCAGCTTCCCCACGCGACGATGGCCTTGGCGTCGGCTGCCGCCTCCTTGACGATGTCGAGCGCCGTGCGGCCGCCGATGCAGCAGTAGATGCCGTCCTCGGCGGTCGGGACCGACCCCTCGACGAGCATCAGGTACTGCCCCTTGTACTTCTTCATCGTCTCGTGGAGGGCCGCCTCGGCCTGGTGCCCGGCCGCGGCCTGCAGGGTCTCCGTGTAGTCGAGCGAAATCTTGTCGAGGACGATGTCGCCGACGATCGGGTGCGACGACCGAATGAACGACTCGCTGCAGCAGGTGCACTCCTGGAAGTGGAACCAGACGACCGGAAGGCGCGGCTTCGTGTCCATCGCCTTCACGACCGCCCCGAGCGCGCTCTGGTGGATGCCGGCGGCGGCGGCGATCCATCCGCAGAAGTTGAGGAAGTCGCGCCGCGAATAGCCGCAGAGGCGGGCGTGCTCCCAGATGGTCGGGCGTTCTTCGCTCATGTCTCCTCCTCGGAAGCTCTCGGGGCGCGCCTCCCGGCGTGCCGCCGGTCGGGCGGCAGCTCGGGGGCGACGTTGACGACGCGGATCTCGGCCTCGACGCAGACGTGGTCTCCCAAGTGGGTGTCCTCGGGCACTCCGGTCGAGGCGACGAGACTGTGGGGCTCGAGCGCCACGGTCAGGGTGCGACGGCCGGCGCGCTGCGACACCTCGATCACCTCACCCCGGAGCAGAAGAGTCTGGGAGTCGACGTTCTGTTCCACTTTGCCTGCCGAGGACGCTGCAATCCTGGCGCCAGCTGCTCGCAGGCAGACGAAGCGGGACGGCCGCACGCGAAATGCTCGATTGGCGGCGGTTTCGCGGGTGGAGCGGTGCGGAAGGGTCCGGACGGGGCGGAGACCTGCTCGCGGAATCCCGCGAGGTTTCGCGGTTTTCCGCGAAGTGCGTTATTGCATTCGGCGGAGCGGAGGGTCAGTCGATGTCGAGGTCGGCGCCGCCGTCGAGGCCGTACTTCTTGAGCTTGTCCCGCATCGTGGAGAGCGAGAGGCCGAGCGCCCGGGCGGCGCGGCTCCGGTTCCCGCCTGCGTCCTTCAGGGCCTGCCGCAGAAGGTTCGTCTCGAGGCACTCCACGACTTCGCCAAAGGAGAGGGATTGCTCGGAAAAGCAGCGCGCGCAGGCGCGGGCGAGGAGCTCCATCGGGTTTCCGTCCAGGATCTCGGGAGGAAGATCCTCGAGGCTGATCTCGTCCGTGGCGAAGAGCGAGATCCTCTGGATGACGTTGCGGAGCTCCCGGACGTTGCCCGGCCAGTGGTAACGCTCGAGAGCCTGCACCGCGCCCGTGGAGAGTCGCAGCCCTTTTCCCGGCGCGAAGCGCTGCAGAAAGTGGCCCGCGAGGAGGGGCACGTCCTCGGGGCGGAGCCGGAGGGGAGGAATCTCGACCGGGACGACGTTGAGGCGGTAGTAGAGGTCGGCCCGGAAGAGGCCCCGGTCGACGAGGTCCTTCAGGTTGACCTTGGAGGCGCTGACGAGGCGGACGTCGATCGGCAGGGTGGCGGTCGCCCCGACGCGCATGACCTCGTGCGACTCGAGGACCCGGAGGAGCTTCGGCTGGATGGAGGAAGGGACGTCGTCCACGTCGTCGAGGAAGATCGTCCCGCCGTCGGCCATCTCGAAAAGACCCTTCTTGGCCTGGACGGCGTGCGTGAAGGCGCCCCGCTCGTGCCCGAAGAGCTCGCTCTCGAGGAGTTCGTGGGGAACGGCCGAGAGGGAGATCTTCACGAGGGGTCCGTCGCGCCGGGGGCTGAGCCGGTGGACCGTGTCGGCGAAGAGCTCCTTGCCGACGCCGGTCTCGCCGAGGAGGAGGACGGGGCTGTCCGACTCGGCCAGCGTCGGCATCCGCGCGAGGAGCGCCTGCATCCGGTCGCTCTGAGTCACGATGGCGGGGTACGGCGGGCTCTTCATCGAGGCGTGGGCTGGCTTCCGGGATAAGCCGCTATCGTATACCGGGCCAACCGTCCTTCGGATGGCGCTGGGCGGCCATGGCGGCACGCATCAGGCCGAGGCATTGCGGGCAAAGCCCGGGCCTCAGGCGAGGTGTCCCGCGGGACGAGAACAGGGCCAGGGAACTGACCTCCTCGAGCTCGAACCAGCCGAGGGTAGGCAGGGAGACGTGGTTGCACTGGCTGCAGAAGTCCCACGTCGCGAAGGGACCGGTCCCTGCCGAGAGGTCAGCCCCTGGGGATGGGCGCTACCGGCGGGCCCGTGCGGGCGTCCTTCGGCCACACGAGGTCGAGCTTACCCTCCGGCTTGTTCTGCGTCACGACGAACGGGAGGATGGCCTGGCCGGTCTTGCTGAACTTGTAGATCCCACCGGGAAGGATCGAGTCTTTGATCTCGAGCGACGCGAGGGCCGCGCGGATCGCGTCCGGCTTGAGCGACCCGGCCTTGCGGATCGCCGCGAAGATCGCGCGCACGGTCTCGTACGCGCAGGCGTGGTACCACTGCGGCTTCGTGCCCGTTCCGGCCTTGTACTTCTCCGTGAAGGCCTTCACCTGCGGATAGGGGAGCAGGTCGGACCACCAGCCGCTCGCAAAGATGTAATCCGTCGCGGCACCGAGCCCCTTGCGGGCCGCCTCGTCCGAGCCGCGGGCGCCATACGTCACCATCTGGTGGTAGAGACCCATCTGCGTGTACGTCCGCTGCATCGAGATGTAGTCCTCGAGGTGCGCGTCGCACATGAAGAGGTCGGTCCTGGCGTTCTGGACACGCGAGAGGAGTGGCTTGAAGTCCGCCGCGTACATCTCGAAGCTCTCGTCGAGGGCGACGGAGAACTCCTTCGGGTGCGCCTTGACGAAGTCGTGGATCCCCTTCTGGAAGTCCTTCCCGTGTTCCGTGTTCTCCCAGACGATCGAGATCTTGAGCGGGGGCTTGAGCTTTCCCTCCCTGACGAGATCCGAGAGGAACTCCATCTGCGTCGTCGCGAGGTTCTCGACGGGGGAGAGCGTTCCGAAGACCCACTTGCTCCGCCCGTAGATGCTCGTCGCGCCCGCGCCGCCCGCGACGTACGGGATCCCGTAGCGGTCCGGGACGACGCTCTGGGCCTGGACGAGCTGCGAGCCGTATCCGCCGACGACCGCGTGGACCTTCTGCTGGGCCATGAGCTGCTCGACGAGCTGGGCGCTCTTGCTCGCCTCGGACGTGTCGTCGAGGAGGCGCAGGTCGACCTTCATCTTCTTCCCGCCCACGTCGAGGCCGCCTGCGTCGTTCATTTCCTTGACGGCGAATTCCGTGGCCTGCTTGTACGCGCCGCCGATTTTCGACTCCTTTCCGGTCACGGGCAGGACGGCGCCGAGACGGATCTCGTCCTCCGAGCGGGCGGGAAAGGCGGCGAGGAGCGCGGCGGCGAGGATGGCGAGAACCCGGGGGCTGCGGATCGGGATCATGTCTTCCTCCAGAATGGAACCGCCCCTCCGGAGAGGGGCGGGCGGTCTCGCTTGAAAAGCGCGGGCCGTGCCGGAATCAGAAGTAGTAGGCCTGCATCTGGACCGTGAACTGGTTCGTCGCATACGGCGTCGCGGGGCAGGGGTTTGCGTTCGTCGCGCACCGGGTCCCGACGCGCTGCCACCAGAACTTGATGTTGAAGTTGCTCTCCGACTTCGGGTAGGGGTAGTAGTTCAGGCCGACGGCGTAGCGGTTCTCGTTTTGGAACTCGAGGGCCGCTTGCGTGAACGTCTTCTGCTCGTAACGAACGACCGGCGCGAGCTTGATCTTCTTGATGTAGACCCCCGCTTCGACCTGGAACGTGCTCTGCTCGGGGAGCGAGGTGAGGAACTTGCCGCCGTTCGCGTACTGGTACTGGACCGTGGACTCGAACGAGCCGACGCCGACCGGCACGTCCAGGTAGAGATCGGCGGATCCGAACCGGTAGTCACCCTGGGTGTCGAAAGCCGCGCCCACTGCGAGGATCTTCTTGTTGCCGTAGTTCACGCCGAGGTAGGACGGCATGTTGTAGACCTCGGTGTCGAAGAAGTTGTACTGGAGGCGTTCGACGAACCGCGGCGAGTTCTTGACGCCGGGCTGCCGGAAGCCGCCAAAGATCGCAGACCGGTACTCGAGGCGATCGCAGAAGAACCAGCCGCGGAGCATGACGCCCGTGTCGCGGCCCGACTGGTTCTGGAGGGCCGTGCTCGCCAGGAAGGCATATGCGGAGAGGTCGAGCATGAGCTGGTTCGGGCTGCTCTTGAGGCCCTCGCGGCTGACCGGCGACCGGATTTCGCCGAACTGGATGTTGAACTCCTTCGCGATGCGCCACTCGCCCGCCGCGTCGAGGAGGCTGAACCCGGTGCCGGGGGACTTTGCCCCGGCGGTCGCGCCGACGGCCTGCGTGGACTTCCCGAGGTTGATGTTCTCGGTCTCGGCGAAAAAGAAGAGGTTCTTTGCCACCTGTCCGCCGATCAGGAATCGGATGCGCCGAAGCAGGATGTTCTGCTGGTAGCCCGCCGACGCGTCCTTCGTCGCGTTGGCGGTTTCCTGCCAGTCCATCTGAGGTTGGATCAGGAAGCCGAGCTTGAAGTTGATGTTGTCGTTGACCTTGACCAAGGCCTGCGCGGCGGCCGGGGAGGCAGCGCCGAGCAGGAGCAGTAGGGACGCGGCGAGCAGTGCGGAACCGGTCCTCCGGGGTGCGGGGTGCGCGCAAATCGGCATGAGAAAGAGTCTCCTCTTCGGCCGGTCGTTAAGCGTAGCTAGAGGATAGTCCAACCGGGCGACCTGTCAATCGTTTGCCGAAAGGCCCGGCGTGTTTACGCGCAAAGGAAGACAACGGACAGGAGCCCGGCCGCAAAAGACGCCAGGCAGGCGCCCACGACCCCCGGCCATCCCCAGGCCTGCCAGGCGTATCCGGGCAGGACGGAGCCAAAGGCGGCCCCGAGGTAATAGAACGTGGTGTAGAGGGCCCCGGCCCCTCCCTTGGCCTCGCGGGCGGTCGCGTTGACGAAGGCGGGGGCGGTGCCCTGGACCATGAACATCCCGACGCAGAGGGCCACGAGGCTCAGGACGATGCCGGCGATCGAGGCGGCGAGCGTCCCGAGGGCCGCGGCCGCCGCCACGAGGAAGCCTCCGGCCATGATCGCCCGCCGGCCGAACCGTTCCGAGGCCCGGCCGGCCAGCCAGGACGTTCCGATGCCGGCTACGTAGACGAGGTAGACGCCCGAGACCTTCGCGGTGGAGAGGTTGAACGGGGGCGCCGTGAGGTAATACGGCAGGTACGTGAAGATCGCGATGAAGCCGAAGAAAACCGACGCGCCGATCAGGAGGCCGCCCACGATCCTCCGGTCCTTCAGGTGGCCCGCCATCTCCCGGAACGCGGTTCCGATGGACCGGGACCTTCCGCGGGGCGTGGCGGGGAGATGGAGTGCCATCCCCGCGGCGCCCGCGAGGGTCACGAGGCCGAAGACGAGGAACGGCCCCCTCCAGCTGAAGTGGCTCGCGATCCAGCCGCTCGCGACCCGGCCCGTGAGGCCGCCGAGGACTGAGGCGGCGACGTAGCTGCCCACCGCGGGCCCGAGAGCGGCTCCGGCGTACTCGTCCCCGATGTAGGCGACCGCCACGGCCGCGACGCCCGGCATGAGGAGGCCCTGCAGCGCCCGCAGGGCGACCAGCACGGGAAAGGTCGGGGCGACGGCGCAGAGCAGCGTCGGGACGGCGAGAGCGAAACAGCTCGCGACCATGACGGGCTTGCGCCCCCAGGCGTCGCCGAGGGGGCCGTAGGCGTTCGAGACGAGGGCGATCATGAGGACGACGACCGAGAGCGTCAGAGCCGCCGTCGGCGCCGGCACCGCGAACTCGTGCGAGAGGAGCGGCAGGATCGGCTGCGTCACGTAGAGGTCCGCGAACACGGCAACGGAGGCGAAGAACAGGGCGAAGAGTGCGAGCCTTGATTCGGAGCGCCGGCCGCTCATCCCGGCGTCACAGCCCGAGGTAGGCCTGCCGGATGCGCGGGTCGTCGAGGAGCTCTCTCGCCGGGCCGGATTGGACGACGCGGCCCGTCTCGAGGACGTAGGCGCGGTGGGCGTGCTCGAGGGCGACCTGGACGTCCTGCTCGACGAGGAGGACCGTCGTGCCCTTCTCGTTGATGCGGGAGATGAGGTCGAGGAGGTGGTCCACGACGAGAGGCGCCAGGCCGAGGGACAGCTCGTCGATGAGAAGGAGGCGGGGGCGGCCCATGAGGCCGCGGCCGATCGCGCACATCTGCTGCTCTCCTCCGGAGAGCCGACCCGCGAGCTGGGCCGCGCGTTCCCTCAGGCGAGGAAGGAGCTCGAACACCCACTCGAGATCCCGCTCGGTCTCGGTAGCGTGCTTTCTCGAGTACGCGCCCTGGAGAAGGTTCTCCTTGACGGTGAGCCCCGAGAAGAGGCGCCTGCCCTGCGGCACGTGCACGATTCCGGCGCGGACGATCTCCTCGGGCCGGGCCGCCGTGATGTCGTGTCCGGCGAAGGAGATCGTCCCGCCCATCGGCCTGAGGAGCTGCGAGAGCGTGTAGAGGAGCGTCGTCTTGCCCGCGCCGTTCGCGCCGATGAGGGCGACGATCTCCTTTTCCTTCACCTCGAGGGAGACGTCGCGCAGGATCTGGACTTCGCCGTAGCCGGCCGAGAGGCCCTTGACCGAAAGAACGACGTCGCCCGCCGCCGCGGGCGGAGCCCGGCGGAACTCTCCGGATGGCACGAAAACCGCGCCCTCGTCCGCGGTGGCCCGGGCGCGCTGCGCGAAGCGCTCGCCGAGGTAGGCCTCGATGACGTCGGGGCTTTCGACGATCTCCTTGGGCAAACCCTCGGCGATCTTGCGCCCGTAGTGGAGGACGACGAGGCGGTCCGAGATCCCCATGATCGCCTTCATGACGTGCTCGATCACGAAGATCGTGACGCCGCTCCGGTTGATCGAGAGGATGAGCTCCATCGCCTTCTCGATCTCCGAGGCGTTCAATCCCGCCATCACCTCGTCGAGAAAGAGAAGATGCGGGTCCATCGCAAGAGCCTTCGCGAGCTCGAGGCGCTTGAGGTCTGGGATCGTGAGCTCGGTCGCGGTCCGGTCGCGCTTGTCGGCGAGCGCGACGCGCGCGAGGACCTCGTCGGCGTAGGAGCGAGCCTGCGCGGCCGTGCGCTCGCGGCCTCGGGCGCCGAACATGGCGCCCGTCGCGACGTTCTCGCGGACCGTCAGCTGGCGCAGCGGCTTGACGACCTGGAACGTCCGCGCCATCCCGAGGTGGCCGATCCGGAAGCTCGGCGTCCTCGTGATGTCCCGCCCGTTGAAGACGATCGACCCGGAAGTGGGCTTGTCGAGGCCCGTCATGCAGTTCACGAACGTCGTCTTCCCGGCTCCGTTCGGCCCGAGGACCCCGAGGATCTCGCCGCGGCGAATCGAGAGATCGACGCCGTCGACCGCCGCGAGGCCACCGAACTTCTTCGTGATCCCCGTCGCGACGAGGATCGGCTCCTCGGAGATCCGGGGCGGCGGGACCGGAACCGCGCTCATCACGTCACGCGGTGCGCGCGCACGTTGGCGAGGAGGTCGGAGGCCCGGAACGGCCGCTCGCCGCTCTTGCGCCTGCGAGAGATCACGGTCATCAGGCCGCGCGGCAGGAAGACGATGAAGAACACGATGATGAGGCCGAGAACCGTCGGGTGGAGCTCGATGAACTTGCCCCAGACGTACGTCGAGAGGAGCTGGTAGACGCCCGCTCCGAGGACCGGGCCGACGACGGTCCCGACCCCGCCGATGATCGTCGCGATGATCATCTGGAGCGTGTAGTCGATCTTGAAGAAGTCGCCGGGCGTCACGTGAATGTTCTGGTAAGCCGTGATGCCGCCCGAGACGGCGGCGAAGACGGCCGAGATCGCATACGCGGCGACCTTGTAGAGCGTCGTATTGATCCCGAGCATCCGGGCCGCGTCCTGGTCTTCGCGGATCGCGACGCAGCCGTAGCCGAGCTTCGACCGCGAAAAGAGCCAAGTGGCGAGAAGCCCGATGAGGACGAACACGAGGGCGGTGTAGTAGAAGAACTCCCCCTCGCTCTTGATGGGCAGGTCGATGCCCGTGGAGCCCTCCGTCACGCTGTCCCACGTGTCGGCGACCTGGGAGAGGGCCTCGGCGACGCCGAGCGTCGCGATCGCGAAGTAGTGGCCCTTGAGGCGGAGGATCGGGAGCCCGAGAAGAATCGCGACGAGGGCTGCGAGGAGCGCGCCGGCCGCGAGCGCCGGGAAAAACGGAACGTGCCATTTCCCGAGCATGAGGAGGCCCGTCGTGTAGGCGCCGATCCCGAAGTACGCCACGTTCCCGAACGCCGCGTAGCCCGTGTACCCGCCGATGAAATTCCAGCCCTGCGCCGTGAGCGCGAGGAGGAGGAAGCGCGTGTAGGTCAGGAGCTTGTAACTCGAAACGAGCTTCGGAAGTGCGACGAGGAGCGCCAGCGCCGCCAGGATGCCGAGGGCGGCGAGGGTCTTCCTCAAGCGGACTTTCCGGCGATGCCCTGCGGGCGCAGGATGAGAAGCAGGACGAGGATCGCGAAGGTGACGGCGCGCGAGAGCGACGGGAGCCGCGCACCGACGAAGACGTCGACGAACGCGTAGATGGCCGCGCCGATGACGACGTTCGCGACGTTTCCGAGTCCGCCGAGGACGCAGATCGCGAAGGCCCGCTGCGTGTACGTCCCCCCGAGGTTCGGGTCGAAGGGGACGATCATCGAGAGGAGAGACCCCGCGGCCCCGGCCATGCCCGCCCCGATCGCGAACGTCGCAGCGTAGACGGTCGCGACCTTCACGCCCGAGAGGCGAGCCGCATCGAGGTCCATTCCGGTGGCGCGGATCGCCCGTCCGGTGCGCGTGGACTTCAGGTACCACGCGAGGGCCCCGACGAGGAGGAGCGAGACGGCGAGCGCTCCGAGACGGATGTATGGGACGCGCACCGGCCCGAGCGTGAAGCCGGTGCCGCTGTAAGGCGTCGTGACGGAGCGCAGGTCGGCCTTGAAGAAGAAGTTGATGAGGTTGACGATCAAGAGCTCGAGGCCGAAGGTCAGAAGGAAAGTCGCGAGGAGGGGGGCCCGGATGATCTGGTTCACGAGGCCGCGCTGGATGCCCCATCCGAGCGTGAAGAGGGCGAGCATCGCGACGGGGATCGAGAGGAAGGGATCGACGCCGAGGAGCTCGTGCAGGAAGAACGTGACGTATGCGCCGAGGACGATGAAGGCCCCGTGGGCGAGGTTCACGATGTTCATGATTCCCCACACGAGCGAGAAGCCGAGCGCCACCAGCGCGAGGATCCCGCTCAGGAGGACCGCGTTGACGAAGATCTGGGCGAGCTCGCCGAGGCTCACTTACGCTTGTCCCAGGGCACCATCGGATAGAGCGCGTCCCTCTCCGCGACGTTCGCCGGGAAGACGGTGTACTTTTGACCGTCCGGCTGGAGCTGCTCGACGGCCATCGGTTTGTAGATGTTGATCCCGCGCGAGTCGAACTTGACCTGGCCGTAGAACGTCATGATGTCGAGGGCGGCGATCGCGTCGCGGACCTTCGTCGGGTCGAGGGAGTTCGCCTTCTCGATCGCCCGCCAGAACGCGATGACGGCCGCGGAGGACTCGGCCACCTGGTACGGGATGACGCTGTACTTGGTGTATTTCGCGCGGAACGCCTGGCCGTACGCCTTGGGCGTCTTCCAGGGGTCGTCCCCGTTGTACTTGAGGGCCTCCGTCCACTGCGTCGCGCCGAAGATGTAGTCCGCGTTGCTCTTGAGGTTCTCCCGAAACTCGGGGGAGGAGGGGCCGACCGAGAAGCCCATCGCCTTCGGGGAGACGCCGAGGTCCTTGGCCTGCTTGACGATGAGGAGCGCGTCCTGCAGGTGCCCCGCGCCGAGGACGATGTCCGGGCTCTTCGCCTTGATGTTCGTCAGGAGGGCGCTCACGTCCTGCGTGCCGGTCGGGTAGAGCTCCTGGTAGACGACGTCGAGGCCCTTCTCCTTCGCATACGAGGCACCGCCGCTCGCGACCTCCTTCGAAAAGGGCTCGTTCTCGCCCAGGACGGCGACCGTCCTGACGCCCTTGTCCTTCGCGAGGGCGAGATCGATGACGCCCTTGAGATAGAGCTTCGCGGGCGAGAGGACCGCGAACGTGTACTTGTAGCCCTTGCTGAAGATCGACTCGGCCGAGCCGTTCGCCTCGATCATCGGAATCCTGTACTTCTCGCAGATGGGCGCGGCCGTGCCCGAGGGCGCCGAGCCGTAAGGCCCGAGGATGAACGTGACCTTGTCCTCGTTGATGAGCTTCTCGATGAGCTGGGCCGTACGCTCCGACTTCGACTCGTCGTCGTAGTACTTGACCTCGACCCGGTACTTCTTGCCGCCGACCGTGATGCCCCCCATCTCGTTGATCTTGTCGACGAAGAAGTTGTAGCCGTCGCGGGTGTACTCGCCTTCCTTGGCGGTCTTGCCCGTCAGGGAGACGGCGGCGCCGAATACGATCGTGTCCGCGGCGGTCGCCGGAAAGGCGCCGAGCGCCAAGGCGAGAACGAGCAGCGAGACCATCACGGTACGCTTCATCGGATGCCTCCTGAGACTCAGATGCTCTTGTTGTGCGCGAACTATAACCGAGGTGTCCCGGGGCGAGGAAGAACACGATGAGCGATTTCGAGAGATTCATCGGGGTGTGGGAACTCGAAGGAATTGAGGATTTCCTAGAAGGTAACAGGGGGAGGGGACCGGCCGTTGGTTTCGAGCGGCCGATGGGGCTGCTCTTCTACCTGCGTTCCGGACTCATGTCGGTGAATTTCGCGGGGGCCTCCCGAGTTCACTTTCTGAGAGAATTCTTCCCCAGTCCCTCGGAACTTGCCGCGGCGGGCGCCGCGTACGGAGGCTACGCGGGGCGGTGGGAGGTCGACGAGCCGCACCGAGAGGTGATCCACCTCCCCGAGGTCTCCTTCGTACCGAACCGCGTGGGCGCGCGCGTCCGCCGCTCTTACTCATTCGAGGGAGAAAACATCCTGGCGTTGCGCCCCATCGCGCTCTCGCCGCGGGACGGTGCCCCCAGCCGCATCCTCCGCTGGAGACGGCGCCTCGCGACGACAACACCGTAAACTCGCGGGGCCGCGGAAGGAGTTCGTCATGCTCGCGCATAAGAAGATCGCCATCATCGGGTCGGGGACCATGGGCCGGAGCATTGCCTCGGGCCTGCTGCGGTCGGGGAAGGTGAAACCGCAAGGGCTGCGCGCGACCGCGCGCACGAAGGCCAGCGCCGAGAAGGTCTCGAAAGAGCTCGGGATTCCCTGCGCGACGACGAACGCGAAGGCCGCGGCTGAGGCCGACATCGTCCTCCTGTGCGTGAAGCCGAAGGACGTCGCGAAGGCCGTCGAGTCGATCAAGGGCGGGAAGAAGTCGCCGCTCACGATCTCGATCGCGGCCGGCATCAGTACGGGGTTCATCGAGGGACTCTTCGGGAACCCGACACCCGTCCTCCGCGCGATGCCGAACACGCCCTGCCTGATCGGGAAGGGCATGACGGTGCTCTCGAAGGGCAGCCACGCGACCGACGCCCACGTCGCCCTCGCGACGGAGATCTTCGAGCCCCTCGGGAGGGTCCTCGAGCTCGAAGAGAAGCACATGGACACGGTGACCGGCCTCTCGGCGAGCGGTCCGGCGTTCCTCTACATCATCATCGAGGCGCTGGCGGACGGCGGCGTCATGCGCGGCCTGCCGAGGAACGTCGCGACCCTGCTCGTCGCCCAGATGACGCTTGGCGCCGCCGAGATGGTCCTCGCGACCGGCCGCCACCCGGCCGCCCTAAAGGACGACGTCACGACGCCGGCCGGCTGCACGATCGCGGGGATCCTCGCTCTCGAGGACGGGCGCATCCGCTCGGTCCTCGCGCGCGGCGTCGAGACGGCGGCGCGGGTCGCCGGGGAGCTCGGGAAGTAGGGGAACGCGCGTCAGCCCGGGCCTCGTTCGGCGAGAATCGCCCGGGCGACCTCTTCCACGGCCGCGACGACCGCCGGCGTGACGCGGTCCCCGGGACCCACGTGCTGGGCCTCGATGCCGAAAACCGTGAGAGAGGCGGGAAGGCGGCCGAGGGCCCGGGCTGTCTCGATCCCTTCGGCGACGCCCGGAGAATGGGAGGACACCCAGCCCGCGTCGCCAGGCACGGGCCCTTCCGTCGCCTCGAACCGGAAGACCGTCCCGGGCTCGCGTCCCGAGCGCAGCGCATCCACGACGACGACGCGGTCTGCCGCCCGCCAGTTCTCCATGAGCGAAAGGCCGTCCCGCGTGTGCTCGACGGCGCGGATGCCGGGGGAGGTCCCGAGGCGGCGGGCCGCGAGAAGGCCCGCCGCGTCGTCGCCGCGGAAGTTGCTGCCGACGCCGATGACGACGAGTGGCGCCACCGTCAGTCCCTCTCGATCCTCAACCTCAGGAAGTGCGTCGCGCACGAGATGCACGGGTCGTGGTTGCGGACGACCTGCTCGCAGAGAAGCTTGAGCCTTTCTTCCGGGACGTCGAGGTGGGCCTGGACGAAGCCGCCGAGGTCGGCCTCGATCGCCCGGAGGTTCTGTGCCGTGGGCGGGACGATCCGTGCGTCCTGGATGAGGCCGTCGGCGCCGATCCGGTAGCGGTGGTAGAGGAGGCCACGCGGCGCTTCCGTGGCGGCGGCGCCGCTGCCGTCGCGGGGCGTCACCTCGACGAAGGGCGGCTCGGGCGGCACGTACGAGCGCAGGATCCGGAGAGCCTCGTCGATCGCGTAGAGAGTCTCGACGCAGCGGACAAGGATGCTCTTGAACGGGTTGCGGCATTCCCGTCCGAGCCCGGCTTCCTTCGCTGCGGCCTGGACCGACGCCGGCAGGTGGTCGAAGTTGAGGGTGTAACGGGCGAGCGGCCCGGTCTGGATGATCCCGCCGCCCTTGCGGCGCGAATGGAGCGCGTTCGAGCGCTGGACGTGCTCCTCCTCGAAGTGCTTCTCGTAGTCGGCGGCGACGATGTCGAGGCCCTCGCTCGACACGATCCGGCCCTCATTGAAGGGGTACTCGGACGGGTGGCGGAGCGAGACGAGCTCGTGGTGGAGGTCGAGATCGGGGAACTCGAACGTCGCGGCCCAGCGGAGGAGCTCGACGGCTTCGCTCCGTGCCGTCTCGAGCTTCGGAACGAGAGGGGAGAGCTCCCGAGCCGACGGCGCGCGGTAGAAGCCTCCGACGCGGACGTTCACGGGGTGAATCTCGCGCCCGCCGACGGCCGTCACGATCTCGTTTCCTGCCTTCTTGAGGCGCAGGCTGAGGTTCACGGCGTCGGGATGGTCCTTCGCCATGTGGAGCGCGCTCTCGTACCCGAGAAAGTCCGGCGCATGGAGCATCGCGGCGTGCAGGACGTGGCTCTCGATCCACTCGCCGCAGTAGAGGAGCCGGCGCAGCTCGCGGACTCGCGGCCCGCTGTCCGCGCCGCAGGCGGCCTCCAGCGCGTGGACGGAGCTCATCTGGTACGCGACGGGGCAGATCCCGCAGATGCGCGCGGTGAGGTCCGGAGCCTCGGTGAAGCATCGCCCGCGCAGGAACGCTTCGAAGAAACGCGGCGGCTCGTAGATGTCGAGCCTCGTCTCGACGACTCGGCCATTGCGGACGCGCACGGCGAGGCCGCCCTCGCCCTCGACGCGCGCGAGAGCATTCACCGAGATCGTCCGGACCTTACTCATGGAGCTCGCTCTCCTTCCGGAACGCCTCGGCGCTCGCGTTGAACGAGCGAAACGCCCGCACGACGCCGCCCTCGGGAACGCCGAGATCGCGCCACAGCGCCGCCAGCGCGGAGGTGTTCGGCGACTCCATCGGCCCGAAGCAGGCGTAGCAGCCGCGGTCGTAGGACGGGCAGATCGCGCCGCAGCCCGCCTGCGTCACGGGGCCGAGACAGGGCGTTCCGCGCGCGACCATCACGCACGGGGTTCCGAGGCGCTTGCACTCGAGGCAGACGCTCGAGGCAGGCGTCACGGGCTTACGGCCGGCGAGAAAGGCGCTCACGACCTCGAGGAGCTGGTCCTTGCGGATCGGGCAGCCCCGCAGCTCGAAGTCGACGAAGACGTGGTCGCGGATGGGTGTCGACTTGCCGAGCACCTCGAGGAACTGCGGCGAGGCGTAGACGGCCTTCGCGAATTCAGTGACGTCGGCGTAGTTGCGAAGCGCCTGGATCCCGCCCGCGGTCGCGCAGGCCCCGATCGTGACGAGGAACTTCGCCTGCCGCCGCACGCGGTGGATCCGCTCGGCATCGTGAGGAGTCGTGATCGAGCCCTCGACGAGGACGAGATCCCAGGGCCCCTTCCCGACGGCGCGCGAGGCTTCCAGGAAGTTGTCGATCGAGATGGCTCCGGCGACCGCGAGGAGCTCGTCCTCGCAGTCGAGAAGGGAGAGCTGGCAGCCGTCGCAGGAGGCGAACTTGAAGACGGCGAGTTTGGGCCGCGCTTTCTCCATTCAGAGCTCCCGGCGGGACATGAGGTCCCAGACGTCGACGCAGGGAAAGACGGGACCGTCCCGGCAAATGAACTTCGGCCCGCACTGGCAGTGACCACAGAGCCCGACGCCGCACTTCATGTTCCGCTCGAGGGAGAGCCAGACCCTGGCGGCCGGCACCCCGCGGCGTTCCAGCTCGAGGACGGTGAACCGCATCATCGTCTCGGGGCCGCAGACCATCGCGACGGTGTTGTGGGGGTCGAACGGAACGCGCGGGATGAGCGTCGTGACGACGCCCACGTTTCCGCGCCACGCGCTCGTCGCCCGGTCCACGGTGACGTGGACGTCGAGGTCGAAGTCGCCGCGCCAGTCGTGGAGCTGCCTGCGGTAGAGGATGTCGTCGGGGGTGCGCGCCCCGTACAGAAGGACGACGCGCCCGTAGCGTTCGCGACGGGAGAGGATTTCGTAGAGAGCCGGGCGGAGCGGCGCGAGGCCGATCCCCCCCGCGACGACGACGACGTCGGAACCGGCGGCCTCCTCGACGGGCCATCGGGTCCCGAATGGCCCCCTCACGCCGATCGCATCGCCGCGCCTCAAGGCACCCATTCCGCGCGTGACGGCACCGACGACGCGCGTCGTGTGGACGAGACGCTGCGGGAACGCGGGGTCGCCGCTGATGGAGATCGGGACCTCTCCGACGCCGAAGACGTAGAGCATGTTGAACTGGCCCGGGCCGAAGGCGAATCCGTCGTTCCCCTGCGGGAGGAGCTCGAGAGTGAAGGTGTCCGCCGTCTCGCGCTGCGTGCGCTCGACGACGTACGGGACCGGGATCATGGGGTCCCGCGCTGCCGGCGCGGCGGCCTCCGGAGGCGTCATCTCGAGGACCTCCGTCACCGGCGCCGCCCGACGGGCTCGGATGCGTAGACGTCGAGAAGCTGCATACGCGTGGCGTCGAGCCTCTGGCCGACGACGTCGGCGAAGCGCTTGAGGAGCTCGTACCCGAGGTCGTGGTCCTTCTCGCACTTCTGCCGCAGGCACAGCCCGTCGAGCGAGATCACTCGCGTCAGCTCCGTCGCCCGGGCGCTGAAGCGCCACCGGTACGGTGGGATGAGCCACGACCATCCGAGGATCTCTCCGTCGCCGACGGTCTGGATCGTGACGGGGCCCCGGGGCGGCGCCTCGACCTCCACGGCGACCTTTCCGTGCCGGACGATGAAGAAGTGGTTGGCCTCCTCTCCTTCACGAAAGAGAAACTGTCGCGGCTCGAAGCGCTCGTTCTTCGCGCAGCCCGTGATGGTCGCGATGTGTGACGGATCCAGGTCCCTGAGAAACGGGTGCTGCGCGAGCAGCGGCTCGAGGTTCTCCATGTGTCCTCCGTCAGGCGGCCGGCGCGGGCCGGCTTTCCCTCAGAATGCGGGCCTCTTCCGTGAGGTCGATGCCCACGGGGCACCACGTAATGCACCGGCCGCAGCCGACGCAGCCGGTCTCGCCGAACTGATCCACCCACGTTCCGAGCTTGTGCGTCATCCACTGGCGGTAACGCGAGGAGACGCTCCGCCGGATGCTGCCGCCGTGGATGTACGAGAAGTCGAGCGTGTGGCACGAGTCCCACCGCCGCCAGCGCTCCGCGGAGACGCCCGCGAGGTCCGAGGCGTCCTCGACGGTCGTGCAGAAACAGGTGGGGCAGACCATCGTGCAATTCGCGCAGGACATGCAGCGGCCCGCGATCTCCTCCCAGCGCGGGCTTTCGGCGCTCGCCTCGAGAAGCTTCTTCAGCCCGTCGATGTCGAGTGTCCGGCCCATCGCCGCCGAGGCCCGGCGCGTCGCCGCCCGCGCGGCTTCGAGGTCCTCGGGCCGAGCGGGTCGGGACGCGATCTTCGCGAGGAGGGCGCCGCCACGCGGGGAGCCGACCTCCACGAGGAAGTCGTGCCGGCCGCCGGGGAGGAGCTCCGTGAGGGCGAGGTCGAAGCCCGCCGCGGCGCGCGGGCCCGTCCCGAGGGAGGCGCAGAAGCAGGTCCCCTCGGCCTCGCCGCACTGGACCGCCACGATCAGCGCCTTTTCCCGCCGCGCGGCGTAATCGACGTCCCGCCAGGGACCGCCGAGAAAGACGTGGTCCTGGCGCTGGATGGCGGCGAGATCGCACGGTCTCACGCCGACGAAGGCGTCCGGGCGCGTGTCGGGGACGTTCTTCTCGGCGCGCAGGCGGCGTTCCTCGCGGGAAACGCCGAAGAGGCGGAGCGACGGCGGGAAGAGAAAGCGCTTCCACGCGTGCGGACCCACCGTGTATCCGAAGAGCGCGCCGTCTCCGCGCTGCCTGAGCCGGTAGCGGCCGTTCGTCTGTTCCTGCCCGATTCCGGCGGGGAGCTGGGCCGCGGCGGAGATTGCGTCGTAGACGATTGCCCCGTCCTTCACGGTGGGCCCGAGAAGCCTGTAACCCGAGTCGAGAATGGCGGCGAGGAGCGCAGAAATCTCACGCGCCTCGACCACGCGGGACGAGGCGCCGGGCGCCTCCTCGGAGGCATTCATGCAGACCCTCCCTCCAAATCGATAGGGCACCGTGCGCGGGGTGTCAAGAGAAGCAGGTGGAGGAGCATGCCTCCGCGCGGCCTCAGACCCCCAGGTACGCCTCCTTGACGTGCGCGTCGTTCAGGAGGTCCTTGCCCTTGCCCTCCAGCACGATGCGCCCGTTCTCGAGCACGTACGCACGGTCCGCGATCGCGAGGGACTTGAAGACGTTCTGCTCGACGAGGAGGACGGTCACGCCGGCGTCGTGGACTTCCTGGATAACGCGGAAGATGTCGGCCACGAGGATCGGCGAGAGCCCCAGCGAGGGCTCGTCGAGCATGAGGAGGCGCGGCTTGGACATGAGGCCGCGGGCGATCGCGCACATCTGCTGCTCGCCGCCCGACATCGTCCCGGCCGCCTGCTTCTCGCGCTCCTTCAGGCGCGGGAAGATCCCGTAGACCTTGTCGAGCATTTCGGGGCGCGTCTTCTTCGCCTCCGGCGCGAGGGCGCCGAGGAGGAGGTTCTCCTTGACGGTCATCTCGGGGAAGAGGCGCCGGGCTTCGGGCACGTGCGCGATGCCGAGCCCGACGAGGTCGTGGGCCGCACGTGTGTGGAGCGGCTCGCCCTCGTAGGTGATCGACCCCTTGCGCAACTTGAGGATCGAAGACACGGCGTTGAGGCTCGTCGTCTTGCCCGAGCCGTTCGCCCCGATGAGGGCGACGATCTCGCCCTTCTGGACGTTGAAGCTCACGTCCCAGAGGACCTGGACGTCGCCATAGAAGACGTCGACGCCCTGGACCTCAAGCATGCGCGGCCCCCAGATACGCCTCGATCACCTTCGGGTCGTTCGCGACTTCCTTCGGCGTGCCCCGCGAGATCTCCTCGCCATAGCACATGCAGAGGAGCCTCTGCGAGATCGACATGATGACGCGCATGTTGTGCTCGATGATGAGGATCGTGACGCCGCTCTGGTGAATCTTGCGGACGATCGCGATCGTCTTCTCGACCTCGGCGGGATTGAGGCCCGCGAAATTCTCGTCGAGGAGGAGGAGTTCGGGCTTCGTCGCGAGGGCGCGGGCCATCTCGAGGCGCTTGCGCATCCCGAGTGGCAGGCTCCCCGCCGTCCGGTCGCGCCACGCCTCCATCTCCGTGAAGGCCGTGGCCTCCATCGCCATCGTGCGGGCCTCTTCGCGATGGTCCGTGCGGGAGAAGGCCGAGACCATCACGTTCTCGAGAACCGTGAGGCGCGCGAGGGGCTTCACGACCTGAAATGTGCGCGCGAGGCCCCGCCGGCAGATCTCGTAGGGCTTGAGGAAGTCGATGCGCTCGCCCTTGAGAAAGATCTGGCCCTCGGTCGGCGCGAAGAAGCCGTTGATGACGTTGAAGACGGTCGTCTTGCCGGCTCCGTTCGGACCGATGAGGCCGAAGATTTCGCCCTTCTCGATGGCGAAGGTCATGTGGCCGACGGCCTGGAGGCCGCCGAAACGCTTCGTGACGTCCTTCAGCTCGAGGAGGCTCACGCGGCCTCCTTCGCGGGGCCGCCGGCGGGCGGAGCCGCGAGGCGGCGCTTCCGGCGCCGCAGCGTTTCCCGGAGCGTTCCCACGATGCCCTGGGGGAAGAAGATGATGATCACGATGATGAGGACCCCGAAGAAGACGAGGTGCCCGGACTTCAGGTACGTCCGGAACGCCTCGGACATGAGGATGTAGATCGCGGCACCCACCGCCGGCCCCCACGTCGTCGCGACGCCGCCGAGCATCGTGACGAGGATCATCATGACCGAGATGTCGTGGATCGAGAAGACGATGCCCGGGTCGATGAAGCCCATGTAGTTCATGTAGAAGCTTCCCGCGACGCCGGTGAAGAACGCGCTGATGAGGAGCGAAATGAGCTTGTACTTCGTCGCGTTGATCCCGAGCGACTCGGCGCAGTCCTGGTCCTCGCGGATCGCGAGAAAGTAGAACCCGAGCTTCCCGTTCATGACCCAGCGGATGACGGCCATGCTCGACGCCGCCAGCGCGAGGGCGATCCAGTAGTACCAGGACTTCGAGTTGAAGGCCGGGATGAAGAGGATGCCCTCGGCGCCGTTCGTGAGCTGCTTCCAGTTCAGGGCGACGAGCCGCAGCACTTCCGCGAGCGCGAGGACCGAGAGCGCGAAATAGGGCCCCCGCAGGCGGAAGCAGATCCAGCCGATCACGGCGGAGGCGGCCGCGGCCGCGAGGCCGCCGAGGAGAAGGCCCCACCAGGCGGCGGCCGGGGACAGCCCCGTCTTCACGAGGATGCCCGTCGTGTAAGCGCCGATCCCGAAAAAGGCCGCATGCCCGAAGGAAACCTGCCCCGTGTAGCCTCCGAGGAGATTCCAGCTCTGTCCCAGGACGGTCCAGAGGAGGCAGAGAACGAGCATGTGGAGGGCGTAGGGGTTGCGCACGACGGTGGGAAGAATCGCGAGGAGCGCGAGGCCACCGAGCGACAGGAGAGTCGAACGGCTCGTGCTCAAGCCCGCCCCTTCCCGAGGAGTCCCTTGGGCAGGAAGATCAGGACGAGGACGAAGATGATGAACCCGAAGGCGTCCTTGTAGCCGAGCGAGACGTAAACGGAGCCGAGGGACTCCGCGAGCCCGAGGACGACGCCGCCGAGAACGGCACCCGCGACGTTTCCGAGGCCGCCGAGAACCGTGATGATGAAGGCCTTCAGGGTGAACGGCCCGCCGATCTGGGGAAACAGGTAGTAGACCGGCGCGAGGAGGGCGCCGGCGGCACCCACGAGGGCGGAGCCGAGCCCGAACGTGATGTACGTGATCCGCTTCGTGTTGACACCCATGAGGGCCGCGGCACGCTTGTCCTGCGCGGTCGCGCGAATCATCCGGCCGAGATCCGAGTAGCCGAGGAAGAGGAAGAGAGCGGCGCCGAGCACGATCGCGATCCCGAACGCGACGAGCATCGGAAAGCTGAACGAGAGCGAGATCGTCTGTCCGCCTGCCTTCACGTCCCAGTAGATCGTCTTCGATGCATAGGACACCGGGACGGAGCGGTAGTCGGCGGTGAAGGCGAGGAGGGCGAGGTTCGAGAGGACGAGCCCGATTCCGACGGTGAGGAGCACCTGATTCTCCGGGAGGATCGACTCGGCCTCCATGACCGGGGCGATGAGCCATTTCTGGAGCATCGCCCCAAGGACGAAGAGCGCGGGGAAGACGATCAGGAGGGAGACGTACGGGTCGATCTTCCCGAGCGTGAATGCCCAGAACGAGATGTACATGCCGACCATCATCAGCTCGCCGTGGGCGAGGTTGATGATCTTCATGACGCCCATGATGAGGGACATGCCGAGCCCGATCAGCGCGTAGAGCCCGCCGAGCAGGACCCCGGAGATGAGGACCTGACCGAGCAGCTCGAGTTGGCCGGCGACCTGTGGCGTCACGGCATCAATCCCGCCTGGGCCGGGGCCGGGTTACTTGCGGTCGCGCCAGCGCGGCGCGGGATAGACGTATGGGGCCGAGGCGAGGGCCTTCGGCCACACCGTCTCGAACTTCTTGTTCTGCCACTGGCCCACGAGCGTATCCATCCTGTTCTGGTTCGTGAACTTGTCCCACGCCTGGAACTTCACGGGACCGAAAGCGGTCATCATGTCCGTCGCCGCGAGCGCGTCGCGCAGATCATCCGGCGACGTCGACTTGGCCCTCGAGAGGATGTCGGCGAGGACGTAGGCCGTCGCGTACGCCTCGGCGGCGTGGTAGCTGGGTGCCTTGTTGAACTTCTTCCGGAAGTTCGCGTCGAAGGCCGCGGCGCCGGGGTACTTCACCTGCGGCGTCCAGAGCGAGGCGGACATGCAGTACTCGGTCGCGTCGCCGGCGTTCTCGAGGAACTCGGGAAGCGTGTGGCCGGCCGCGCCGCCGATGAACGCCTGCGCGTTCAGATCGAGCTCCTTGGACTGCCGCATGAGGAGGGACGCGTCCATGAGGTACGACACCATGTAGACGATGTCGGGCCTCAGCGACTTCACCTTCTGGAGGATGGGCTTGAAATCCACGGCGCCGGCCTGGTAGCCCTCCGAGAGGACGACTCCCATGCCGTGGGACTCGGCGTATTCCTTCATGGACTTCGACGTGGAGGTGCCGAAGTCGGTGTTCTCGTAAAGGATTGCAATGGACTTGGGCTTCGCAACTTCCTCGAAGAAGGAGAAAACCCCCTTCGCGTAGAGGCCCGCGGGCGAGTTCAGCCGGAAGACGTACTTCCAGCCCTGCTGCGTGATCTTGTCCGCGGCTCCGGTGTCCACGAGGTAAGGAACCTTGTACTTCTCCGCGACGCCCGCCACCGCGTACGAGCACTGGCTCGTGTACTCGCCGACGACGATCGGGTACTTGTTGATCGTGATGAATTTCTCGACGATCGCCGTGGCCGTGTCGGGCTTCGCCCCGGAGTCCTGGATGTCGAAGGCGAGCTTCGTCCCCTTGGCGCCACCCTTGGCGTTGATCTCGTCGGCGGCCATCTCGTAGGCCTGCTTCTTCATCTCGCCGAACTTGGCGTCGGCCCCGGTCAAGGGGAGAGAGATTCCGACCGTGAAGGTCTTGCCCTGGGCGAACGTCGGAAACGCGGTGAGGGCGGCGATCGCCGCGAGGACGAACGGAATCGAAAGGCGCCGGATCGACATGGGCCCCTCCTGTCTGTTTTTCGGAACTCGAACGGGCCCTTTATGTCGAGATTGGTTCTCGGAAGCGATGATTCGAATGAATCAGATCGCTCGGGCCGGCCAAAAAAGATGCGCCGGGGCGGGGGCCCCGGCGCGGAGAGAGGCGGAGGGCCCCGGCGAGGGGGCCCCGCCCCGGGAATCAATCCGTTTCGACCCGGGCGTCCCCGTAGGCCTTGACGAGCTCGGCCTTGAGGGCCTCGGGCTTGGGGCACTCGACCCGCATGATCAGCTCCCGCTTGCCGGCCGGGACCTTCGCGTAGGAGCCGAGGATCGAGAAGATCTTGCCTCCGGCCGTCCGGCAGAGGTCGGCGACCTCCCGGATGGAGCCGGGTTTGTCGGGGATGAGGAGATCGACCCGGAGCCGGCCCTTCCCGACCCCCGTGATGTCGACGAGCGCGCGGAAGACGTCGCCCTCGGTGAGAATCCCGACCAGGGCTCCCTTCCCATCGAGGACGGGGAGGCCCTCGACGCGCTTCTCCATCATGATCTGCGCGGCCCGCTCGATCGGCGCGTCCGGCGCCACGGTGATCGGCTTTTTCGTCATGATGTCGCCGATCTTCAGTTTGTCGAGGACGTAGTGGAGCTCCCAGATGTCGAGCGTCGTCGCCCGCGAGGGCGAGACGTCCTTCAGGTCGCGGTCGGAGACGATGCCGACGAGCTTCCCGTCGCCGTTCACGATGGGGATCCGCCGGATCTTCTTTTCCTTCATGAGGTGGATCGCCGCCGACAGAGAGTCCGTCGGCTTGAGCGTGATCACCTTCGGGGTCATCCACTTCTCGACGCGCATCGCGGTTCCTCCCGGTCGCGGCTATTACGCTCCCCGGGGGGCGACCGCGGCGATAGTTCGTTTGTATCAGGTTCCGACGGGGCGCGGGGGGAGGCCGAGGTGCTTTTCGACCTCCTCGGCCGGAACGGGGTGCGCGAAGAGGTAGCCCTGAACGTCTTCGCACGCGAGGGAGGCGAGCATCGCGGCCTGCTCCTCCGTCTCGACGCCTTCGGCCGTCACGGCGAGCCCGAGGTTGCGGGCGATCGAGATGACCGTCGCGACGATCGCGTGGTCCTTGTCCTGCGTCGCCATCCCGGCGACGAAAGACTGGTCGATCTTGAGCCGCCGGATCGGGAAGTGCTTGAGGTAGTTCAGGGAGGAATGGCCCGTTCCGAAGTCGTCCATCGAGATCTGGATCCCGAGGTCCGCGAGCTCCATGAGGACGCGCCCCGTGTGGACGACGTCGTGCATCGCGATCGACTCGGTGATCTCGAGGTCGAGGGACGAGGGCTCGAGGCCGGTCTCCTTGACGATCCGCCGGACGTTCGCGGCGAAGTCCCGCTGCTGGAACTGGCGGGGCGAGACGTTCACCGAGACGCGGAGGGAGGTTGCGCCTGCTGATTGCCAGGCTTTCAGCTGTTCGCAGGCCCGACGCAGGACCCACTCGCCGACGCGCGCGATGAGGCCGACGTCCTCGGCCAGCGGGATGAACTCGCGGGGCGAGAGGACCCCCTTCTCGGGGTGGCGCCAGCGGACGAGCGCCTCGACTCCGACGACCGAGCGGTCGCGAAGCCGGTAGATCGGCTGGTAGTGGAGGACGAATTCGCCCCGGGGGAGCGCCTTCCTGAGCCCCGACTCGAGGGCGGCCCGCTCCTGGGACTGCTCCTGCATTTTCCGCGTGAAGAACTGGAAGCAGTTGCGGCCCGTCTCCTTTGCGCGGTACATCGCCGTGTCCACGTTCGTGACCAGCGTCTCGGCGTCCGCGCCGTCGGCCGGGTACATCCCGATTCCGATTGAGGCCTCGACGAAGAGCTCGCGCTTCTGGATCAGGAACGGCTCAGCGAGAACCGCGAGGATCTTGCGCGCCATGGTCGCGGCGTCGGCCTCGCGGCCGATGCCGTTGAGAAGAAGCAGGAACTCGTCTCCGCCGACGCGGGCGACGGTGTCGTCCTGCCGGATGCAGCGTCGGAGACGGTCGGCGACCTTCACGAGAAGCTCGTCGCCCGCCGAGTGGCCGAGCGTGTCGTTGACGCGCTTGAACTGGTCGAGGTCGAGGAACATGACGACGAGCGACTGCCGACGCCGCTGTGCGTGGAGAATCGCCAGAGAGAGGCGATCGTTGAAGAGGACGCGGTTGGGGAGGTCCGTGAGCGCGTCGTGATTCGCCTGGTGCCAGCGCTGCTGCTCGGCGTGCTTGCGGTCCGTGATGTCGATGAGGCTGCCGTCCACGACGGTCTGGCCTCCGGGTTCGTCCACGAGGCTCTCGTTGGCCAGGACCCAGACGGGGCTGCCATCGCGGCGCCTGAGGCAGAGCTCGAAGTTCACGAGGACGCGCTGCTGCGAGAGTCGTGCGAGGAACGACTCGCGATCCCCGGGGTCGGAGTAGAGGTCGAGCGCGGAGATCTTCAGCACGTCCTCGCGGGACGGATAGCCGAGGATTCGCGCAAAGGCCGAATTGCAGTCCAGGATCCGGCCTTCGAGCGTCGTCCGATAGAGTCCGGCGAGATTCCGCTCGAAGAGAAGGCGGTAGCGGCGCTCGGACGCCCGCAACGCCGCGTGACGCTCCTTGAGAGTCCGCGCGATGAGGACGGACGCGCCGATGCCCAGCCCGACGAGGAGGAGCGTCATGGCGCCGACGGCGAGGTCCAGGCGGGAGCGGACCGTCCGCGACGCCAGACCGAGGGACTCCGAGAAGGCGCCCTCGAGCGACGTGGCCTCGCGGTTCAGGCTCTCAAGCCGGAGAGAATAGGCTGTGCGGCCTTCGGCCGTGAGCCGGCCCGCTTCGACGTCCTCGCGAAGGGCGGCCCCGAGGGCCTCCAGTTCGTCGATGACCGCGTCGGCGCGTTCCCAGATCCTCAAGGCCCGCTGGATGTGCTCCACGGCGCGAAAGCGAAGGAGAATGGCCACCATGTCCTCGGAGTCCGCGGGGGAGTTCAGGCCCTCGAG
Source organism: Thermoanaerobaculia bacterium (assembly GCA_049581965.1). Classification (GTDB taxonomy): domain Bacteria; phylum Acidobacteriota; class Thermoanaerobaculia; order UBA5066; family UBA5066; genus Fen-183. Next base: position 3,678 of record JBAUSZ010000228.1, on the reverse strand, counting down.
GAAGCCCTGGACGGCGGCGCGCGAGTCCGGCCTCGGAGCGGCCATGGCGAGCCGGGCCCTGCGGTCGCCGCGAGGGACCGCCAGTCGCGCACGGAAGGTCCGGTACTGGGCCTCGTCACCCGTATCGAGGTAACGAGAGAGGGCGTAGACGGCGTCCTTCTGAGCCTTCGACCAGATCGACTCGGCCGAGACGAAGGCGCGAATCCCGGAGAGCGCGCTCGTCCAGACGGCACCGATCGCGAGAATCGCCGCGATGATGACGACGAACACGACCGCGAGGAGTCCGACGAGCCGGCTCGACGGAACGGGGGGCTCGCCTGGGATCGGACGGGCCCGCGAACCCGAACTCACTTTGGACGTGTCGCGGGGCACGAGGGATTATAGAGACGAGCGGGCGGGAGCCTCACCCACGTTGAGGCCCATCGTCCCGAACATGCGGTTCTGGTAGCTGGCCTCGGCGAGCCCCGCCTGCTCCATGAGGTCGCGCACACCGCGCTGTGCCGGATAAGCCTCGAGCGACTCCGGGATGTACAGGTACGTGTCGGCGTCCCCGTGAAAGAGCCAGCCCACGACGGGCATGACGGTCCGCAGGAATCCGCGGTAGAAAGCGCGCGCTACGGCGTTGTCGGGTTTCCCGAAGTCGAGGACGACGATGCGTCCGCCCGGTGCGAGGACTCGGCGGACCTCGTGCAGGCAGGCGAGCGGGTCGGCGACGTTTCGAAGGCCGTAGCCCATCGTGACGGCGTCGAAGCTCGCGTCTGGAAACGGAAGCCGCATGGCGTCGCCCTGCGCAAACCCGGGCGCGCGCCGGGAGGACGCTCGTCGCCCGAGGGCGATACAAAGCATCGGAAGCGTGAAGTCGAGGCCAACGACGCGTGAGCCGACGGCAGCGCCAGCCTCGGCGCGGAACGCGAGATCGCCCGTTCCGCAGCAGAGGTCCAATATTCTTGCCGGGCCCGTCCGCCCGGCGAGGGCCAGCTCCACGGCGTCGCGCTTCCAGAGGCGGTGGAGGCCGAAACTCATCACGTCGTTCAGGAGGTCGTAACGGCGCGCGAGCCGCGAAAACATCGCCCGCACTTTCGGGCCGCGCTCGGCGCCGTGCGAGAGATACTTGTTCGCCACGGACGGATTCTAGGTGGAGCGCTTTCTCTTCGACGGACCGGCCCGCGCGCCGCTGACGCTCGTTCTCGCGCACGGCGCGGGAGCGCCGATGGATTCCCCGTTCATGAACGCCGTGGCCTCTGGAATCGCCGCGGCGCGGTTCCGCGTCGTGCGCTTCGAGTTCCCGTACATGCGGGCGCGCCGAGAGGAGAACAGGAGGCGGCCTCCCGACCGCGAGCGCGTTCTTCGGGAAAGCTGGCTCGACGCGATCCGAGAGATCGGCGGCACGAAAGGAACCGCGTTACTCGCGATCGGCGGAAAGTCCATGGGAGGCCGGATCGCGAGCATGGTCGCCGACGAGGCCGGCATCGCGGGGCTCGTCTGTCTCGGCTACCCGTTCCACCCGCCCGGACGGCCCGGCAAGCTCCGCGTCGCGCACCTGCAAAGCCTCCGGACCCCGACACTGATCGTCCAGGGCGAGCGCGACTCCTTCGGAACGCGGGACGAGGTCACCCGCTATCACCTTTCGAAGACCGTTCGGTTCCTCTTCCTCGAGGATGGGGATCACTCGTTCAAGCCGCGCGCCGCGTCGGGTCGAACCGTGGAGGAGAACCTCGCCGAGGCGGTCGCGGCCGTCAGCCGGTTTCTCGAGTCTCTCCGATCTTCATGATCCACGCGCGTCCGGCGGGAAACCCCGCGCGGTCCGCGGCCGCGCGGAAACGTCTGGCGGGTTCGAAGGGCGGCTCGTCGGTGAGCACGATCGTCCCCCAGTGCATCGCGACGAGCGTCCTCGCCCCGAGGTCGCGCCCGGCGGCGACCGCCTGTTCGGGATCCAGGTGGACGGGCCGCATGATCGAGGCCGGCTCGTAGGCGCCGATCGGGAGGAGCGCGAGATCGAACGGGCCGTGCCGCGCGCCCGTCTCCTTGAAGACGGGCCCGTAGCCGGAGTCGCCCGCGAAGAACAGCTTCAGGGAGGGGGACGCGATCGACCACGAGGCCCAGAGGGTGGCGTTGCGGTCGAAGGGTGTGCGGCCGGAGAAATGGACGCAGGGGAGACAGGAGAAGGAGACGGAACAGGAAGGAGATTTTCCGAGGAGGGTGCCTTCGCCCCATCCGAGCTCGCGGAGATCCGAATAGCCTCGCGACGCAAAGAACGAGCCGAGCCCCTTCGGAACGACCGCGACCGCGGCCCCCTTTGCGTTCGAAGAAATCCTCTCTATGGATCTCGCATCGAGGTGATCGTAGTGGTTGTGGGAGATGAGGACGGCGTCGATCTTCGGAAGCTCTTCGAGCGGGATCCCCGGCGGCACGTAGCGCCTCGGCCCGAGGCCGGGGACGGGGCCCGCGTAGTCGGACAGGAACGGGTCCGTGAGGATCGTCAGACCGCCGGTTCGGATCAGGAACGACGCGTGGCCGAGCCACGTGAGGCTCTCGGGGCCTGCGGCCGCGAGAGCCGCGGCCGCCTCGGCAGCGGGCAGGACATGACCTTCCGGCACGGCCGGCGGGCGGTCCCTCGCGCGCCGGAGGAAGAACGGGGCGAAGTCGGCGAGGCCGGCGGATTGGGGAGGACTGCCGGGAGGGTTCCGGAAGCGCACGCGACAGGATACCGGCGGGCGCGCGGGTTAGCATCCGGGCCGTGCGAAGGGTTCTCGCGACCGCGTTCCTCGCGTCATCGTCCCTGGCCGCCGCGGCGCCGGCGGGAGGGTTCGACGAACGGGCGGCGGGCCGCTTCGCGGATCTCGCGCTCTCGTGCGTTTCCAGGGAGTACCCGAACAAGATCTCGCACGTCTTGAACGGCGACGAGGACGCGAGGCCCCCGCGTTCCCTGACGCCTGCCTTTTTCGGTTGCTATGACTGGCACTCGGCCGTGCACGGCCACTGGCTCCTCGTGCGCCTCGCGCGCCGGTACCCCCAGGCGCCCTTCGTGGCGCGCGCCCGCGCGGCGTTGCGTTCCTCGCTGGTTCCCGAACGGGTCGCCGGCGAGGTCGCCTACCTCGCAGCCCCGGGTCGCGCGACGTTCGAGCGGCCCTACGGGCTTGCCTGGCTCCTCCAGCTCGCGGCCGAGCTCAGGGAATGGGACGACGTGGAGGCCCGGGAGTGGACCCGAGCGCTCGAGCCCCTCGAGCGCGCCGCCGCCGGGCGTCTGTCGGAGTGGATCCCGAAGCTCGCGTACCCGATCCGCGAGGGCGAGCACGCACAGACCGCGTTCGCCTTCGGCCTCGTTCTCGACTGGGCGCGCACCTCGGGGAATGCCGCGATGGAGCGCCTCCTCTCGGCGAGGATCAGGGATCTCTACGGAAAGGACCGCGCCTGTCCGATCGGCTACGAGCCCTCCGGGCAGGATTTTCTCTCGCCGTGCCTCGCGGAGGCCGATCTCATGCGCCGCCTCCTCCCGCCACCCGCCTTCGCCGATTGGCTGTTGCATTTTCTGCCGAAAATCCCGCGGGCGAGCGGAGCCGCGTGGCTGCCTCTCGCGCGCGTGACGGATCCGGCCGACGGCAAGCTCGCTCACCTCGACGGCCTGAACCTCTCGCGCGCGTGGATGCTGGACGGCATCGTGTCCGGCCTGCCGAAAAG
>JBAUSZ010000227.1:0-16945 GCA_049581965.1 Thermoanaerobaculia bacterium | reverse complement strand
GGACGCGAGCTGGGGCGCGCCCTCGGGGAACGCGATCACGTCGCCCTCCACACGGAGTGCGGGAGCCTCGGCGCTCGAGGGCGGGGCCTTGCCGCACCCCACGAGAACGGCGGCGAATAGAGCGGTGGCGGCGGCTCTCCTCATTTCGGCTCCCCGAAGATGCCGGCGACCCGCGCGGCGCGGTAGTCCGCGCGTGCCGCAGCAAGGTCGCCCTGCGCAGCGGCCGCGGCGAGGCGGAGTTCGTTGGCGTTGCGCTCGGCCTCGAGGAGCTCGAGGAGCGAGGCGCCTCCCTGCTCGTACGCGTAGCGGACGGTGTCGCGGACGGACGTCGCCTTCGGAACGAGTGCGCCGCTCAGGCGCGCGGCCCGGGCCGCCGCGACTTCGAGCGCCTGGCGTGTCGCCGCGAGGTCCTGCTCGACCCGGATGCGGCCACGGAGGAGGTCGCGGCGTGCCGATTCTGCGGCGACGGAGGCGACCCGGATCGCTCCGGTGTTCCGGTTGAAAAGCGGGACGGGAAGCGAGACGCCGAAGCCGACCGTGTTGCGCTGGTCGGGCGGCTGGCGCTCGTACTGGAATTGGAGCGTGGGGTCGGGCGCCCGAAACGCCTTCTGGAGGGCGAGGTCCGCGTCCGCGCGCCGAACGGCAGCGTCGAGAGCGAGAACGTCGGGTCTCCGCGCGAGGACCGCGCCGTCGTCCGCCAGGGAGACGGGGTTCGCACCGGCGGACACGAGCGTGTCGAGATCCTCCGCGAGTCCGACCGCGGGGCGGTTGAGCAGCGCGGCCAGAGCGCGCGCGGCGTTGGCGGCCGCGAGGTCGGTCTGCGCCGCATCGGCGAGAAACTTCCCGGCCGCGATTTCGACCTGTGCGCGCTCGGCAGCCGAGACGTCGCCTGCCGCCTCGCGCTCGCGGGCGATTGCCGCGGTCCTCTCGAAGGCGTCCGCCGACTCGCGGCTGAGGGCTGCGCTTTTCTCGGCCACGGCCGCCGAGACGTAGGCCTTGACGACGGCGGCGTCGAGGAGGCGGCCGGCCTCCGCGAGCCGGGCGTCGGCAGCCGCGATTCCGGCGTCGGCAGAGGCGCGCCGGCTCGAACGCTTGCCGCCGATCTCGACCAGTTGGCTGGCCGAGACGACGGTATCGTAGCCGCGGCTGTAGAAATCGTTCCCCCAGACGGTGCCGGCCGGTATGCCGTCCGTCGGGATCTTCGCCGTTGAGTACGAGAGGACGGGGTTCGGCAGCACGGCAGCCGTCTCGCGCTGGGCGCGGGCGCTCTCGAGATCGGCGCGCGCGCCGAGAAAGTCGGGGTTGTTCTCCCGAGCGACGCGCAAGGCCTCGCCGAGAGTGACCCTCGCAGGCCCTTGGCCGAGAGCGGAAAGCGCAGGCGCGGCGAGCGCGCCCGCGACCAGGACGATGGCAGTCTTCACGGGTCTCCTCCGGCGGCCTTCGGCGCCGCACCGTGGGCGTCTTCGGGATGAAGAGCTACGGGAGGAGGCCCGGGGGACCCCGTGCCGCGACGTCGCCAGTTGTCGGTAGGCAAGGGGCGAGGTACCGGTGCGCGATGAGCGCGGGTTCGACGGGGCGGGGAGCGTCCACGCTCATCGCCTCGGCAGGCGCGTCGAGGATGAGGAGCGACGGCATGTCGGGTATGTCGTCTCCCCAGGAGCGCGGCGCGTAGAGGTCGGGTCCCGGAGTGTCCGGGTTGTCCGCCAGACCGGTGTCGCCCGAGGCGAGGTCGCGCAGATCGTCTGCCAGCACCGCGCCAGCCCCGAAGACCGGGGCGAGGAGTGCCGCGGCGAGGACGGCAGCGGCGGCGCGGGCGGCGGACTGGCGCATGAGGTTCAGGCCGTGGATTTTACGCAAGATGCGCGCCCGTCCGTCAAGGCGCCGGTCGGGCAGACAGGTTACTGTCTCGCAACATGAGCCTTCCCCACGGGTCTGAGGGCGCGCTGAAACGCGAGATCGGCCTCTGGCAGGGGACCGCCCTGAACGTGATCGACATGGTGGGGATCGGTCCGTTCGTGACCCTGCCGCTGATCCTCGCCGCCATGGGCGGGGGGCGGGCGCTCCTCGCGTGGCTGCTCGGCGCTCTCCTGGCGATCTCCGACGGCCTCGTGACGGCCGAGCTGTCGGCCTCTCTGCCGCGCGCGGGCGGCTCCTACGCGTTCCTCCGCGAGGCCTACGGCCCCGCGCGCTGGGGGAGGCTCGTTTCGTTCCTCTTTCTCTTCCAGATCGCCTTCTCGGCGCCGCTCTCGATGGCATCGGGAGCGATCGGCTTCTCGCGGTACCTGCGGTTCGTGTTCCCGGGGATCCCGGCGGGATGGGAGGGCGCGGTCGCGTCGCTCCTCTGCGTGGCCGTCACCCTCCTCCTCATGCGGCGGATCGGCGCGATCGGCAAGTTCTCGGTCGTCCTCTGGATCGGCGTCCTCGCGACGCTCGGGATCGTGATCGGGCTGGGCCTCCCGCACATGAGGATGGAGGCGTGGCGCTTCTGGGAGGCTCCCGTCGTCTCGGCGCCGGGGGTCCTGCCGCCGGGCGTCCTCGGCGGCCTCGGGGCGGCGCTCCTCCTCGCCGTCTACGACTACCTCGGCTACTACAACATCTGCTACCTCGCCGAGGAGATCGTCGAGCCCACGAAGACGATCCCCCGCGTCATCGTCGTGTCGATCCTCGCGGTCGGAGTGCTCTACATCCTCATGAACGTCTGCATCGTCTCGGTACTCCCGATGGAGAAGGCCATGACGTCGAAGTCCACGGTCGCGGACTTCGTGGAGCTCCTCGCCGGGCGACCCGTCGCGCGCGGCGTCACGCTCCTCATCCTCTGGACGGCGTTCGCGTCGGTCTTCTCGCTCACGCTCGGCTACTCGCGCATCCTGTGGGCCGCGGCCCGCGACGGGAACTTCTTTCGCGTTTTTTCGCGCCTCCACCCGACGGAGGGCTATCCGATCGTTGCGATCGCCGCGCTGGGGGGAGGAGCCGCGCTCTTCTCGTTCCTGGATCTGAAGGCCGTCGTGTCCGCGATCATCTCGATCCGGGCCATCATTCCCTTCATGACCCAGGTCACGGGCGCGCTCGTTCTTCGCAAGACACGTCCGGATCTCAAGCGCCCGTTCCGAATGTGGCTTTATCCGCTCCCCGCGCTCGTCGCGCTCGCCCTGTGGGGCTTCGTCCTCGTGTCGCCGGAGAAGGGCTTCAAGGCGACCGGGCTCGCGGTGATCGCTGCCGGCGTCGGCGCGTTTCTCGTGAGATCCCGTCTCGCGCGAGAATGGCCGTTCGGGACCGCCGGACAGGAGACGCCCGCAGCATGAAGCGAATCGCCGTCCTCACGAGCGGGGGCGACGCCCCGGGGATGAATGCCGCGATCCGGGCCGTCGTGCGGGCCGGCATCGCGCTGGGCGGGAGCGTGATCGGCGTGAGACACGGATTCTCGGGTCTCATCGCGGGAGACCTCGTGCCGCTGGGAGCCCGGGCAGTCGGCGGAATCATTCAGCAGGGCGGGACGATCCTCGGGAGCGCCCGCTGCGACGAGTTCAAGTCGCCCGAGGGACGTGCCGGGGCGCTCGAGATCCTTCGGAGACACGAGGTCGAGGGGCTCGTCGTGATCGGCGGCAACGGCTCGCAGTCCGGCGCGCTCGAGCTTCAGAAGCTCGGGTTTCCGGTCGTCGGCGTCGCCTCGACGATCGACAACGACCTCTTCGGCTCGGACATCACGATCGGCGTCGACACGGCGCTCAACATCGCGCTCGAGGCGATCGACCGGCTCAAGACGACGGCGTCGTCGCACGAGCGGGCGTTTCTCGTCGAGGTCATGGGGCGCGACTGTGGCTATCTCGCCCTGATGGCAGGAATCGCGGGCGGCGCCGAGGCCGTCGTGATCCCGGAGGTCCCCGTGGACCCGGAGGCGCTCGCGCGCGAGCTCGACGTCTCGCGCGAGCGCGGAAAGAAGCACGCGATCATCGTGGTCGCCGAGGGCGCCTCGTTCGACGCCGAAAGTCTCGCGCGCTACTTCAGGGAGAACAAGAAGAGGCTCGGGTTCGACCTCAGGGTCACGATCCTCGGGCACGTCCAGCGGGGCGGGGCGCCGGGGGCATACGATCGCCTCCTCGCGACGCGCCTCGGCGCCGCCGCCGTCCAGCAGCTCGTCTCGGGGGAGTCTGGAGTCCTCATGGGGCTCCGGGACGGGAAGATCGCCGCAACTCCTCTCGGCGAGGTGGCCGGCGTGAAGAAGCCTCTCGACCCGTCCCTCTTCGAGCTCGCCCGGATGATGGCGAAGTAGGGCCCGGCCCGGTTAAGATCCGCGCCCGGGTCTGGGACGGCGACGTACCCAAGTGGTTAAGGGAAGGCTCTGCAAAAGCCTCATTCGTCGGTTCGAATCCGACCGTCGCCTCCAGTTCCTCCCGCCCGCCCACGGCGTAAGCTCTCCCGGCCGGAGTGGCGGAATGGCAGACGCAGGGGACTTAAAATCCCCGGGTCCGAAGGGACCGTGAGGGTTCAAATCCCTCCTCCGGTACGACTTACAGCGTCAGAGAATCTCGGCCATCCGCTACCGTGCCCGCTCCGTGCCCGCCTCGGACCCGAGGGTTAGAGCCCGTGAGGGCAGCTTCAGCACCAGGAGCGGGCGAGGGAGCGCGCCGCAGGGGCCGCGGAAGAGCCAGGCGGCGCTTCAAGGCCGCCGCTGCGCCGAGACGACCGGCTACGCGGGGGCGCCGTCGGGAGGGGCGTCAAGGCGAAGCGGAGGCCGGGGCGATTGTGGAACGCATCGGGTACTGACCCGTACTGAAGCCTCTCGGAACCCTTCCCTCGATCAAGTAGCGCGAAAAGAAGCTCGCACCCGAGGCGCTGTCGTAACGGATCTCCAAGTACCAGGACTCGTTTTCTGCCGGATCGATCATCCGTCCGATTCCGACCACCTGGTTCACTCCGAGATGAGGGAACAGAACGTCGGAAGACGGTTTCCCTGCAGCATCCACCCTGAAGACCTTAACGGAGATTGCCGGCCCGACGCCGACGTTCGTGATTCGCTGTTCGCCCCCGATTTCTAGCGCAGCCGGCTGGCTGACCGGCATGCTGGGAAATGCGTTCTTATTCTGCTGATCTATCGTCCTGAATGCGTGTTCCATTGCAATCCGCATCGGCTCACGGGGCTCAAAATTCTCCAGCACCACACACGGCCTAAGCGCGAGGTCTCTTTGCTCCGCAGTGACCTTCGCGATTGCCTTCGTGTCCTTTGCGTAGCCGACTAGCACGTACAGCGTCAAAGCGAGGACCACCAGCACGGCAATCTGTACGAGTGTGGCGGCCGCCGGCGCAGACAGGATCGTCTCCAAGTGACTTATGCCCCCGCCTCCTTCACCTTTCCGTGCTCCCGCGCCCGCGCTTCTTCGGCTTCTGCTTCGTCCGGCGAGATCCGAGGTCGCGCCTCCTAGACATCCGTCCCTCGGTCGCCTTCGACTCTTGAGCCTTCAATCAGCGTTCCGACGAAAACCACGATCCCCACGAATAGAACAAACAGACTTAGCCACAGACTGACAGCTAGAAACAGAAAGTCCGTGAATGAGAGATCGTCCCACGGCGCCCACCACGCGATCCGCGTGGCCGGGATCTTCTTGAGGGTTCCGGTGAGCCCGTATAGCCCTATGGAGCTGTAGAACGATGCATAAACGAGTTTCTTAAACGCAGCTTTGACACCTTTATCCACGACGAGTGCCCTCCATCTGCGCGAAACGGTTGATCTTCTCACGCCGCTCGTGCCTCTCGACCGCCTTCTCTGCCGCAAGGGCATCCTGCCGCCGCGACATGGCAGCCACGGCCTCGGCGCTGAGAACGATCGGGAACCGCCGGAGCCGCGGCGAGGACGGCTCGACCGGCCGCGGCGGCGGCGGCTCGAGGTCGACGGAGCGGCGGGACGTCATGGGGGCCACGGCGCGTGAAGAACCCACTGATGATTTATCGAGTTTAACGGCGGGCGCAAATGGGTCCGCTGCATTGCGGGAGCCACTGTGTGTAACCCTGATTCATCTGTACTAGACGGGAGAAGACGTATTGGCCTCATGATCGCGGAAGGAATCTGGAAGGACCGGAGGTTCGATGCGACGCGTTTCGAAGCTTTTCGCGCTCGCTCTCATCGTTTATCTTCTTCCCGTATGTTCCGATGCCTTAGGTGCTGGAAAGAAGAAGGCAGCCTCGTCGTCTAACAATCGTCTAGACCAACTAATTGCGGCTACCGCGGCGAACGGTCAGCCGCTAATCAGCAGCTACAGAATCGAAGCAGGCTCCGCTTACATCCAGATGAATCCTAGTATGTGGAACGCGATGACGCCTTCGGAGCACAGACAGATTGTCGACATGCTGGCGCGTACCGACGTCTGGCAGAGCATCGGCGTCATAAACGCTTGGCTGCGCGTTTACCAGACCGATCTTGGTCGAATTCGGAAGAGTTGGACCGGAGACTGGGAGTTCGTGCCGGGATCCGGTTGGTGACGAGGCGATCCGACGGCTGGGCTGAGGAACGTTCATGGGTAATGCTGACGCTCTTCGTCTTCCCGTCGTCTCTCTCGGCGCCGAGCACCTTGTCATCGGCCATCTAATGCGTCGGAACGTTCTCGCGTACAAGGCGCCTCCGAACCATGAAGGCTATGACCTCATCTGTATTCATCCCAACCCACGAAGCGAAGGTCGCCAGATCAGAGTCCAGGTCAAGAGCCGCTACCAGACCGACTGCGATCGAGCGTTTCCGGTCAAGGCGCGCACGTTCGAATTGTTCGACTACGTCGTAGTGGTGTTCCTGAACATCGGTTTTTTCTATCTTAAGCGCGACGCCCTAGCAGGGCGTAAGGCGCCAGAGTTCTACACACTACCTCGCACCTTCATCGAGGGCCACCACCGCACCGTGAAGTCGGGATTCGAGAAGGTTCATACACGAGGCGTTGACCTTTCCCAGTACGAGAACGAGGCTGGCTTCGAGCAGATTGCACGAGACCTGGGCATCACGTATCCCGCACGGCCGGTCGGCCGGGTCTCACGGTCGCCGATAGAGACATAATGCGGTCGGCTCACGTACACGAGGACTGCCAGGGCCGGTTTGCAGCCTCGCAACGTCTCTGACGGTGCCGCTTCGCACATCTAGCCGCTCGGTCACTCGGCGTCGCCCCGGTCACCGGGGGCGCCGATCAGCAGCGCCGCCTACTGCGTCGGCGTCGCCGAGAACTCGATTCCGCCCATGTCCTCGGCGTCCTCGGCGCAGACGATGAGGACCCGGATCACGTCGCCGATGGACTCGACTACGACGGCCTCGTTGATCGGGTCGTACCTGCCCACCGCGTAGACGGCGGCGGCCACGAGTTCAACCGCATCCGGCTCGTCCGCCAGCGCCTCCTTGATCTCCTCGACCGAGCTGTAGCGGTCCACATCGGCAGCCATGCCGTCACGTAGAAAGAGAAGGCAGCCACGGCCGTGCCGCTAGAAGAAGCTCCGGGCTCGCTCGATGGCTTCAAGGCGCTCGGGTTTCGTCACTGGAAGTGCCGTTATACCCGCGATGCAACTGCATCAGGTCCTGTCCGCCCGTGCGGCCATAGAGTTCGACCACGATTCTGCCTAGGAGAGCCGGGACGTTGTGATCAGTCGGGGTTTCGCGGAGGTACCGATTGGAGCAGATTTCCTTCGTTGCCTTGAAGTGCCCGAACTGTGGCGGTCGCCTGGAAGTGACGCACCAGATGTCCACATTCGCGTGCGGTTACTGCGGCGCCGGAGTGGCGGTACAAAGGCGGGGCGGCACGATTTCACTTTCACTCGAGGACGCGGTCGCGCGGGTTCAAGTGGGAACAGACAAGACGGCGGCGGAGCTCGCGCTGAAGCGGCTCAAGGAGGAGCTGGCCGAAGCACAGACAGACCGAAGCGACGTCGAAGACGCGACCGCATCCAGCGTGGTCGAACGCAGGGCGGGCATCAGTAGGCGACTCGAGGCCAAGACGAATCGGAACTTCGCGACCGGGGTCTTCCTCGTTGCTTGGATCGTGTTCGCCATCATCCTGAAAGCGTTCAAGAGCGTTGAAGACGCTGCCACCGGAATTGGGTTCGGCCTGGCCGGCCTAGCGGCCTTCCCCGTCTGGCTCGTCCTGGAAAACGGAAAAACCACCCAGGTGGATCGGCTGTTGAGGCAGATCGACGAGGTTCGTGAGAAAGGTAAGGAGGACCTCGCAAAGGTGGATGCCCGAATAAGGGAAATCAAGGCGCGGATCGCGAAGAACCGGGCCATCGTGGACGCCTAGCCTTGGGCTAGAAGGAAATTAGAGCGTTGCCGTCAGAACCCGCGCCTCCGCCCCCTGTGAGCGCATCGCCGCTTCACTACATCTCCGTACAGGGAAAGACCTATGGCCCGTACACGACCGTGCAGCTGGCCGATATGGCCTGGAAGGGAACGATCACCCCAGAGACTCCGTGGTGCATGGCCGGAACGGAAACGTGGTCCACTGCTGCGGCCGCACCGGGGATAACGTTCCAGCCCCGCGCCGCACCACCTGAACGAGGAAGCCGACCGTGTTCGCGGTGCAGCGGTTGGCTTGTCCTGCGCGTAGTGGAACAACAGAAGGGTGTGGGCTGCCTGGTGATGCTGATCGGGCTTTTGCTCGCACCGATTCTTATTGGCATTCCGATCATCTTCTACGGCCTGCACCTGAGCAACCAAGGGCGAAGCGTCTGGTGGTGCAACTCCTGTGGCGTTCAAACCCCATACTGAAGACAGGATCGAGAATGCGCTGCATGCGCTCGTCTGCTCCGGGCAGCTATCGCTTGAGGAAGCGCAGCGCGGGATCACGAGCGACTGGACGAAGGCGGTGCCGTAGGGGACTCGGTCGCGCTCGGCGATGAGCGCGGTATCGTTAGGCGGCTGAAATGAACCGAGTCTCCTATCCGCCGTTGCCGAGCCGCGTGGGTAAGCGCGGAATGCTAGTGATACCTCCCGACGGAGAGTGCCTGCGTTTCATCATCAAGGACGAGATTACGAGGCCCCAGTCTGACCAGCCCGGCAAAATTATCTGCCTACAGCGCGTCCAGTTCGAGGACCGCCGTGAGGAGATTCGGCTCGGGTACTACATCATCGGCAAGTTGCCTCGGATGCGCGGTCGGTGGGTCTGGGGTCAATTTGCGACGCTTTTGCCGATGAGGGATTTTCGAGCCATTGTGAATGCCGCGAAGAAGCGCGGATGGCTCTGACAAACCAGCCGCCTAACAGCTCGTATCTGGGACTCCTCCCTGGGATCAAGCGTGAGCGGTCTGTAAACCCTCACCCTCTTGTGGCTGGATTCCATCAGGACCACGTCGGCGAAAACAGCCCTTTCTTTCCTTTTCGTTGAAACGATATCGTCACGAGTATCAAACCACCTCCGGACGGCACAACCCGAAGGAGACACATGACCGATCAAGACACAGCACAGCCAGGCGTCGTAGCCGAGGTAGTCGATAACTTCGGCGCCGTTCTCCGCCTTCTGTTACCCGGCGTGCTCGTTCTCGGGACGGCTTTCGCCGCGCATCCCTCCTGGTTTCCCACCGCATTCCTCAAGTCCTGGCAGGACATTACCGTCGGCGCCGTTCTTGCGCTCGTCGTCGGCAACACACTATTCGTCGTCAACCGCTACGGCATTCATCAGTTCATCGACTTCCTTGCGTACTCATTCAAGTTCGTTGGTCCGGCAAGGACGTCTGGCATGCACTATCACGCTGAGCTTGCGAGGCACGTTCAGCAGTCGCGCGACAACTCGCGGTGGTTCCGCCGCTGAGGAGAGCACCGGCCCGCCCAAGGTGCCCACGGCCGAGGGGCAGAATCCCCGCCCGCGAGCGATGCACCGTTTGAGTTCTGGAAAGAAACGGGCGACCGACCCCACGGCGAGGATCGCCTCGCCGCTGATGGAGGAGATTGAGCGCCGGTGCCCAAGTGGTGAATCGTCCGCGGCCGGGACACCCCGAACCGCCCGCGAACGTGCCGCCTGAAAAAAGTTCCAGCCGCCGCCCGCGGTTTTGGGCAGTTCCGCCGCGCTTCGAGCCGGTAGAACGTCCGCGGACCGGGGGGGCTCTGAATCACCGTCGCCCCTCGGCGCGCACGCCGATCTCCGCGAGCAGGCGACGGGCAGCACGCTCTTCAGGGGTCGCAGGAAACCCGAGTGCCCGCGTGTCCGTCCGGTCCAGCGTCAGGCGGTTGGCAGCGTCAGAGAGCGCCTTTATGAGCCTCTGGCGGTCCTTCAGGAGCCGCTTGACGGTCGGCACCACCTGCGCTGGTTTCACGTCGAGGAGGTCGGCGAGGTCGATCATGGCTCCCCCTGTAAAGAGAAAACTCTCGGAGCGTTTTGAGCCTTGCCGGGGTCGTTTGCAGACACTTGCGGGCCGGTGAATCTGTGCCGACTATTCTTAAGATTACCATTGACAGATTGCCGTCCCGGACCCACCTTTAGAGCATGAGTAACACCGCCGTCTACATCAGGGTTAGTTCCAAGCGGCAGGACACGGCATCGCAGGAGCCCGACGTGAAGCGGTACCTCGCCGCGAACGGCATCGAGGATGCCCAGGTCTACCGCGACAAGTTCACGGGCAAGACGATGAACCGTCCCGGCTTCCAAAAGCTCCTCGCCGCAGTCCGTGCAGGTGAGGTCAGGAGCATCATCATCTGGCGGTTGGACCGCCTTGGACGCACGGCAAGCGGCCTTTCGTCGCTCTTCGAGGAGTTTGTCGCCCGCAGGGTCAACCTCGTTAGTCTCCGCGACGGCCTCGACCTCTCGACGCCCGCTGGCCGCCTGATGGCGAACGTCCTGGGTTCCGTGGCCGCATACGAAACCGAGGTCCGCGCCGAGCGCGTCCTCGCTGGCCTTGAGGCCGCCAGAGAGAACGGCGTCCGCCTGGGCCGTCCCGAGAACGTCCACACGGCCATCAAGGTCACGCCGGAGCAGGTCCGCCAGATGCGCCGCCTGAGGAACGAGGGTCAGGGCATCGCCGCAATCGCCCGCGCCGTTGGCCTCTCCCGCCCGACCGTCTATCGCGTCCTCGACGCCGCGTAGTTCACTCACCGCGGCCCCCGCACGATCCGCCCGTCGTGGGTGAACGTCCAATCCAACGGTTCCGCGAACGGCGACGGCTCCGCCTCTGTCCCGGTTTTCTCTGTCCCGACGTTCCCCGCAGGAGCCGCCGCAATCGCGTCAGGCTGCTCCGAGACGGCCTCGACGCTAGCGGCGATAGCAGCGTCCCGACCCTGCGACAAGAGGCGCGGCGGGTCTGTAAAACTAAATTCAATCGCGACGACCTCCTCGCGGACGTTCGCCGGCATCAGCTTCGCGAGGGCGACGACGTTCTCGCGGATCTGCGCGATGACGACCGCGCGTAGCCGCAGGTCCGGCGAGTTCTCTGCGTCTTCGAGGAGCTTCATCGTCCGGGCCTGAAGCGCCCGCATCTCGCCCAGGAGCGAGTTCTCATACGCCGCGATCTCGGCCGTCGAGGGCGGAGGCGCGACGACACGTGCCACGGCCCGGACGAGGGCAGCGCCGAGGTGCTCCCTGTGGTGATTCGACAGCGCCGTGGTCGAGTGGCCGAAACGGGAAACGATATCGACTAAACGTGTGCGAGCGACGAGCGCGCCGTCGATCTCCATTCGGCGCGGGCTTAGGCACACGCGGCACCGGGTCTTTTCCCGTTTCCCGTCAGGCGTCCCGGTTGCGTTCTTCTTCACTTGCCCTGCGCCCCATGCCGCCCGCTATCGCCCGTGGGCGCAGGCGGGTGCCGTCGGGCCTCCGCCCGCGCCCGCCGGTCGGCGACGAACGGCAGCACGCGCCGGGGGCTTTCCGCGCTTATGGCGCTTATCGCGCACCTTCTACTAGGCAACGGATTCTCTTTAGAGAGAGATTTTTTAAGACTTTCTATAACAGGAAAGGCGATCTCCAAGTACCTCCGACTCATACATGGACACCATTGCGCGAAAAGCGCGGAAAGCGCGGAAAGGTCGTCACGGCGCGACCCGCCGCACGGCAGCCCACCACTCGACCGGGCGGCCGCCCGTGGCTTCCTTCGTCATGAACGCCTTCCCGGTACGGTCAAGAAGCGCGAGTGCGGCCGTGATGCGCTGCGCCGGAACATGACGGTTGAAAAGGTCGCGGATTTCGTCCCGGCTCATGCGCGCCGCCTGCCGGAGTGCCGTGAGGATCTGGTCGGCCTCGGGATCGCCCGTCGCGTCGCCGAAGATAAAGCGGGCGCAGTCCTCGCAGTAGGTCCAGAGGGCCATCGCCGCGGCCAGGTGCTCCCCGCGGACGACCTCCGACTTGTCCATGAGTGCATAGATCATCGAGAGCCGCAGGACGTGCGGCGCGGCGCGTGCGGTGATAGCCCCGAAGAGGCCGTGGCGCTCGGCCTCGAGGATGGGATAGGCCCGGTGCCACGCGGCATCTGCAT
Source organism: Thermoanaerobaculia bacterium (assembly GCA_049581965.1). GTDB lineage: Bacteria > Acidobacteriota > Thermoanaerobaculia > UBA5066 > UBA5066 > Fen-183. The sequence continues at coordinate 4,528 of JBAUSZ010000227.1, read as the reverse complement.
CGGCGGCGCGCTCCATCTCGCCGACTGTCCGCGCGAAGCCGAGAGCATCCTGAAGATCGCGTACTAGTTCGTGGAGGTCCGTGTCGCGGAGGTTGCCGCCGTCCGGCAGGAATTTCGTGCGCCGGACCGCGAGCCACAGAAACCGATTTCCGAACCCGTTTGCCGTCTCCGTTCGGTCCAGATGCCGGAGCAGCTCGTCGCGCGTGATGTGGCCCACGATGCTGATGTGCGCGCCCGTCGCCACGGAGGGGGAGTTCTTCGTGAGCGTGCGGAGAACGTCGCGGGCGTCCCACGCCTCACGCAGCGTCGCCGAGAGCGTATTCCCGTCGCGGCTCATCACGGACAAGACGCGCGCCATCTCGGGTTCGACGACGCACAGGCGCTTGTCGGAAACGCCTTCGTCGGAGATGTATTTCTGCGTCTCGACGATGCGGCCGCCCTTCTTGACCGCCGAGAGCGTCTCGACGGGATTGCGTACCGCGTGAATGACACCCTCGCCAGAGGAGAGTCCCGTCGTGAGGCGGTCCGTCCACTTGTCCTGCGCCAGGAGGAACGGCCGGCGCGCTTCGTGCTCTGCGGTGCCCTTGCGGGCGCTCGCCGTCGTCCCGACGAGGACGGCAAATTCGGCGGTCGTGTGCTTCGTTGCGCCCACACGGAAACGCGGGCCGCGGCCGACGGCATTCCCAAAGTAGAGGAGCCAATGAACGAGCAGCGCGGCCGGGTCGGCTTCGGTATGCGGAGACACGAGGTCCACAAACTCGCCTGCGAGTCCGTGAAACGCCTCGGGCAGGAGCGCGTCGGGAAAACCGTCCGGGTCGTGCGGCACCTCGGCGATGCCGCGCTCGGCGCGCTCGGCGGGCGTAAGGATGAGGTTGCTGCTCATGCGGCCCCCAGGACGACGGCGTTGATTTCTTCCTCGAAGGGCACCGGAGCGCAAAAATGATTCGCCCATCCGTGAAGGACGGCCAAGACGATGAAGCGGTCCGCGCCTTTCCCGAGGAGGTACCGCGCGAGACGGTCCAGCGTCGGGCCGCGGTCCTCGAAAACGCAGCGCGTCACGGCCGCGAGGAGGAGGTCTCCGGCCTCGCCCTCGAAGAGTTCCGCGCCGTTCGCGGCGGCGGCCTCCACGGCCCACTCGGGCGCGACGTTTCCGAGGGCGCGCCGCCATTGCGTGCGGGCGTCCTCGTGCGGGATCTCGGGCGCGGGGCCGAGGAGTTCGCGAAGCTGCACCTCCGCACTTGGGTGCAGGAGCGCCTGGACCTCGGCGATCTCGGCATCGGTGAGCGGCGGCTCTTCGTCGTCCATCATGGCCTTGCCGCCCTGAGTTCATGAATGCGCCGGCGCATCTCACGTTCCCGCTCGCGTTCGACGGGGTCGCGGTGAAACAGAATCACATTCGGCGAGGTGGCGCGCAGGACCAGCAACGCCTGGTCCCGAAGTTCGGCGGGCACCGGCGTGTGTTCGCGTATTGCCGCGAGGATCGTCCTCGCGTCGGCGACGGACATCGGCTTCGCGTTCACGACGACACCGCCCGCAGGCGCACGCTCGCGCGGAACGCAAGTTCATAGACGGCGGCGGCGAACGCCTCGGCCCGTGCGAGATCGCGCTCCACGGACGGGGAATCAAGTTCCAGCCTGATTTCGTGAAGCAAGGCACGCAGGTCGTCGGCCTCGGTTTCGAGGCGTGCGAGCCGCTCGTCGTCTTTGCTATCGTCGCGTCGTTCCGGTGTTTCCCTGAAGGCCGCCGCGGGTGACGCCGCGGCGGTTGCGCTTGCGGCGCTCACTTCGAGCCCGCTCCCTCGACGCGGGCCTGCCGTGCAGCACGGGCCTCAGCCGTATTCGTCGCACGGCGAGAGAGCAGCCAGTCACGAACGTCGGATTCGAGGTAGTAGGCCCGCCGACCGATCTTCTGGAATGGCGGGGTGTCGCCCGAGACGCGGCGGGCGCGCCAGCGTTGGGGCGGCTCACCAGTTATAGCTGCGAGGTCCTCAGTCCGAAGCATTTTGATGTCCACGCGCGTCCCTCCTCGTTCGGGCACGTGAACAGAGGACGCTAACGGCCTTTCGGTGTCACCTCATTTTCGTGGGACGCTTTTTTCCCGGGCGGGCCGAGAATGTACGGGCCGACCGTGACGCGCGGCAGGATGCCGTCGTTCCCCACGACGATCTCAAGATCCATGTTGCTTCGGAGCTGCGCGAGAATCTGACGCCTGAGTTTCGCAGTCGGCAGGAACGGTCTGAGCGCGCGAAAGAGTTTCTTCCGGTGCGTCTCGTTCGCGGCCCCGCGCACCTTCCCGCCCTTGCGCCGTTGCTCGCGCTCCGCCTTGACGAGTGCGGCGATGCGGCGGCCCGCCCTGACGCCGATCTTCGACCGATGCTCCAGCCAGCCGCGCAGGATCTTCTCGGGATCGCCGCCGAGCGCGTGAATCATGTTCGCGTACAAGTGAAACTCCGGCGTCTCGTGCAGGTAACGGAAAAACGCCGGCGCCGGCGCGGGCACAGGCGCTTCGGCCTCCAGCCGCAGGACGTGCTCCTCGTGGCCGGTGCGGGTGACGGTGACGTGCATCAGCTTTCCTCCGCGGCGGCAGGGAGCGAGGCCGCACGCTGCTCTGTCGCCGCTCGAAGTTCCGCCATGCCGAGCGGCGCATAGACGCGCTCCGTGACCATGACGTTTGAATGGCGGAGCAGCTTGCTCGCCACGAGGAGGCCCGAGATCCGCGTGACGGCCAGTCCGAACGTGCGGCGAATGTCGTGAATCCGAACGCCTTCCAGCTCGGCCGCGTCGCGCACGCGCTTCCACGGACCCTGCAAATCGTATCGGGGCCGGTCCTTATCCCGCCCCGGGATCACATAGGGGCCGACGTGCGGGAGTCCGGTCAAAATCTCCACGATTGCCGCGGGCAGCGGTACCACTTGTGGCCGGCCAGTCTTCGGACTCGGAATCCGCCACGTCCCAGCCTTGAGGTCGAGATCCGCCCATCGTGCGTGCAAAGCCTCGGAGAGCCGCGCGCCCGTCAGAATGAGCATCGCGAAGGCCGCGCGGTCGAATGCATCCTCCGCGGCGAGGGCGCGGCGTAGACGACCCATCTCCTCGTCGGAGAGCACGCGATCCCGGGGGGGAGACTCGCGGAAGTGCGTGATCCCGCGCGCAGGATTCACGGCAACGTGACCGGCTCTCACCGCCGCCGAGAGACACGCGCGGACGCTCGCCAGGGCGCGGTTCGCGCCCGTGGGCGTTTTCTTCAAGGCGACGTGGAGTCGCTCCACGTCCTCGCGGCCGATCTCGTCGAGGGGCCTAGTTCCCCATGCGCGCACCGAAGCGGACGCGGGGCCGAGGAACCGCACGTCCTCGCGCGGGCTCTTTTTCTTCATCGCCACGCGCTCTAGGTACGTCTTCGTCCACGAGCGCCACGTCGGCATCTTCCGTGCGCGCTCTTTTTCCGCCGCGGGATCTCGCCCGAGTTCGGCCTGCGCGAGGAGATGCCGCGCCCGCTCCCGGGCCATCGTGAGTGTGATGCGGTCGGCGCGTCCGACCTTCACGACGCGGCGTCGCCCGTTAATCCTGATGCGCACCTTGTAGACGCTCTTCGCGCCAGCGTAGCGCACGAGGTAGAGGCCCTCTTGCTCGCTGTCGCTCCACCATGTTCCGCCCGCGTCGCCTGGTGGAAGCGCATCTACTATCTTCTGGGTGAATCGGCGCTTTCGGTCGGCCATGAAAAAATCCCCAAGAAAATCACCGGGCCATTCCGTGCCCACTCCGTGCCCGCCAGGTGGAAAAAAGCCCGCTCCGAGCCCGACACCATGTTACGCCATACGAACGCCAGAGAACGATAAAACACGCTCCCACGGCCTATTTCGTACGCTCTCCGAACGCGGGCGAACGCTGGTAACACGGGGATTTCGCGGACTTAAAATCCCCGGGCCCGAAGGGGCCGTGAGGGTTCAAATCCCTCCTCCGGTACCGCTTGCGGGCCGGGCCTCGGCGCCCTAGATTTCTCGGAGAAATTCCGAGGCACGCCATGGCGCTTTCCAAGAATGGAGTCGTTCCCGCCCTGATCGGGCTCGCCGTCCTCGCCGTCGCCCTCGTCGCGATCGACCTCAGGCGACTCCTGCGTCTCCACGAAGAGATCCGGGACGAAGAAGCCCGCTGCCGCTCGCGGCACTCGGGCCTTCGCGAGGGGCTCACCGCTTAGACTCGGGGGCGTGGACGAGGAGCCGGAGGACCATCTCGACGCCGTAGAGCGCGCGCTCGGGCGCCGGTTCCGCGACCGGAGGCTCCTCGGCCGCGCGCTGACACACTCTTCTTTCGCGAACGACGATCCCGACGCCGAGGACAACGAGACGCTCGAGTTCCTGGGCGACAGCATCCTGAACTACCTCGTCTCGGAGATCCTCTTCGGCGCGTTCCCGCTTGAAGGGGAGGGGACGCTCTCGAAGGCCCGATCCGTCCTCGTTTCCGAGAACCACTTCGCCTACCTCGCGCGCCGCCTCGGCTTGGGCGCCGCCCTGCGCCTTTCGCCGGGGGAGGAG
>JBAUSZ010000226.1:0-2013 GCA_049581965.1 Thermoanaerobaculia bacterium | reverse complement strand
CCGCCGAGGCGCGCCTCGGCGAACGCGTTCGAGACGCGGGCGAGCAGGTCCTCGCGCGCGCCCGGCAGCACGCCGGCGGGGATCTCCTCGGCGAGGATCTCGAGAAGGAATTCAGGCATCCGTGCTCTCCGCGGCCGGCACCGATTTCTTCGGGAGCAGCGGGAAGCCCAGCGCCTCTCGCGACGCGACGTAAGCCTTCGCGCATTCGATCGCGAGACCGCGCACGCGCTTGATCACGCCGACGCGGTCCGTCGCGGAGACGGCGCCGCGCGCGTCGAGGATGTTGAACGCGTGCGAGCACTTCAGGGTGAAGTCGTAAGCCGGCAGGACGAGACCGGCCTCGAGGCAGCGCTTCGCCTCCCCCTCGTACTTCTCGAAGAGCGTTTGCCACAGGGCCGGATCCGCGACCTCGAAGCCGTACTTGGAAACCTCGAACTCGTCCTGCTTTCGGGCCTCCCCGTAAGCGACGCCCGGCGCCCAGTCGATCTCGTAGACGCTCTGCTTCTTGGCGAGAAACATCGTGAGGCGCTCGAGTCCGTAGGTGATCTCGGCCGTGATCGGCGCGAGGTCCAGCCCGCCCGCCTGCTGGAAATACGTGAACTGCGTGATCTCCATCCCGTCGAGGAGCACCTGCCAGCCCACGCCCCACGCGCCGAGGGTCGGCGATTCCCAGTTGTCCTCCTCGAAGCGGAGATCGTGCTCTTTCGGGTCGATCCCGAGGGCGACGAGGCTGTCGACGTACAGGTCCTGGATGTCGGCGGGCGACGGCTTGACGACGACCTGGAACTGCAGGTGCTTCACGAGGCGGAAGGGGTTCGCGCCGTACCGACCGTCCGCCGGTCGGCGCGACGGCTGGACGTAGCCCGCGCGCCACGGCTCGGGACCGAGAACCCTCAGGAACGTGGCCGGATGCATCGTCCCGGCGCCCACTTCCACGTCCCACGGCTGCTCGATGAGGCAGCCCTTGGACGACCAGTAGGCGGAGAGCCGGAGGATCAGCGTTTGCAGGTCCATGCGCGTCCCGCGAGGGGCAGTCGAGTGTACCCAAATCCGCGCTCAGCCGAGCGCGCCGAGGAAACGGTAGCTCCTGAGCTCGTGTCCGAGAAAGCTCCGGCGCGCCTCCCGCGTGAGGTCCTCGAGCGCGTCGAGAGCCGCCGCGGCCGGGGGCTTCGACGCGAGAGCGACGAGAGAGAGCCTCTTCACGGACCCGAGGAGCGCGCGCGCCGGCTCGGACGCGTCGTCTTCGTCGAGAACGCCCGCGAACCTCAGGAGCCACACCTCGAAGTAGCGCGCCGCGAGCGGCGCCCCGACGCCCGCCTCGAGCGCATCGAGGACGTGGCGGACGAGGCGGTAGACCTCGCCCCCCTGCTCGGATTCGGGCACGAACGTGAGGGCGCTCTCGGCGAGGTACGGCAGGAGCATCGCCGTTCCCGGTCGCGCGGCGAGGTCGAAGGCGCTCCTCACGATCTCGAGGCCGTCCACGCGCGCGAGATCCGCTCCCTCCTTTCGGAAATAGGTCACGGCGACCTCCGTGAGCAGCTGAAGAGCCGCCGAGCGCTTCGACTTCCCCCGGGCGCCGCGCACGGCGGCTCGCACGACGCCGTGGTCCTTCGTCAGGAGGGCGGCGACGAGGTCCTTCTCGGAGAGCGGGTCGAGCTTCAGAATGAACGCCGTGGTCGAGACGAGCGCCATGCGCGGCGATTCTGCTCCCGCCGGCCGCACGGGCCTGCCGAAGGCGATCGTGCGCCTCGGGTGGGTGTCGTTCCTGACGGACGTCTCGTCCGAAATGATCGTCCCGCTGCTCCCGGCCTTCCTCGCGACCCTCTCGGGCGTCCCGGCGGCGGCGCTCGGATGGATCGAGGGCGTCGCGGACGCCACGGCCTCGTTCGTGAAGATCCTTTCGGGGAAGTGGGCCGACCGTGCGAAGGCCAAAAAGCCGCTCGTCCTTCTCGGGTACGGGCTCTCCTCGGTCGCGCGGCCGCTCATCGGCCTCGCGCCGAGCTGGCCCACGGT
>JBAUSZ010000225.1:0-4128 GCA_049581965.1 Thermoanaerobaculia bacterium | reverse complement strand
GGATCAGCCGCCGGCGGCACTCGCGACCACCCGCCGGAGCGCGGCGGCGACCTCCCGGCCGACGGGGACGAGCTCCGGAACGGCCACGAGCCCGAGCACGGAGCGCGGGTCCATGGCGCGCACGACGGTGCGCCCCTTCTCGACCGAGACAGTCACGTTGCAAGGCAGGAGAACGCCAACCTCCGGTGCCGCAGAAAGAGCCCTGTGTGCCGAGGGCGCATGACAGGCCCCGAGGATGAGGTACGGGGGGAGGTCGACGCCGAGCTTCTTTCTCATCGTGGCCGTGACGTCGATTTCCGTGAGGACACCGAACCCCTCGGCCTCGAGGGCCTTTCGCGCACGGGCGACGGCCTCCCCGAACGGAAGCGCCGAACTCTCTTCGAATGCAACGGAAGTCGTGACGGAGTTCTTCATCGTGTTCTCCTCTCCTCCGGTGCGAGGGTCGAGCGGGGCCCGACGGGCCCCGGGGTCACCCTCACGTGAAGCGGCCGGAGCCCGGCCCGCAGGAGCCGCCGCCGCTTTTGCCGCTTCCGGAGGAGGTTCCGCCCGAGGCGAAGCGCGAGACGAGCTTCTCGACTTCCTCGCTCCCGCACTCGGGACACGTCACGCCGTGGCGGTCGAGGCCGGCGGCGACGAGCTCCTCGAACGTCGCGCCGCATTCTTCGCACGTGAATTCGTAGAGGGGCACGGGATCCTCCTCAGGCGTCCCAGGACTCTAGGGTCCAGGTGATGACGTGTGGGCGGACCGCGGCACCCGGCAGAGCCTTCAGGGCCGCGCGCAGCTTCGGCACGTCCTCGTCCGCGACGAAGGACATGATGATCGTCGACGTCTTCGGGAAGGCCGCCGAGCCGAGGTGGCGGCCCGAGGAGCCGAAGCCCCGGGCGTCGACTTCCGTGTAGCCGGTCACGCCGGCATGTTCGAGGGCGACCTCGACCCTCTCGCGGCACTCCGAGCCCGCGAGAACCATGAGCATCTTCACGCTTCTTCCTCCGCGGGCGGCACGCCGGCCGCCCTGATGTACATGAAATAGAGGAGCGGGATCACGACGAGGGTCAGGGCGGTTGCGACGACGACGCCCGAGATGAGCGCCACCGCGAGGCCCTGGAAGATCGGGTCCAGGAGGATGACCACGCCGCCCGCGACGAGCGCGAGGGCCGTCAGAACGATCGGGCGGAAGCGAACGGCGCCCGCCTTCACGACGGCCTCCTCGAGCGGTTCGCCGGCGGCGAGCTCGAGGTTGATGAAGTCCACGAGGAGGATCGAGTTCCTCACGATGATTCCGGCGAGCGCGATGAAACCGATCATCGACGTCGCCGTGAAGAACACGCCGAATGCCGCGTGCGCCGGAACGATGCCGATGAGCGTGAGCGGGATCGGCGCCATGATGATGAGCGGCGTCACGAAGGACCGGAACCACCCCACGACGAGGACGTAGATGAGGACGAGGACAGCCGCGAAGGCGATCCCCATGTCCCGGAAGACCTCGACCGTGACGTGCCACTCGCCGTCCCATTTGAGCGCGTAGCGGTTCGAGTCGGACGGGAGCGCCGTGTTGAAGATTTCGAGGGACCGGCCGTCCGGGCCGCGGAGCGCCTCGATCTTCTTCTTCATGTCGAGGATGCCGTAGATGGGCGCCTCGGCGACGCCCGCCATCTCGGCGAGGACGTAGGTCACGGGCTGCAGGTTCTTGTGGTAGACGAACGGGGCCCGCTTGCCCGGGACGACCGTCACGAGCTCGCGGATCGGAACGAGGCGGCCCGTCTGCGAGGGCACGGTCGTCGCGAGGAGGCCCTCCAGGCCCGACCGCTGAGCGCGGTCCAGACGCAGGACGATGGGCACGGCCTCGCGTGCCGCGTCGACGTGCAGGAGGCCCGCGTCCATCCCGTCGAGCGCGATCCGGAGCGTTTTGACGACGAGCTCCGGCGTCACGCCGCTGCGCATCGCCTTCTCCCGGTCGATGGCGAGATCCACCTTCGGGGCCGCATCCTCGACGAGCCAGTCCGTGTCGACGACGCCGGGCGTGTCCTCGAAGATCCCGCGGACCTCTTTCGCGAGCGCGATGCGGCTCGTCGGGTCCGGCCCGTAGATCTCGGCGACCATCGTGGAGAGGACCGGCGGTCCCGGGGGCACTTCCGTGACCTTCACGTTCGCGCCGAGCCGCTTGCCGGCCGCGAGGATGCGATTCCGGATCTCCTTGGCCACGGCGTGGCTGTCCTTTTTCCGGTCGTCCTTGGACGCGAGGTTCACCTGCAGATCCGCGACGAGCGGGCCGGACCTGAGGAAGTAGTGCCGGACGAGGCCGTTGAAGTTGAACGGGGCGGACGTCCCGGCGTAGACCTCGACGTCCGTGACCTCGGGCTGGCTCGTCACGAGGGTCGCGAGCGTGCGCGCGGCCGCGGCGGTCGCCTCGAGCGTCGTGCCCTCGGGCATGTCGAGGACGACCTGCAACTCGCTCTTGTTGTCGTACGGCAGCATCTTGACCTTCGCGGCCCGGACGAGGAAGAGCCCGCAGGATAGGAGCAGCAGGACGACGACGCCGCCGAGGAGCGTCCATCGCCGGGCCGCGCTCGCGAGGAGCGGCGTGAAGAGCCTGCGGTAAAAGCGGAGCAGGCGGTCCTCGGGCTTCGCCTCGGCACCCGCCTCGAAGTGCTCCTCTCCCCTGAGGTGCTCCTCGGCGAATCTCCGGAAGAGGCGGAACGTGAGCCAGGGCGAGACGACGAACGCGACGAGGAGCGAGAAGACCATCGCGGCCGAGGCGTTCACGGGGATCGGGCGCATGTACGGGCCCATGAGGCCGGAGACGAACGCGAGGGGAAGGAGCGCCGCGACGACCGCGAACGTTGCGAGGATCGTCGGGTTGCCGACTTCGTCGACGGCGTAGACGGTCGTCAGGCGCGGCTCGCCCCAGCCCAGCTCGTAGTGGCGGTGGACGTTCTCGACGACGACGATCGCGTCGTCCACGAGGATGCCGATCGCGAAGATGAGGGCGAAGAGCGTGACGCGGTTCAGCGTGTAACCGAAGAGGTACGACGAGAAGAGCGTGAGGGCGAGCGTCGCGGGAACGGCGACGAGGACGACGACGGCTTCCCGGCGCCCGAGGAAGAGCGCCATGAGGATGACGACGGAGAGCGTGGCGAGCCCCACGTGGAAGATCAGCTCGGACGACTTCTCATCGGCGGTCTTCCCGTAGTCGCGCGTCTTCGAGACGGTCACGTTCGACGGGACGACCGGGCCCTTCAGGCCCTCGAGTCGGACGTCCAAGTCCTTCACGAGGTCGACGGCGTTCGTGCCGGGCTTCTTGGCGACCGCGAGCGTCACGGCGGGGGCGTCGCCGCCCGCCTTCGTGAGCATCCACGCATACTGAGAGGGCTCCTCGGGGCCATCCGAGACGGACGCGACGTCCTTCAGCCAGACGGGCTTGCCGTTCACGACGCCGATCACGGCGGTACCGACGTCCTCGGCGCGGCGGAAGAGCGAGCCGACCTCGACGGGGACTTCGGCGTTGCCGGAAGTCGTGCTGCCCGCCGGGAGGCGCCAGTTGAGACCGGACAGGGCGCCGTAAGCCTGGACGAGCGAGACACCGTAGGACGCGAGGCGGTCGCGGTCGAACGTCACGTTCGCAACGCGCCGCTGGCCCCCGAGCACGGTGACCTGCGCGACGCGTGGGTGCCGCGTGAAGTCGGCCTTCACCTCGTCCGCGATCTGGCGGAGCTGCATCGGCGTCGCGTCCTTCGAAAACAGCGTGTACGCGGCGACGGGAACGTCGTCGATCCCGCGCGGGGCGACGACGGGCGGCAGAGCGCCCGGCGGGAGCGCGGGCGCAAGCTCGGCGATCTTCGCGTGGACGCGGACGACGGCCTGGTCGGGGTCCGTCCCGACCATGAATCGCACGATCACGATGCCGCCCGAGGGCTGCGAGGTCGAGTAGACGAACTCGACGTTCGGAATCTGGTAGAGCGCCTTCTCGACGGGCGAGACGACGCGCCGCTCGACCTCGGTCGCCGTCGCGCCCGGGAGCGCGACGAAGACGTCGATCATCGGGACCTTGATCTGGGGCTCCTCCTCGCGCGGCGTGATGAGGATCGCGAACGCGCCGAGAAGAAGAGACGCGACGACAAGGAGGGGCG
>JBAUSZ010000224.1:0-2511 GCA_049581965.1 Thermoanaerobaculia bacterium | reverse complement strand
GTCCCCACCGCCGTGCCCACGCCCCTCGCGACGCCGCTTCCGTCCCCGGTCCCGACACCGCCCGCAACCGCGAAGTGGGAGGGCCTTGCGCGGCGGAATTCCGGCATCGTTCTCTTCAAGAGCCGCTGGGATCCCGGGATCCTCGAGGTCAAGGACGAGACGCTGCGTTGGACCGATTCGAAGGACGTCTCGAAGAACCTCCTCGTCCCGCTGAAGAGCCTGACGGAGCAGCAGCTCACCTGTCTCAAGAAGTCGGGCGGAAACGAGTGCTTCGAGTGGGTCGCGAAGACGCGCGCGGAGGACTTCCGCTTCCGCAACGTTGCGTGGGAGCAGAACGAGAACGCCAAGGTCGAGGACGTCTTCTCGTTTTTCAAGGCGCTCGCGCCGAGCCTCGTCTCCTCGCAGGTGCCGGTCGACGCGAAGTAGGGGCCCCGCCTTCCGCTACGCGAGGGGGCGCGACAGCAGGGCCAGGACTTCCTTGAGTTCCGCGACCGCGCGGGCGACGCGGGGGTCCGCCGGCGCCTGAGGAGCGGGCTTCGTGATCTCGGGAGCGGGCCGTTCGATCTCCGGCACGCCCGAAAATGCCGCGGGCGAAGACTTCGCCGGGCGCGGCGCCCGAGGGGCCGCCTTTTCGCCCTTCTGTGGCGCGTCGCCCGTCGCCGCCTTCGCCACGGGCGATTCGGGGACGGGCGGGACGACCGGGTGCGTATCGGCCTTTGCCTCCCGGGCTTCGGCCCTCCCCCCGGCATCTCCCTCGAGGCGCTTCTTGGCGCCCGCGATCGTGTAGCCCTCGTCGTAGAGGAGGCGCTTGATCTGCTCGATGAGCTTCAGCTCGCGCGCGCTGTAGGTGCGCGGACCCGGCGCAGACTTGTCGGGCGCGAGGACGGGGAACTCGGACTCCCAGTAGCGCAGGACGTACGGCTGCACGTCCGCGATGCGGCAGACGTCCCCGATCTTGTAGCGCGTTTCACCGCCGGAGGCGTTCGTTTCGGCCATTTGAACCGATCCACTTTTTAGCACAGAGGGACCGGGAATTTCGGACTTTCTTGGAAGTTGGAGAGAGCGAGGCGCTCACGGGCGGAGGGTCCGGCGCGTCCGCCCACACGGGACCCTCTATGAAGTCTTTCGCCCCTCTCTCTTCTCGTCCCCCGGCTTCACGACGAACTTCACGGGCACGCCGTCGAGCTTCCAGTGCTCGCGGATGCGGTTCTGCAGGAAGCGCTCGAACGAGAAGTGAAGCGCCTCGGACCGGTCGGCGAAGAGCCGGATCAGCGGGGGCTCGGAGGCGACCTGGACGGCGTACCGGATCCTGAGCTCCCGGCCCGAGCGCCCCTTCGGAAGCTCGCGTTCGAAGGCCTTCCGGAGGACCCGGTTCAGCTCGCCGGTGGACATCCGCGTCGCGAAGCGCCTCGCGAGCGCGTCCGCCTCGGTCAGGATCCGCCCGACTCCCTTCCCCGTCTTGGCGGAGATCGGGAGGAACGGGGCGTTTCGGAGGAACACGAAGCGCCGGACGACGTCCTGCTTCATCTCGCGCACTTTCTCGTGGTCCTTCTCGACGAGGTCCCACTTGTTCGCGACGAGGAGCAGCCCCCGCCCGGCCTCCTCCGCGTAGCCCGCGATGTGGGCGTCCTGCACCGTGATCCCGTCGCCGGCGTCGAAGACGATCACGACGAGCCGGGCGCGCTCCATGGACTTGCGCGCGGCGACCACCGAGAGCAGCTCGGGCGCGCCGGTCGTCCGGCCCTTCTTGCGGATGCCGGCCGTGTCGACGAGCACGTACTCGCGCCCCTGGACGCTCAGGCGGCAGTCGATCGCGTCGCGGGTCGTGCCGGCGATCTCCGACACCATCACGCGGTCCCTCCCGAGGAGGGCGTTCACGATGGACGACTTTCCGACGTTCGGCCGGCCCACGATCGCGATCGGAAGGGGCTCCGTCCGGGTCTCAGGGTCGAGGTCGGGCGGGACCGCCGCCTCGATCGACTCGAAGAGCTCGTCCGCGCCCGTGCCGTGCAGGGCCGAGACGCCGACGACCCGGGGGAAGCCGAGCTGGAATCCGTCCCCGATCGAGCCGGCCGCTTCCTTCGTGTCGATCTTGTTCCAGGCCACGACGACGGGCTTTCCGAGCGCATGGAGCCGCTGCGCGATCCGCTCGTCCTCGGGCAGTCGTCCGGCCACGCCGTCGATCACGAAGACGAGGAGGTCGGCGTCGGCGACGGCGGAAAGGGCCCGATCACTCGTCCATGCCGCGAACCCGCCGGCGGCGTCGAGGTCCAGCCCGCCCGTGTCGACGAGCTCGTAGGGCCGGCCCGACGGCGTCTTCGCGGTGACCTGAAGGGCGTCGCGCGTCATGCCCGGCCGGTCGTGGACGAGGGCGCGGCGCTCTCCGGCGAGGCGGTTGAACAGGGCGGACTTCCCCACGTTGGGGCGCCCGACGAGGACGACCTTGAAAGAACCCATCGTCAGCGCCGGCGGCGCGGCGCGGGGCCCCGCCGCGCGGGCCCGCGCTTCTGG
>JBAUSZ010000223.1:0-22558 GCA_049581965.1 Thermoanaerobaculia bacterium | reverse complement strand
CCGCGGACACGGCCACGGCATCTACGCGCAGAACAACGCGGGATCGAAGCTGCTCGCGGACAACATCATTTTCGGCAGCTACGACATCGGGATGCAGGTGTACGGATCGAGCGCGGCGGGGCTGGTGAACTTCACGATCCAGGGGAATTTCATCTTTAGCAGTGGCCTTGTGTCCGGTTACGGAGGGGCGGCCAACATAGTTTTCGGGGGTGGGAGCGTTGCGACGAACGGCCAGGTGATCGAGAACGTTTCCTACTCTTCGGCGGGCGACTATGACCAGATCGGGTACTCGGCCGGGGTGAGGCCGGCCGTCGTGCAGGGGAACTACTTCGCACCCGGCTACACGATCGGGGCGAAGTTCGTCAACACGCTGGACGTCCTGACGATGACCGGGAACTCCTTCTACGGGCTCGTCGTCGACGACACGAGTCACGAGGTTGCGGCGTCGCGATTTCCGAACAACACGTACTACCGGAAGACGCGGCCAACGGGCACTGCGGTATACGTGAGGCCGAACAAGTACGAGGCCGGGCGGGGCCACATCGCGGTGCTCAACTGGGGGCTCACGTCGACCGTCAACGTCGATGTCAGCAGCATCCTGGCGGTGGGTGCCTCGTACGAAGTGCGAAATGCCCAGAACTACTTCGGCCCGCCCGTGCTGAGCGGCGTGTACGGCGGGGGAACGATCACGCTGCCGATGACGGGCCTGACGCCGGCCACTCCAGTGGGTGGGACAGCACAGCCAGCTACCGGTCCGGAATTCAACGCGTTCGTCTTGAGGACGTTGCCGCCTCCTCCTCCAGTAGCGGCGTTTACCTTCAGCCCAACCGCGCCGCAGACGAACGTGGTGGTTTCGTTCACGGACGGTTCGACGGGAGGCCCGACGATCTGGCAGTGGGATTTTGGGGACGGCGGGTCATCGACTCTTCAGAATCCGACCCACACTTACGCGGTCGCGGGAACTTACACGGCAATACTGACTGCGAGGAACACGGGAGGCCCAAGCCAAGCGACACGGTCGATCACGGTGACCGCGCCACCGGTGTCGTCGGCGCCCACGGGGTTCTACTCGGTGAGCCCGTGCCGGGCGATCGACACACGGAGCCCGAATGGGCTGCAGGGGGGGCCGTCGCTCGTGGCGGGTGGGGTGCGGACGTTCCCGATAGCGGGGACATGCGGGATTCCATCGAACGCGATCTCGGTTTCGGCCAACGTAACGGTGGTCAACCCCGTGGCCCAGGGTCAGTTGCGGATCTACCCGGGGAACACTGCGCCCCCTGTGGCGTCAGCGATCAGTTTTCGGGCGAGCCGAACGCGGGCCAACAACGGAAATGTGGTGCTGGCGACAGATGGTACGGGCACAATCGGCGTAAAGAACGATGCTGTGGGAACGGTTGACTTCGTCCTCGACGTCAACGGCTACTTCAAATAGCAGAGTTCCACCGAGCGTAGAATCGCGGCCGTGAAAGTGCCGCGCTCCATGTTCATCTTGGCCTGCTTTTTTTCCCTTCTTGGGGTCCAAGCTGACGGGGGAGAGTTCTTTGTCGCGCCCGATGCGGGGACTCGAGGGGACGGTTCGCAGGCGCGCCCCTGGAGCCTCGCGTATGCGCTATCAGAGCCTGCGGCGGTCCAACCCGGGGACACGATCTGGCTGCGGGGGGGGACATACCCGGGCAAGTACGTCAGCTACCTGACCGGGACGTCGACGGCGCCGATCGTGGTGAGGTCGTATCCGGGGGAATGGGCGAAGATCGACAGCGGGAGCGGAAACCCGAGCGCCCTCGACATCCTGCAGGTGAACGGCGCATACACATGGTACGAAGGATTTGAGATCATGTCGTCGGACCCCCACCGGCAGTCGTCACAGAATGGCTCGTTGCCGACGGACATCACGCGTGGGGGCTGTGCGTCGACGAACACGGGACAGGGCGTCGGGGTGAAGTTCATTAACCTCGTGTGTCACGACGCGGCTGGCGGGATCAGCCCGTGGGCAGACTCGTCGGGTGCCGAGGTGTACGGGAACCTGATCTACTACAACGGCTGGAACGGTGCGACCGACCGCGGACACGGCCACAACATCTACGCACAGAACACCGCAGGATCGAAGCTGCTGGCGGACAACATCATGTTCGGCAGCTACGACATCGGGATGCAGGTGTACGGGTCGAGCGCCGCGGGGCTGGTGAACTTCACGATCCAAGGCAACTTCGTCTTTAACAGTGGCCTCGTGTCCGGCTACGGAGGGGCGGCCAACCTGGTCTATGGAGGCGGGAGCTTGGCCACCAACGGTCAGGTGATCGCGAACGTGTTCTACTCGCCAGCGGGCAGCTACGAGCAGATCGGCTATTCGGCCGGAGTGAGGCCGGCCTCCGTAAAAGACAACTATTTCGCGCCCGGGGGCACGACTGCCTTGAAGTTTGTCAACACGCTGGACGTTCTCACGATGACGGGGAACACGTTCTACGGGCTCGTCGTGGACGACACGAGCCAGGAGGTCGAGGCGTCGCGTTTTCCAAACAACACGTTTTTCCGGACGACGCGGCCGACGGGGACGATCGTTTACGTGAGGCCGAACAAGTACGAGGCCGGAAGGGGCCACATCGCGGTGCTCAACTGGAGGCTCGCGTCAACGGTCAACGTCGACGTCAGCAGCATACTGCCGGTCGGCTCGGCGTACGAGGTACGAAACGCTCAGAACTTCTTCGGCCCGCCGGTGGTGAGCGGCGTGTACGCGGGAGGCACGATTCCGCTGCCAATGACGGGCGTCACTCCAGTCGTGCCCGTCGGGGGAACGACCACACCGCCCGCGACAGGGCCCGAGTTCAACGCCTTCGTCGTGGTCACAAGAGCTGAGCACAGACTCGTTCAAACTCCGGACCGCCGTGTGCCGAACTCTCTGCCCCCGCGCCCGAGGAAACCTCAAGCGAAGTAGGACACTGATGCAAGGTGGGCCGTCAGCTCGCGACCGCTGCCGTGCGTGACATCGAGCCGGAGTCGCCCGATTCCTTCTCCTCGGGCCGGGCGTATTGCGGAGCGCCGGGACCCGTCCGTGCTTCGTCCCTGGCGCTGTTGAGGAGAACGCCCAGGATGGCGACCTGGCCCCGGAGCAGCTCGTCCCTTGCCTGGGCGATCTTGTCGCGCGACGTGACGCCGGCCCGAACGCAGAGGATCGCTCCGTCCGTGAGGTGGGCGATCAGGACGGCGTCGGTGACCGCGAGAACGGGCGGGCTGTCGAAGACGACGTGGTCGAAGGCGCTGCCGGTGGAGGCCACCAGCCGCTTCATGGCCTCCGAGTGGAGAAGGCCGGACGGATCCGGGGCGATTGGCCCGGCGGTGAGAACGGACACGTTGGCGATGTGAGTCGGTTGGATCGCGTCGACGAGGTCCGTCCGGGCCGCGAGGACCGACACGAGACCGACCCGGTTCGAGACGTTCAGGATCTCGTGGATGCGCGGGCGGCGCAGGTCCGTGTCGACGAGAAGCACGCGCCGGCCCAGCTGTCCGAGGACGATCGCGAGGTTCACGGCGTTGGAGGTCTTGCCCTCGAGAGGCACGGCCGACGTCACGACCAGGGACTTCACCCCGTCTGCCCGGGAGAGAAGAAGCGAGGTGCGGAACGCGCGATAGGCCTCGGCGACGGTGGACTGGGGGATGTCGTGAGGAAGAAGCTCGATCGGAATCGACTTCTTCGGCTTTCGACTCAGCGGCCTCGAGGACTCCTCCGCGGACAGGCGGTCGGAGTATCCGTAGCCGTAACCGTAGCCATGATCCAGAACCGCCTGTGACGGCGGGATGATGCCGAGGACGGGCAGCCGCAGGTACTGGACTACCTGCTCCGCCGAACGGACGCTCCGGTCGAGAGAATCGAGAAGGAAAGCCAGTCCGACTCCGCCGAAGAGTCCGGCGATCAAGCCGAGCAGGGCGTTCTTCGGGTACGACGGCTTGAACGGGGCCCCGGGCGGCAGGGCGCTCTCGACGATCCGGACGTTCGTGAGCCGCTCTCCCTGCAGGCGCAGGAGGACCTGCATCTCCGCCTCGCGCTTGAGCAGGTTGTCGACCAGCGCGCGCTGCGTCTCCACCTCGACGCGGAGATTGTTGTAGTCGATGGCGCCGCGGCTCATCGACATGGCCTCGCTCCGCTGGCGCTGGAGGGCCTCTTTCACGCTCCCTTCCCGGCGGAGCGCCATCTCGTAGTCGGCCTTCGCCGCCTCCCGGGCCTTCTCGACGGCCTCGCGGGTCGCCACCTTGAGGTCGGAGCGCGCTTTTCCGATCTGGGCCTGGAGCGCCTGCATCGCTGGCCATTCGGGCTTGAAGACACTCAGCTTGTCGGTGTACTCGCGCTCGAGCCGGGCGAGATCGCTGCGCTGCTGGAGAATGGCGCCCGTCGCCAGCGACTCGGGCAGGGAATCGGGGTTCGCCTTCTGGAGCTCGGTATACCGGGTCTCCTTGGAGATCCGGTCGGCCATCGTGCTGGTGACATCCTGGCCCAGAGCCGTGAGCTTCTGGAGCGTGGGATTCGACTGCGGCGCGATGTCCAGGATGTCCTTCTGCCTTCCCATCGCGAGGAGTCGCTGCTCCTTTTCGGAGAGGGCCCGCTTGGCCTCGTCGATCTGCGCGGCCAGGAACTTCGAGGCCTGGCCGATGACGCGAAACTTGAGGTCGAGCTTCCAGTCGATGTAGGCCTCGGCCACGGCGTTGGCCAGATCGGCCGCCTTCTTCGGAGAGTCTGCGAGGTAGGACAGCTCGATGAGGTTCGTTCCCCGAACCGGCTTCACCTCGATGGAGTGCTGGATACGGAGAGCGGCCTTCGTGACGGCGCCGGGAATCGGGTTGGCAGCCTGCGAACCGCCCGCGAGCTTCAGCTTTTCAACGACGCGCTCGGCGACCTGGCGATTTCGCATCAGCTGCGTTTCCGTGGCGAAGAGCTCGGCGTCGGGCACCGAACTGCGACCGGATGTTCCACCGACTTCGAACGAGCTGCTGGCCTCGGGGTCGAGGTTCAGAAGCGTCGTCCCCCGGTACATCGGCGTCGATACAAAGGAGATGATGCCAGCTATCAGCAGCGCCGCCAGCACGCACGCGGCAATCAAACGAAGCCGGCGCCGAAGAATGTCCAGGTAGGCGGACAGCTGCGGGCCGCCGAGGCCCGGCTCTTCCTCGAAGGGATCGTCGGTGAAGGTGAGCGGCGACATGAGTAAGTACGGCTCGAAGCCTGCGAATTTCAGTCTAGCATCCCGCTTTCTTTACTCGGAATGGCGGCGCCGCCGGCTTGGGCTGTGCTAACTTAGGGGTTTCGAAAAGGGCAGAACCAGGGCTTCGATGGGCTTTTGCCAGTCAAACAGGGATTCTCGGGGTGGACGTACACCCACGGGGGCGGAGCCCGGGCGGCCAGGCGGGGCTCCGGGACGTCCGGACGGGATGGGGAAACGATGAAGAAGACCCTGCCAGACGAGCTGCGGGCCAGAATCTCGGATCGCACTGCGGTCATTGGGATCATCGGCATGGGCTATGTCGGGCTGCCGCTGGCCCTTACCTTCTCCGAGAAGGGCTTCCGCGTCCTCGGTTTCGACGTCGACCGGTCGAAGATCGACGCCCTTCAGAGGGGCGTGTCCTACATCAAGCACCTGGACGAAGAGCGACTGAAGTCGGCCCGGTCGTCCGGACGGCTGGAAGCGACTGCAGACTTCGCCCGCCTCTCGGAGCCGGACGCGATTCTCATTTGCGTCCCGACGCCGCTCACGCCGCAGAGAGAGCCGGACATGAGCTACGTCTCGGACACGGCGAGACAGATCGCGCCGCGCCTCAGAGCCGGGCAGCTCGTCGTCCTCGAGTCGAGCACGTACCCCGGGACGACGGACGAGCTCATGCGCGAGATCCTCGAAGATTCGGGCCTTAAGTGCGGCCGCGACTTCTATCTGGCCTTCTCTCCCGAGCGCGAGGACCCGGGCAATCGCTCGTTCTCGACGGCGACCATTCCGAAAGTGATTGGCGGCATCGACCCGGTGTCGGGCGACCTTGCGCAGGCGCTCTACGACCAGGTGATCGCAAAGACGGTGCGCGTCTCGTCGGCACGGGCGGCGGAGGCGAGCAAGCTCGTTGAGAACATCTTTCGCGCCGTGAACATCGCTCTCGTGAACGAGCTGAAGATCGTGTTCGACAAGATGGGAATCGACGTCTGGGAGGTCCTCGACGCCGCCTCGACGAAACCGTTCGGTTTCATGCGTTTCAATCCCGGTCCCGGCTGGGGCGGCCACTGCATCCCTCTCGACCCCTTCTACCTCTCGTGGAAGGCCCGCGAGTTCGGAGTCGCGCCTAAATTCATCGAGCTGGCCGGAGAGATCAACGTGGCGATGCCGGCCTACGTCGTCGAGAAGATCCAGCACGCGCTCAATACGCGCCGCAAACCCGTAAAGGGGTCCCGGATCCTCGTACTCGGGCTTGCCTACAAGAAGGACATTGACGACCCGCGCGAGAGCCCGGCCTTCGAGGTCATCGAGCACCTCCTGAAATTGGAGGCGATCGTCTCGTACCACGACCCCTACATCGCGCAAGCCCCTCGGATGCGGTCGTGGCCAGACCTGCCGCCGATGACGTCGGTTCCCCTCACTCCGGAGACACTGGCAGCGAGCGACGCGATCGTCATCATCACCGACCATTCTTCCGTCGACTACGAGATGGTCGCGCGGCATGCGCCGGTCGTCGTCGACACACGTGGTGTTTTTCGGACCCCTCGGCCGAACGTGGTCAAGGCATAGATGCCGGAGACCCTGGCTCTCGTCACGGGTGGTGCCGGCTTCATCGGGTCGCACCTCGTGGACGCGCTCGTCGCGACTGGAGTCAGGGTTCGCGTCCTCGACGACCTTTCGTCGGGACGGCGAGAGAACCTCGCGGGATTGGCGAAGAGGATCGACATCGTCGAGGGCGACATCCGTGATGTCGAGACCTGCCGCCGGGCATGTCGAGGGGTCGAGGTGGTCTTTCACCTCGCGGCAGTGGGTTCCGTTCCGCGCTCGATGAAGGATCCGGCTCACTCGCTCTCGGTGAACGTCGGCGGGACGGCGAACGTCCTGACCGGCGCGCGCGACGCCGGTGCACGCCGGATAGTCTATGCCTCGTCGTCGAGCGTTTACGGAGACAGCGAGACGCTCCCAAAAAGAGAGGGCGACGAGGGCCGGCCGCTGTCGCCCTATGCCCTCTCGAAGCGAATGAACGAAGAACTGGCTGACGTCTTTGCACGCTGTTATGGCATGGAAATGATCGGATTGAGGTACTTCAACGTCTTCGGTCCACGCCAGCTTCCTGACGGGCCTTATGCCGCCGTGATTCCTCGCTTCTTCAAGGCCTGCTTCCAGGGCCGGAGCCCCGTGATCTACGGAGACGGTGAACAGAGTCGGGATTTCACCTTCGTTGCGGATGCTGTACGGGCGAATCTCCTGGCGGCTTCCGCGCCGGCGTCTGCGTGCGGCGGGGCATACAACGTGGCCGGCGGCGGGGGTGTGACCGTGAATAATCTGGCAACGGCGGTCTTGAGAGTTGTCGGCAACGGTCAGCAGCCACAACACGAGGCGGCCCGCCCGGGCGATATCCGACACTCGCTTGCCGACCTGACTCGCGTGCGAGCGAAGCTGGGGTATGAGCCCGTGATGGAGTTCAGTGCGGGGCTCGCCGCGTCGCTCAGTTACTACCGGGAAACGATGGCCAGACCCCAGCCCGTTTCGCCAGCGGGCGCGAGCGAGACATGAGCCGCGCCGAGGCCTCGCCGCCCGTGCGTCCCGTTGTTGTGATACAGCCGAGCCGTGGCTGGGTATCCCTGCAGCTCCGAGAGGTTTGGGAATACCGGGAGTTGCTTTACTTCCTCGCGTGGCGTGACGTCAAGGTTCGTTACAAGCAGACGGCTCTCGGGGCGGCCTGGGCGATCCTCCAGCCTGCGCTGACGATGGTCGTCTTCACGATCTTCTTCGGCCGTCTGGCGCAAGTTGGTTCGGACGGCCTGCCGTACCCCTTGTTCTCGTATGCCGGCCTTCTCCCCTGGACGTTCTTCTCTCAGGGGCTGACCCAGTCTTCCAACAGTCTCGTGGGGTCCGCGAATCTCATCAAGAAAGTCTACTTTCCGCGGCTCGTGATTCCACTGGGCTCAATCCTGGCCGGCGTTGTCGACGTTCTTCTGGCCTTTCTTCTACTTCTCGTTCTGATGGGTTACTACCGGTCCTGGCCGGCCGCGACCGTCGTCTGGCTGCCCCTGTTCCTCGTGCTGGCACTTGCAACGTCACTTGGAGCCGGCCTCTGGCTGGCTGCCCTAAACGTGGAATACCGCGACGTGCGGTTTGTCGTCCCGTTCTTTGCTCAAATCTGGCTCTTCGTTACGCCAGTGATCTATCCGACGAGCCGCGTTCTCAGCAAGCTAGCTGAGGCCGGCCTCCCTGGCTGGCTTTATGGCCTGAATCCGATGGTGGGCGTCGTGGAGAGTTTTCGTTGGGCCCTCTTTGGCCGCGTCCCTTTTCCGGCGGGCGTCGTGGCGGCGAGCTCGGCCGTGGCCTTGTTGCTGGTCGTGAGCGGCGCGTTCTATTTCCGGCGGATGGAACGTGCGTTCGCCGACGTCGTATGAAGAAAAAACAGGAAACATGAGCGCTCTCGCGATTTGCGCCGAGGGACTTGGTAAGGAATACGAACTGGGGCGGGCATCGGCGAAATACTCGACGATGCGGGACCTCCTGATGCGGGGATTGACCGCCCCCGCGAGGTTCCTTCGAACCATGGGCCACCGGCGCGCGGCGCCAAAGCGGATCTGGGCTCTTCGTGACGTTTCGTTCGACGTGAAGGCGGGCGAAGTCGTCGGCGTGATTGGACGGAATGGCGCCGGTAAGAGCACGCTCCTGAAAATCCTCTCTCGGATCACGCCACCTAGCACGGGGCGGGTTGAATTGCACGGGCGAGTCGGCTCGCTCCTCGAGGTTGGAACCGGGTTCCACAATGAGCTTACTGGGCGCGAGAACATCTTCCTGAACGGCGCAATCCTGGGGATGTCGCGTGGTGCGATCGAGAAGCACTTCGACGATATAGTGGTTTTTGCCGAGGTCGAACCGTTCATCGATACTCCCGTCAAACACTACTCGACGGGGATGTATTTGAGGCTTGCGTTCGCGGTGGCCGCTCACATGGACACGGAAATCCTCATCGTGGACGAAGTTCTCGCGGTGGGGGACGCCGCGTTTCAGAAGAAGTGCCTCGGCAAGATGGGCGAGGTCGCCGAGACGGGTAGAACCGTGATCTTCGTGAGCCACAACATGGGAGCGGTGGCGGGCCTGTGCCGCCGCGCTCTCTGGCTCAACGATGGCGCGTTGTGTGCCGACGGCAGCGTCGACGACGTGATGCATTCCTATCTGAGCACGCTGAATGAGGGTGGTTTCAAGTTCGAGAGCGAAGAGCACGGGCTGGCCATTACCGACGTTCGATTACGGAATGGCCGAGGGGAGAACGCCTCCCGGTTCCTGCCGGGCGAAGATGTGACTGTGGAAGTGAGCTACGAGGCGGGTCGGCCCATCGAGCAGCCCTATTTCCTTCTGGTCGTGCAGGGACTGCAAGGGACCTGTTTCACCGCGAACATGCTCCTGGACGGCCAGCGGCCCGATCGTCTCAGCGGGACTGGTCGATTGCTTTGTCGATTCCGGGAGGTGCCCCTCCTACCGCAGACGTATTCCATTCGGATGGGTGTCCAAACGAACGACGGACGCGGTACGATTTTGAATCTCCAGGAAGTCGCCTCCTTCATGGTCGACGGGAGCGTCGAAGAGGGCGGCTTTCGAGGCGAGCTTTTCCATCGGCACGTCGCGCGCTCGACGCCCGTTGTGGTTCCCTATGAATGGACTCTTCCGGACGGTTCGATCCGGTCAGTGGCCATCCGGCTGCCGAGCAGCCGCCGCCTGGAGGCGCCCGTGACGCGGAGGACGCATTAGCAAGGATGCGGTGTTCTTTGCCGATGGAAGGGTGAACGCTTTGGGTAACCTCGCGGGCGACAAAGCAGCTCATTTGAAGGACACTTCTCTCGCGCACGGGCACGTGGCAGGAGGGGGCAGGCTGAGCTTGATCCTCCTCTATATGCTGGCCACTCTTCTTGCTTTTCCAATTCTCGAGACCACCCTTCGGGGAGTTGACGCGCGCCACAATGGGCTCGACGTTATTGACGATGGCTCGGTCACACGGCCTGGTGGATGGCCTCATCGTTTCTCAGCTCGTGGGCCAGCCCTCTGGAATCCGCTCTTGACTGCGGGGAATGCCACCTTCGCGCCGTTTGCGGGGACGCCACTCGCCCTTGGCAGTCTTGTAGCGCTCGTCCTACCTCCGTTCTTAACGTATGTGCTCTTCGCACCGGCTGCCATCGGCCTGTGCGCAACCGGATTCCTATTTTTTCAAAGCTACAACCGAGAAAGACAAAAGGCATGAGTGACAATCCGCCGTCGCCGTTTGACTGGACGTCGAAGTCGGTCCTAGTTACGGGAGGGACGGGCTCCTTCGGAAAGAAATTCGTCGCGGCAATGGTCGCAAATTTCCACCCGAAGAAACTGATCGTCTTCAGTCGAGACGAACTCAAACAGCATGAGATGCGCCAGGCGTTTCCGGATCCCGAGGGCTCTCCGATGCGCTACTTCATCGGCGACGTTCGCGACGTAGATCGATTGCGACGCGCAATGAATGGCGTGGATGTCGTCGTGCACACAGCCGCAATGAAGCAAGTGCCGGCTTGCGAGTACAACCCTATCGAAGCGGTAATGACGAATATCAACGGCGCCAAGAACGTCATCGACGCGGCACTGGACATGGGCGTCGACCGCGTGATGGCGCTCAGCACTGATAAGGCCGTCAACCCGGTCAACTTGTATGGCGCGACGAAGCTGGTCGCGGAGAAACTGTTCATACAGGCCAATGCTTACCGGGGGATGGGGCCTACGAAGTTCAGTTGCGTTCGCTATGGAAACGTCGTTGGAAGTCGCGGCAGCGTCATTCCGCTCTTTCTGGCGCAGCGGCAAAACGGCCGGGTTACGGTTACCGACCCACGCATGACGCGTTTTTGGATCACGCTCCATCAAGGCGTCCAGTTCGTCATCCGAGGAATTGAGAGCATGCAGGGCGGCGAGGTGCTCGTACCCAAGATTCCAAGTGCACAGATCATGCACTTGGTTCGGGCAGCTGTGCCTGAGTGCGAGGTGGATGTCATTGGCATCCGCGCAGGCGAGAAACTTCATGAGGTCCTGGTCTCTGAAGACGAAGCTCGAAGCGCCGTCGAGCTCGAGCACATGTACATCATCAAACCGGCTCCTCTGCTGGACTTTCGGCAGATATGGCCGGTGGGCTCCTCGCTCCCGGATGGCTTCAGATACTCGAGCGACAGAAATCCGATCTCGCTGAGCATCGAAGAAATCAAGGAGATGGTGGAAGGGTTTCGTGGCGTCATCGGCTGAGCGACTCGCCGTGGATGGAGGGAGACCGGTGCGGTCGACCCTTCTGCCGTACGGCCGGCAATGGCTTGATGGGGAGGACCTCGCTGCCGTCGCGTCGGCGCTGCTGTCGGATTTCCTGACGACCGGACCCCGCGTCGCGGAATTTGAGAGGCAGTTCGCGTCGTTTGTCGGAGCGCCGCATGCCGTCGCCGTTAGTAGCGGAACGGCGGCATTGCATAGCGCAATGGGCGCCCTCGGAATCGGACCCGGGGACGAGGTGATTGTCCCGGCGATTACGTTCGCGGCGTCTGCGAATTGCGTGGTGTTTCAGGGTGGAGTCCCGGTCTTCGCGGACGTTGATCCAGGCACCTTACTGATCGACCCGCAATCGGTGGAGAATCGCCTGTCGGCGCGCACCCGGGCGGTCATCGCCGTCGACTACGCGGGGCAACCTTGTGATTACTCGCGTCTCAGAGAGGTGGTCTCTGCCGCAAAGCTGGCTTTGATTTCGGATGGATGCCATGCCATCGGAGCGCGGGACGGAGAGCAGCTGGTTGGTTCGGTTGCGGACATGACCGCGTTCAGCCTGCATCCAGTGAAGCACATTACGACGGGCGAGGGCGGTGTGGTTACGACCGGTTCGGAGTCGGTGGCGAGAGCGATGCGGCGATTTCGAAACCATGGTATCGAAAGTGATTCCCGCGAGCGGGAATTGGCGGGCACCTGGCGATACGAGATGATCGAGCTTGGCTACAACTATCGGCTTACAGACTTTCAGTGTGCACTTGGCATGACGCAGCTGGGCAAGCTGCCGGGGTGGCTTGCTCGGCGCCGCGCCATCGCTGCCATGTACGACGCAGCCTTCGCCGACCTCAGGGGGGTCCGCCCTCTCGACCGCCGGCCCGGCACGCTGCACGCTTATCATCTCTACGTCGTGCGTCTGGATCTCGAATACTTAGGAACAGACCGCGCCACGGTGTATCGGGCCCTGAGGGAAGAGGGGATCGGTGTCAATGTGCATTACATCCCCGTGCACTTGCACTCGTATTACGTCAAACGATTTGGCACGCGTAGGGGGATGTGCCCGAATGCCGAGGCGGCGTACGAGGAGATCATTACCCTCCCCCTTTTCCCGCGGATGAGCGACGAAGACGTTCGTGACGTCATCGACGCTGTGAATAAGGTTACACGGGTGCTTCGTGCCCGACCCAGAGGTTGATGGAGATGCGTTTCGCGATACTTGGCTGTGGGTCGATAGGGAGGCGCCACGCGCGCAACCTCGTCACACTTGGAGAGAGAGACCTGATTATTTACGATCGGTACGCGCCGGCAGGAGAAGCTCTTGCCTCCGAGCTCGGCGTGCGTTCATGTACTGTGCTTGATGAGGTATGGTCCCGAGATCCCGAAGTAGCATTTGTGACGGCTCCGACGAGTGACCACATCGAACTCGCGCTCACAGCTGCCAGGAACGGCTGCCACCTTTTCGTTGAGAAGCCGCTTTCGCACTCCAGAGAAGGCGTCGAAGCACTAGCCGCGGAAGTCGGCCTTCGCGGGCTCGTCGCGATGGTCGCCTGCAACATGAGATTTCATCCCGGGCCAGCTCGAATCAAGCGGTTGGTCGAGACAAACGGGCTCGGGCAGATTCTGGCAGCGAAGCTGCACGCCGGGTCGCACCTGCCGGGGTGGAGGCCGGGCACCAACTACCGTGACAGCTATAGTGCATCAGCGAGCCGGGGCGGTGGAGCCGTCCTCGATTGCATTCACGAGATCGATCTTGCGCTCTGGTATTTTGGCCCCGGCCGGGTGGTCGGAGCAGCGACACGGCCCGCAGCGAGCATCGGCCTTGATGTAGAGGGCATAGCGGAGATGCTCTTGATCCACGGTTCAGGTGTCGTCTCGAACATTCACTTGAACTTCGTCCAAAGAGATTACCGTCGGACATGTCAGATTGTCGGGGCCGAGGCGAGTCTCTACTGGGATTTCGAGAATCCGTACATCCAGATTTGCCGAGGCGACGGCCACCCCCCGGAGGTCGAGATGCTCCCCGGGGAGTGGGCCACGAATGACATGTACGTCGACGAACTCCGGTACTTCCTTTGCTGCATCCGTGAGGGACGGGGGAGCTTGAACGATATTGGAGCAGCGCGGGAGACACTCGAAGTCGCTCTTCACGCGAAGGAACTGGGGGGAATGGATCCCGCTGGATCCTCCTGACGAAAGGAATGACAATGGACTCCGCCGAAGATCAGGCATTGCTCTGGAAGAGCGACGACATTCTCGCCTACCATCGGCGGCAGCTGGAAGAACCCTATCGGAGTACGGTGCACCTGCTCCGATTCATGCAGTCTGTTTTGAAGAATCCGAAGGGCGAAGCCCTCGATGTAGCCTGCGGAACGGGCGCGAATATTTTGCACTTAAACCGGGTGTTTGAGGGATATCGGTGGACCGGCGTGGATTACATGGGTGACCGGCTCTTTCCGATTAGCCGACCGTACTTCGAGAAGAGGGGTTTGCGCGCTGACCTCATCAATGGGGACATGTATAAATTGACCACGATCTTTGCCAGGCGAAAGTTCGATCTTGTTCTCCTGATGCAGTCCATTCTGTGCCTGCCGGAGTACGAGGCTGCCGTCGAACAATTGCTGGCCGTGACGCGCGGGTGGCTGATTCTGAACTCTCTTTTCACGGACTTCGACATCGATGCAAAGATCCAAGTCATCGACCACACTCGCGAGGACAGCCTACAGGTCCCCCAGCACTACAACATCTACAGCCTTCGCCGATTCCGGGAGTTTTGCGAGAACCACGGGTGCAGGGAATTCATCGCCGAGGACTTCGAAATTGACATCGACCTTCCCAAAACGACTGACGGGCGCGGCACCTATACGAGGACACTCGCCGACGGACACCGCCTCCAGTTCAGCGGGCCCCTCCTCATGCCCTGGAAGAACGTTGCCGTTCGGATGGGGGACGTTTGATGTTTCAGCACGAGGTTGATTGACCGTGGGTCCTATTCAGAAATTTGAACGAGGCCTCGGAATCAGCGAACGATTTCAGGGGCTCGTCCCCGGCGGTAGCCACACGTACAGCCGCGGGGAGGACCAGTTCCCTTACCTCTCGCCGCGCATGGTGGATCGTGCGCGGGGTGCGTACTTCTGGGACGCCGACGGGAACAGGTTTCTAGATTGGGCCATGGGAGTCCGAGCCGTGATCCTGGGCCACGCCTACCCGGCGGTTGACAACGCCGTCAAGGCGCAGATCGACCGGGGAGTTCACTACACCCGCCCGGGCCTCCTCGAGTACGAGCTCGCCGAGTATCTCGTCGACCTGCTGCCGGTCGCCGAAATGGTGAAGTTCGCCAAGAACGGATCGGACGTCACCACGGCGGCCGTGAAGCTGGCCCGGGCCTATACCGGAAGAAAGTACGTTGCCTACTGCGCCGAGCACCCCTTCTTCAGTATCCACGACTGGTTTATCGGCACGACGCCCGCGAATGGCGGCATCCCGGAAGAAGCGAGTCTGCACACTCTGCGCTTCTCGTACAACGACATTTCAAGTGTCGAGGCTCTCTTCGCGCAATATCCGCGGCAGATCGCAGCGTTGATTCTCGAGCCCGTCAAGAGCGACGAACCCCGCGATGGGTTCCTGCAGAAACTCAAGGCTCTCACTGAGAGGGAAGGCGCGATCCTCATCTTCGACGAGATGATCTCGGGGATGCGGTTCGACATCCGCGGGGCACATCACCTCTGGGGCGTTTATCCGGATCTTGCGACGTACGGGAAGGCGATGAGCAACGGCTACTCGTTCTCGTTGCTTGCAGGCCGGCGGGATCTCATGGAGCTGGGCGGACTGAGGCACGACAAGCGCCGCGTCTTCCTCCTGTCGCAGACGCACGGTGCCGAAACGACGGGCCTGGCGGCCTGCAGGGCGACCCTGGACGAGTGCCGGCGGGTCGACATCAACCGGCACATTCTCGGCCTCGGCAAGAAACTGGTGCAGCAAGTCCGCTCGCTGGCGGAGGCGGAAGGAGTATCCGACTTCGTACGGGTCGTGGGTTTCGATTGCAATCCGCAGATCCTGTGTACCCGGCGCACCGGGGAATACTGGCCGGCGCTGCACACCGCTTTCCACGAAGAGGTCATCTCCTACGGAGTCTTGATTCCCTGGATCAGCATCACGTATTCCCACGGTGAGGAAGAGCTCGCGCAGACTCTCGAGGCCGCCCGCCACGGCATGCGCCGGGTGCGCCGTGCTGTCGAGGAGGAGGGTGGGCACCCCCGCTTCGAGGGCGAGGCGGTCAAACCGGTCTTCCGGCCTTTCAACCGCTGCCGCCAGGC
The DNA here is from genome assembly GCA_049581965.1 of Thermoanaerobaculia bacterium. GTDB lineage: Bacteria > Acidobacteriota > Thermoanaerobaculia > UBA5066 > UBA5066 > Fen-183. Next base: position 6,786 of record JBAUSZ010000223.1, on the reverse strand, counting down.
CGTTTGCGGCCGGCTGAATCCGTCGGCGCCGCAACTCGATTGCTGTCGGGAAGCTGGGGGGCCGAGCACGTGAGAATTGGGGCGCTCGTTCCGGTTCGGTTGGCTTCGGAGCGTCTTCCGGGCAAGGCGCTGCTCGCGCTGGAGGGCCGCCCGGTCATCACGCACCTCCTCGACCGGCTCTTCGCCTCACGGCATCTTTCCCCGGATCGTGTCGTCGTCTGCACGACGCTGGATCAAAGCGACGACGCGCTGGTGGACGTCGTGCGAGCGGCAGGCGCCCGGGTCTTTCGCGGAAGCCGCGATAACATTCTCGATCGATTCGCCGGCGCGGTCGATGAGTTCGGTTTCGACGCGGTGATCGAGGCGGACGGCGACGACCCTTGCACGGACCCGGGCTACATGGATCGATGCATGGACGCACTCCTCGCGGACGAGTCGCTCGGCATGGTCTCCGTGGAGGGGCTCCCGTTGGGCCTCGCCTCGAGGGCCATTCGTTCTGGCGCCCTGCGCACGGTGCGGGGGCACTGCGTGACCGAGGCCAACGACACCGGCTTCATGTACTACTTCACGCGTACGGGGCTCTGCCGCCATGTGTCACTGGCACCCGTCTCGGACACGCACCGCCATGAGACGGCCCGCCTCACGCTCGATTATCCGGAAGACCTCGCCTTCTTCCGCGCCCTCTTTCGCGAGCTCTACGTGCCGGGCCAGGTCTTCGGTGTCGAAGCGATCGTCCGTTTGCTGCGGCAGAAGCCGGAGCTGGCGGCAATCAATGCAAGACTCTCGGAGCGCTTCTGGGAGCGGACGCGGGAGAAGGCGAAGCTCGAGTACGAGCGTGACGGCGTCGTACGCCAGATCGAGGTCTGAGTGAAGTTCGGGGTCGTCGGCCTCGGGTCAATGGGTAAGCGTCGGGTTCGAGACCTGCGGTCGTTAGGACACGAGGTCGTCGGGTTCGACGTTCGGGCGGATCGCAATGCGGAGGCTCGGGAACTCCACGCGATTCGAACTTTCACGAAGCTGGCAGCAATGATCGAGGCAGGCCCCGAGGCTCTGGTCATCTCGACGCCCCCTGACCAGCACGCGAGAGACTATGAGAGCAGCCTTGCGGCCGGCCTGCCGTTCTTCAGCGAGGCGAACGTGCTCACGCCGACAGTAGCGTGGTTCGATGAGCGGAGATCCGTGCGCGCGGCTCGGGGATACCCGTCGGCCACCATGCGCTTCTACCCGCTGATTTCGAGCCTGAGGGAGCAGCTGCTCGAGATCGGCCTCGAGGGGATTCGAACCGTGCACGCGTCGTACGCGAGCTACCTCCCGCTCTGGCATCCCTGGGAGCACTATTCCGAGTTCTACGCGGGACGTTCTCGCCGAGCCTGTGCAGCCCGCGAGACTGTACCGTTCGAGCTCGACTGGCTGTGTTGGCTCCTGGGCCCGGTTCGCTCGGTCTGCGCCAGCCGCGAGCGCCGGGCCGAGTGGACGACGGATATCGATGACACGTACGTGCTCTTGCTGGAGTTCGTGAACGGGATCAGCGGCTCGTTCACCGTCGAGATGCACCAGCTGACGCCCTCTCGGCAAGCGCGCATCTCGTGCCGTGATCAGGGGTTCGTGCTCGACCTTGGATCCCACGAGCTCAGGCGCTACGACCGGGAGAGTGACTCCTGGCGGATCGCAAAGCCGGCGGGCACCCGCGCACTCGGCTCGTTCCACTACGAGCAGGTCTACCGGGACGAGATCAAGGCGTTCGTGGATACCCTCGCCGGGCGGCGCGAATATCCGAAGAGCTGGGCGGAGGACCGCCATGCCTCGAACGTCCTCTATGCGGCGGAGGAGAGCGCCCGGCGGCGCGCTTGGGTCACCGTCGCGGAGACCGAGTCGATGTACGACGGCCTCTCCTGGGTGACGGAGGACTAGGAGCGGTGCCCGAAACGCTCCTCATCCGCGCGGATGCAGGCCCCGAAATCGGGATCGGGCATGTCATGCGTTGCCTCGCTCTCGCGCAGGCCTGGCAGGTGCAGGGAGGGGCGGCGGTCTTCGCGCTCGCTTCCGCGCCGAGAGACCTGGGAGAACGTCTCGGCGCGGAGGGTTTCGCGATGGGGAGCATCAAAGGGCGGGCAGGTCATGCCGACGACGCGCGGGAAACGGCTGCGCTTGCTCGGGGTTGCTCGGCCGGTTGCGTCGTCCTAGACGGCTACCAATTCGACGCCGACTATCGACGCACGCTCGGTCGATTGGACGCGCGGCTGCTCCTCGTCGTCGACGGCGTCGGGGCAGGCGCCGCCGGCGCAGATGTTGTTCTCGATCAGAACCTCGGGGCGAGCCAGGCGGAACTGTCAGGTGAGGGTTCGAGGACGCGCTTCCTTTTGGGCCCGCGGTATGCGCTCCTGAGGCGGGAGTTCTGGCGGTGGCGAGGCTGGAGGCACGAGATCGTACGGCCCGCTCAGCGAGTGCTCGTGACGTTTGGAGGAGGCGATTTCGACAACCTGGCGCTTCGGGCCCTTCAGGCTCTTCGCCTCTTGCCCGAGGCCTCAGCGCTCGAGGTCCGCGTCGTGGTCGGGCCGGCAAACCGCCACCGGGCAAGCCTGGAGAACGAGCTCCTGATGGCCCCGGCGGGCTGGGTGCTCGTGACCGCACCGGCCGACATGTCCGCGCTGATCGCCTGGGCGGACCTCTGCATCTCCGCGGCGGGAAGCACCTGCTGGGAGCTCGCGTTTCTGGGGTCGCCTTTCGTTACCATCGTCCTCGCCGAAAACCAGCGCGCGATCGCCGCGGATCTTTCGCGCGCCGGGCTTTCCAAGAACCTCGGCTGGCACGAAGGGGTCTCGGCGGAACGGCTGAGTGAATCGATCGGGGAACTTCTCGACGACGTCGCCTCACGGACGGAGATGAGTCGGCTCGGCCAGGAAACCGTGGACGGGTTCGGAGCCGAGCGGGTAGCAAGTGTTCTTTCTAGAGTGGCGGCCTAGCGCCGTGCGAGTACTTTTCTTCGGCAACAACCGCCTCGGATGGCGCGTGGCCTCGTGGCTGAAGGGCCGGGGAACCGAGATTGTCGGGGTCGTAGTCCATCCACCCGAACGCCGGCGCTTCGCTGAGGAGGTCGTCCAGTCAACGGGCGTCGAGCCGTCGGCTGTCTTCGATGGATCCCGCCTGCGGAAGCCCGGTTTCGTGTCCGGCCTTCGCGAGCTCAATGCGGACATCGGGGTGTCGGTTTCGTTCGGCTACATTCTGGCCCGTGAAGTGCTCGAGATCTTTCCGGCGGGCTGCATCAACGTGCACACGGGCTTCCTGCCCTACAACCGAGGCGCCTATCCGAACGTTTGGAGCATCGTGGACCGCACTCCCGCTGGCGTCGCGATCCATTACATTGACGAAGGTATCGACACAGGCGACATCATCGCGCGCCGCGAACTCCCAGTGGAGCCCGTCGACACGGGGGCATCGCTCTTCGAGAAGCTCGAGGGCGCCGCGCTCTCCCTTTTTCAGGAAACCTGGCCGCTTCTTCTGGAGGGCCGGGCGCCACGCATCCATCAGAATCCCTCGGAAGGTACGTGTCACCGCGTGGCCGACGTCGCACGGATCGACGAGATCGACCTCAACCGAAACTATCGGGCCGGTGATCTCATCGACGTCCTTCGCGCGCGGAGTTTCGCCCCCCATGCGGGTGCGTTCTTCCAATCCGGCGGGCGCCGCGTGTTGCTGAGCCTGGACCTTCGCTATGAAGGTGACGATCGCGTGAATGAGCCCGCGGAGCGCACGAGCCCGGAACAGGAGAAGCGGCAAGCATGAGCACGCCCAAGATGAAGGCCACGCCCGAGCCGCAGCCCGACTACACGCCCGCTGATCTCGTCGCCGGCCTGCGCGCCGTCGGCCTGAAAGCCGGAGACGTCGTTTACGTCCAGAACTGCGGCGAGAGCCTCGGCGCCGCCGAAGGGTGCGCGACCGACGAGGACGTTGCCCGGATGATGATCGCTGCGCTGCGCGAAGTGATTGGCCCGCAGGGAACGCTCCTCGTGTCGACGTACACGTTCTCACTGTGCCGGCGGGAAATTTTCGACCCCGACGAGACCCCGGCGGTGGCGGGCGTGTGGAGCTCTTTTCTCGCCTTCATGGAGACGTTCCGGCGCATGCCGGGCGTGATCCGGTCTCCCGATCCCATCTTCGCCGTGGCAGGCCTCGGCCCGCGCACCGCCGAGATCCTCGAGAATCCCGGCAATTCGTCGCTCGGTGTCGACAGCGTGCACGACCGGCTGCGGAAGGCCGGGGGCAAGATCTGCATGATCGGCATCGGCCTCTTCGAGTCCACGTTCCGCCACCACGTCGAAGAGATGGTGGGCGTCCCGTGGCGGTTCAAGAAGCTCTTCACCGGATCCGTGCGGCGCGGCGGGAAGCTCTACAAGGTGGGGCGCGTCTACAACGTACGGATCATGGCAAAGAACGGAGATCCGGCCGGTGAAGCGCTCGAGGCTCTCGCGCGATCGCGGGGCCTCTGTCGGGCGGCAGCCGTGGGTCGCAACGAGGTCGTCAGCATCGAGAGCCAGGCGTACTTCGACTTGGGGATGCAGAAGCTGCGTCGCGACCCCTGGTTCACGGCGAAGGGGCCGGCAGGGGACCCCGTCGTGCTGGAGGAGGCGCGCGTCGGCGGCTCGCGCTTCGACGTGGCCCTGCCTCCCGACGCGTCGATGGAGCAGATGATCGACACGCTCTGGCGTCTTCCACGAAACATCGTTTCCGACGGTTTCGACGCTGCCCTCGGAGCGCTCGCCGATCAGCTCCCGATTACCGTTCACGAGTATCCGAGCGGCACCGAGGCCTGGAGCTGGGTCGTTCCGGAGAAGTGGGCGTGCCGAGAGGCGTACCTCGAGACGATGGACGGGCGCCGCCTCTTCTCGTATGCGGACCATCAATTGCACGTCGTGTCGTACTCGCTGCCGTTCGAGGGCGTGGTCGAGCGCGAGGAGCTCCTGCGTCACCTTCACGTCCACCCGAAGCTGCCGGACGCCATTCCCTTCGTCTTCAAGTACTACGAGCGCGACTGGGGCCTCTGCTGTACGCGGGAGACTCGGGACGCGCTGGCCGACGAGCGCTATCGAGTCGTCATCCGAACCGACTTCAGCTACGGCACCATGAAGGTCGGGGAGGTCGTGGCGCGGGGCCGGACCGACGACACGATCGTCCTCTGCGTGCATCTCTGCCACCCCCACCAGGTCAATGACGACCTGACTGGCGTCGTCGTCGCTGTCGATGTGATGCGCGAGCTGCTCCGCCGGCGGGATCTACGGTACACGTACCGGCTCCTGATCGTCCCCGAGACGATCGGCTCGGTCGCGTACCTGAGCCAGAACGAAGCGCTCCTGCCGCTCATGAAGGGCGGCCTCTTCCTGGAGATGTTGGGAAAGGACAGCCCTCACGGGCTGCAGCTTTCCTTCACCGGCGAGACGGAGATCGACCGATGCCTGAGCCTCGTCCTCAAGACGCACGATCCCAACGGCTATACCGGTCCCTTCAGGTCGCTCATTCTCAACGACGAAGTTCAGTTCAACGCCCCGGGCGCCCGGGTGCCGATGCTGTCTCTCTCCCGCGTCCACAAACCGGGCGCTCCGGACTGGCCGTTCCGCGGATATCACTCGAGCCACGACACGCCCGAGTCCATCTCGATCGCCCGGCTGGCCGAATCGCGTGACCTGACTCTGAAAATGATCGACGCGCTGGAGAAAAACCTCATCCCGGTCAACACGACGAAGGGCGAGGTGTTCTGTTCGCGTTACGGGCTCCACATCGACTGGTACGCGAATCCGGAGGGGAACCGCGCATTCTCCGACGTCTTGCACCTGGTCGACGGGACGCGCTCGGTCGCAGAAATTGCGACGACCTGCGGCATCCCCTTCGAGTCCGCCAAAGGTGTGATCGACGCGCTCGTGAAGTGCGGGCTGGCGGAGTACCGGGAATGACGCCGATCGTCATCGGCGGACGGCGCATCGGGCCCGGCGAGCCCACGTACATCATCGCGGAGATGTCGGGTAATCACGGCGGGAACTTCGATCGGGCGGCAGAAATCGTGCGCGCTGCGAAAGCCGTGGGGGCCGATGCCGTCAAACTGCAGACCTACACCGCGGACACGCTCACGATCGACTGCGACCGGGATGTGTTTCGGATCGGCCAGGGAACGATCTGGGACGGGCGGACGCTGTACGACCTCTACCGGGAAGCGTGCACCCCGTGGGAGTGGCAACCGCGGTTGAAGCAGGTCGCCGATGAAATCGGGATTCAGCTCTTCTCGAGCCCATTCGACGATACGGCCGTCGAGTTTCTGGAGCGAATGAGAGTTCCCGCCTACAAGGTGGCTTCGTTCGAGGTCGTCGACTGGGAACTGATCGAGAAGATCGCCCGTACCGGAAAACCTATGATCATCTCGACCGGAATGGCGGCTCTGGACGAGATCCGCGAGGCGGTTGCGGTGGCTCGTGGGGCGGGGGCTAAGGAGATCGGCCTCCTCAAGTGCACCAGCGCCTACCCCTCACCACCCGAGGAGATGAACTTGCGCGCCATGACGCATTTGGCGGAGGAGTTCCAGGTACCGATCGGTCTCTCGGATCACACGCTTGGGTTCGCGGTTCCCGTCGCGGCGGTGGCCATGGGCGCCTGCATCATCGAGAAGCACTTCACTCTCTCGCGAGAGGACCCGTCCCCCGATCGTCAGTTCTCGCTCGAGCCGGCAGAATTCCGCGCAATGGCCGATGCGATTCGGACCGTCGAAAAGGCGACGGGCGGCGTTCACTTCGGCGTATCCGC
>JBAUSZ010000222.1:0-11741 GCA_049581965.1 Thermoanaerobaculia bacterium | reverse complement strand
CCCGGCGGGGTCGTCACGCGGCCGCGGAGGACCGCTGAAACTGGCGCGCTTCGCTGCGCACCCAGGTCGACATCACGATGCGCGTGATTCCGTTGAAGAGCACGCTTGCGCCGACCATCGTCCCGATCGCCCAGATCGAGCTGACGGGCCATTGCGCGATGATCAGAGCTCCGAGGGCGAGGCTGGCGAAGCCGCTGAAAAAGAACCAGCCTCGGCCGGCCCCCGCGGGAGCCGAGAAGCCCAGGACCGTCTCGACGACGGCCTCGGCGATCAGCATCGCCCCGACCACCGCCGTGAGGGTCACGACGCCCATGCCCGGCAGAGCGATCAGGCAGAACCCGGCGATGCCATAGAGGATGCCGAGCAGGAGCTTGAGAAAGAACTGCCCGGCCGTGTCCGAGGTAAACGCAAAGACGAGCTGCGCGAAACCGGCGACGAGGAGCGCCGCCCCGAAAAAGACGGTGGAGGCGGTGGCGGTCGCAAGCGGGTAAAGGATCATGGCGGCGCCGACCGCGGCCGTCAGGACGCCCATGAAGATGCTCCAGCCGGCGCGGCGGGAGACTTCCTGGGAAAGCGTTTCCGTGTTCATGACGAATTCTCCTTTTTGATTTCCTGTTTCTCAGACGGGGGTGCGTGCCAGCTCTTTGAGGGCCCGGCCGGCGGCGGCGGCGTTCTTCTTGAGGATGTCTCTCTTCGCCTTCTGGCGCGCTTCGAACGCGTCTTGGCGCTGTGCGGCCTTCACGATCTTCGCGTCGATCTTCGCCCCGAGCTGGTCGATCTTCTTCTGAAGCTTTGCCTTACGGTCGGCCTGGGCCTTCGAGAATTCGCTCTTGAGCTGTGCGAGATCCGCTTTCATCGCGGCGATCTCCTCGTCGCTCACCTTCTCCCGCACTTCCCACAGAGCACGGCGGAACACGACTCCTCCGAGCGCCTCCATCCGGGTGTCGACGGGCGTCGTCCACTCTTCCTCCACCTCCGCGACGACCGCGACCTTGTTCGGCGTCAGCGATTTCGAGACGTCGTCGAGGAAGTCCTCGCCGACGCGAATGTCGTCGGCGTCGTAGAGCGCACCGAGCGCGAGACCCGATGCGGCACCGATGGCGAGCCCCACCGGTCCACCCAGCACCCCGATCAGACTGCCCACGGCCGTTCCGGTGAGCGTGCCGATCGGCCCGGAGTCGTCGAGCTGCTTGACGCTGACGGTGCCGTCCGCGTGCTTGACGACCACCGCGCCCGCGTAAATGCTGAGGCTGCCGTCGCGCTCCACCTGCTTGAGCGCCGACTCGCCCTCATACGCTTTCTTCTCGTTGTCGAAAACCACCACCAGCATGCGTTCCATTTCCGTTTCTCCTTTTGGGTTCGTCGGTAGAGAGCGCGTCACTCGGACTCGCCGAGCCTCTCCCTCTCCAGGAGGACCCAGGCGCGGACGTACGGCGGAAGGTTGCAGAGCGCGAGTCCTCGCCGTTCGGCTGCCGCGAGGAAGCGGACCGCGTCGAGATCGACGAGTTCCACCTCCTGGAGGTCGAGGGCGACGGGGTTCGGCATCTCCGCGATCAGGGCCTTCAGCTCTTGGACGTCCGGCGAGGCGATCCTCCCGACGAGCTTGAGAAGCGTCGGCGAGTCGTTCGGGGCGTGCTCAATCCTCAGAACCATCGACGGTTGGTAGCGCAACCGCGATGCCAACGTGAAACCGTTGATACCGAATCACTTGAGCGCGGCGCCCGATGGCGACTCTCGGCAATTGGCGGGTTTCGACATCGCCATTCGCGCGAGCCGCGAATCTATCCGGCTTTGAAGCGATGCTTGTCGATGTGCAGCGAACGAATTTTCGATTCGAGCGTGGAGCGGGGGATGCCGAGCGCGGCCGCCGCACCGTCCGGGCCGGAGACACGGCCTCGCGACCGCGCGAGGGCGCTCTCGATCCACTCCTTCTCTTCGCGACTGCTCAACCGGCCCAGGCGACGCGCGCCCGCAGGCGCACGGCTCGACGGCAGGTTGAACCACGTCTCGTCGATGGCCAGTGTGCCCTCGCTCAGGATCACCGCGCGCTGGATGACGTTCTGCAGCTCACGGACGTTTCCCGGCCAGTCGTAGGACCGGAGCAGCTCCATGGCCCTCCGGCTCACCTCCGTGATCTTCTTCCCCGCCTTCGCAGCGTAGCGCTGCGTGAGGTACTCGACGAGTAGCGGAATGTCCTCGACGCGGTCCCTCAGCCGCGGCACGTGGATCGGAAAGACGCTGAGCCGGTAGTAGAGGTCGCTCCGGAATGAGCCGCCCGCGATGGCCTTGTCGAGGTCGCGGTTCGTCGCCGCGATGACGCGGACGTCCACCGGGATGGACTGACCGCCGCCCACGCGCTCGAAGGCGCGCTCCTGCAGGACGCGGAGCAAGGCGATCTGCGTTTCCTGCGGGAGCTCCCCAACCTCGTCGAGGAAGATGGTTCCCCCGTCGGCGAGCTCGAAGCGGCCGAGGTGGCGCTGCGCCGCGCCCGTGAACGCCCCTTTCTCGTAGCCGAACAGCTCCGACGTGATCAGGGTCGGCGGAACCGCGCCGCAGTTGACGGATACGAATGGCCGCGAGGCCCGCGGCGACCGCCGGTGAATGGCGCGCGCGACCAGCTCCTTCCCGGTGCCCGTCTCGCCGGTGATGAGAACGGTCGAATCGGTGCCCGCCACCTTGCTCACGAGGACGAGCACCCGCCTGAGCGGCGCCGAAGAGCCGACGATCTCCTCGAACATCGAGGACTGGCTGACTTCGTCCCGGAGGGCGATGTTCTCCTTCTGGAGCTGGTCCTTGAGCTTCTCGAGCTCCTGTTCCGCGCGCTTGCGGGCGTCGATGTCCGTGAACGTGCCGTACCACCGGAGGATCGCCCCCTTTTCGTCCCGAAGCGGAACGGCGCGAGTCAGGAACCACCGATAGGTCCCATCCGCGCCGCGGACGCGCATCTCGTTGTCGGGAGCACGCCCCGCGGCGATGGCGTCCCGCCAGTCCTGCACGATGCGTTCGCGATCATCGGGGTGGATCACGTTCGCCCACTCCCACATGAGCGTCTCGTCCTCGCGAAGACCCGTCTGCGCGAACAGGCGGCCGGTGATGAAGTCGATGGCGCCATCCGGCCGGGCGGTCCAGACGAAGGCCGGGATCGTCTCGAGGATCGTCCGAAGCTCGCGCTCCGTCTTCCCGGGGGTCTCTTGGTCCGGAGGCTTCATCTCCACTAACGGAGGTCCTTGCTGGACGGGAAGTCTACGTCCGGCCGACCTTCAGCAGCAGGGGGGAAACCGGACTCGCCCCGTGGGGGGCGCCGGGGGGAACGGGGAGGCTCCCCCCGACCTTACCTTCAGCTTTTCTTGCCTTCGATGACCGGCTTCTGCGCCTGGATCTTGATGGCCTTGGGCTTCGTCTCCTCGCGCTTCGGCAGCTCGACGGTCAGGATGCCGTTGGCGAACGAGGCGACGATCCTCTCGTTGTCGACGTTCGCGGGGATCGTGAACGAGCGGACGAACTTGCCGTAGCTGCGCTCGACGCGATGGTAGTTCTCGTCGTCGCTCGCCTTCTCGAACTTGCGTTCGCCCTCGAGCGACAGGATTCCGTCCTCGAAGCGCAGCGCGATCTGGTTTTCGTCGAAGCCGGGCAGCTCCGCCTTCAGGACGGTTTTCTCCTTCGTCTCGAAGATGTCGACGGGGGGAGCCCATGTCCCGGTGAAGAGTTCTTCCTGCTCGCGCCCGCCGCGGGCGAGCGTGGAGTCGAACGCGCGGTTCAGGCGGTCCTGGAGCGTGACGAGGTCGCGGAAGGGGTCGTTCCAGCGGATGACGGGCATGGTTCTCGTTCCTCCTACTTGGTCTTTTTCGCCGGTGTTTCGGCGGATTCGGTCCGGAACTCCAGCGCGGCGCCGCCCGGGGCGAGCGCGAGCGTGACCGCGGATCCGTCGCGTATGTCGCCCGCGAGCAGCTTCAACGCCAGCGGGTCCTGGACGAGCTTCTGGATGTTCCGCTTCAGCGGCCGGGCCCCGTAAACGGGGTCGTACGCCTCGCGGGCGAGCCATGTGCGCACGGCCTCTTCCCAGGAGAGCCTGATCCCGCGCGCCGCGACGAGCTCGGCGACCTTGGCGAGCTGCAGGTCGACGATCTTCTCGATGTCCGCGATGTCGAGGCGGCGGAAAATCACGATGTCGTCGATGCGGTTGAGGAACTCGGGCCGGAAGTGCGTCCTCAGCTCGGCCTCGATGCGGGCCTCGAGCGCCTTCTCGTCCACGCCCTGGAGCTCCTGGATGATCGGACTCCCGACGTTCGACGTCATGATCACGACGACGTTCTTGAAGTCCACGACGCGGCCCTTGCCGTCGGTGAGTCGCCCGTCGTCGAGCACCTGCAACAGAACGGACCACACGTCGGGGTGGGCCTTCTCGATCTCGTCGAAGAGGACGACGGAGTAGGGACGCCGGCGCACGGCTTCCGTGAGCTGCCCGCCCTCGTCGTGCCCGATGTAGCCGGGCGGCGCCCCGATCATCCGCGAGACGGTGTGCTTTTCCTGATACTCGGACATGTCGAGGCGCACCATCGCGTTCTCGTCGTCGAAGAGGAACTCGGCCAGGGCGCGCGCGAGCTCCGTTTTGCCGACGCCGGTCGGCCCGAGGAAGAGGAACGAGCCGATCGGCCGGCGCGGGTCTTTCATTCCGGCGCGGGCGCGGCGGACGGCCGCGGCGACGGCGTCCACGGCCTCGTCCTGCCCGATTACGCGCAATCGCAGCCGGTCGCCCATCTTCAGGAGCTTCTGCGTCTCGCCCTCGACCATCCGCGAGACCGGCACGCCGGTCCACTTCGAGACGATCGCGGCGATGTCGTCCTCGTCGACCTTCTCGCGCAGGACCGCGCCGCCCTTCTGCATCTGGTCGAGACGCGCCTGCGCCGCCTCGAGTTCCTTCTGGACTTTGAGGAGCGTCCCGTAGCGGAGCTCGGCGGCCTTGTTCAGGTCGCCCTGGCGCTCGGCGGCTTCGGCCGCCACCTTCGTCTCGTCCAGCTTCTTCGTGACCTCGCGGATTGCCCCGATCGCATCCTTTTCCGCCTTCCAGCGCGTCTTCATGACGGAAGAGCGCTCCTTGAGCTCGGCGAGCGTCTTCTCGAGGGCCTTGAGCCGCTCCTTCGCGGCCTTCGCGTCGTCCTTCTGGAGCGCCTTTCTCTCGATCTCGAGCTGGAGGATCCGCCGCTCGACCTCGTCGATCTCGGTCGGCATCGAGTCGATCTCCATCCTGAGCTTGCTGGCCGCCTCGTCGATGAGGTCGATCGCCTTGTCCGGGAGGAAGCGGTCAGCGATGTAGCGGTCCGAAAGCGTCGCCGCCGCGACGAGCGCCGCGTCCGTGATCTTGACGCCGTGGTGGAGCTCATACCGTTCCTGCAAGCCACGGAGGATCGCCACGGTGTCTTCCACCGACGGCTCGCCGACGAAGACGGGCTGGAACCGGCGCTCGAGGGCCGGGTCCTTCTCGATGTGCTTGCGGTACTCGCCGACGGTCGTCGCGCCGATCGCGCGCAGTTCGCCGCGCGCGAGAGCGGGCTTGAGCATGTTGCCCGCGTCCATCGCGCCCTCGGCCGCGCCCGCGCCGACGAGCGTGTGCAGCTCGTCGATGAAGAGGATGACCTTGCCGTCGGACTCCTCGACTTCCTTGAGAACGGACTTGAGGCGCTCCTCGAAGTCGCCGCGGAACTTCGCGCCCGCGAGCATCGCGCCGAGGTCGAGGGCGACGACGCGCTTGTCCTTGAGCGTCTCGGGGACGTCGCCGGAGACGATCCGGCGCGCGAGGCCCTCGACGATCGCCGTCTTGCCGACGCCCGGGTCGCCGATCAGGACGGGGTTGTTCTTCGTCCGGCGCGTGAGGACCTGCATGATCCGCCGGATCTCCTCGTCGCGGCCGATGACGGGGTCCAGCTTGCCCTTGCGTGCGAGGTCCGTCAGGTCCTTCGCGTACTTCCTGAGCGCCTGGTACTTGTCCTCGGCGCCCTGGTCGGCGACGCGGCTCGAGCCGCGCACGTCCTTGAGGGCCGCGAGGACCGACGCCTCCGAAAGGCCGAGGGCGGCGAGCGCCTTGGCGGCGGCCGACTTTCCGTCCTTGAGGAGCGCGAGGAACAGGTGCTCGGACGCGACGTAGTCATCCTTGAACCCCGAGGCGGTCTTCTCGGCGAGGTCGAGGAGCCTCACGAGCGCGGGCGAGAAGCGCGGCTCGGCGCCTTCGCCTCCGACGCGAGGCAGCTTCGCGAGAAGCTTCTCGATTTCCTGTGCGGCGTGCCCGGGGGCGACGCCGACACGCTCGAGGAGCGCCGGGACGACGCCGCCCTCTTGCTCGAGCAGGGCCTGGGTGAGGTGCTCGAGGGTCACCTCCGGGTGGCCCTCGGCGCGGGCCGACTGGGCCGTCTTCTGGAGGACGTCCTGAGCCTTGTGGGTGAAGCGGTCAAGGTTCATGACGCCGCCAAATCTAGTATCTTAGTGTTTTATTGTCAAGTGTGAATCTACAGTAATGATGAAGATAGTTTATGGAAGATTAAGTCATTTCTTCTGAATGGTATGAGGGCGAAGGGCGCGTGCTAGGCTTTCGCGGCGATGAGGCGCCGGGGCGCTGCTGAAGAGAATCGAGCCCGCCGCTCGCTACCCTTCGTAGGGGTCTTCCTGCTGGCGGTCGTCATCCGGCTTGCGGTCTCGGCGTCGCTCGGGCACCTCGCCCTGTGGCAGAACCCGCAGTTCGACGCGCACGAGAACCTCGTGTGGGCGCGGGCGCTGGCTGCCGGGGATTTCCTTTGGCCGTCGCCTCCGACGCACGGTCCCGCGTATCCCTTCTTCCTCGCCGCGCTGCTGAGGCTCCTCTCCGGCTCCCTGGACGCGGCGCGCGCGGCGCAGGCCGCGCTCGCGGGACTGACGTGCGTCCTCGTGGCGCGCGCCGGGGAGGTTCTCTTCGAAAGGCGCGCGGGCCTCGCGGCGGGATTCCTGCTCGCGATTTCCGGTCCCGTCGCTCTCGTGGACGTGACCTTCTGGGAGGAGGGGTTGGTCTCGTGCGTCCTCAGCGGCGGGCTTCTCGTCCTCGTGACCCGGAAAACTCCGGGCGGCGCCGCCCTCGCGGGACTCCTTCTCGGAATCGCCTGTACCGCGCGCCCGACGTCGATCGCGTTCGTGCTGGCCGCACTCGTCACGGTGTTGTTCTTTGAACGCTGGCCCCGGCGCCTCACGGCGGCGGGGGCGCTCCTTCTCGGCGCGGGCCTCGTCCTCGTGCCGGCGGTTCTCGGGGCGACGAAGGCATCGGGCCATGTCGTGTTCGTGCGCGCTTACGGCGCCGTGAACCTCTGGCTCGGCAACGATCCGGGTTCCGGAGGCGTGCAGAACGCGCGGCCGAACGGCCCCTGGGACCGGCTCGCGGCCGAGCCCGCCCGTGCGGGCGTTCCGCCCGCGGGCGAGGAGGCGTACTTCACAAAGAAGGCCGTGCACCGCGCGGCCGCGGATCCGTCGGGCCTCGCGCGCGTCTTCCTCTCGAAACTCGTCTGGCTCACCCAGGCCGAGGAGCTGCGCGACAACCACGCGTTCGCGTTTTTCGTCTCGCAGTCGGGGATTCTCCGAATGCTCCCGGGCTTCGGGGTGCTTCTTTCCCTCGCCGTAGCGGCCGCGTTCGTGCGTCCTCCGCCGCAAGGAGTCGCCCTTTTACTCCTGTGGATCGCGGCCGGGGCGCTTCCCGTCCTTCTCGCGCTCGTCGGTCTGCGATACCGGATGCCGCTCGTCCCGCCGCTCGCCCTGTTCGCGGGCGCGGGCGCGGCTCTTCTGCTGGACCGCGTCAAGAGGCGGAACCCACGCCTGCTCGCGGCGCCGGCGCTCGTCGTCGCGCTGACGCTCTTCGCGTCCCACGTTCGAAAGCACCCTCCCTCGCACGTCTTCGCCGAGGAGTGGACGCTGGAAGGCAACGCATGGATGGAGCTCGGAAAGCCCGCGGAGGCTGAGCGTGCGCTGCGCCGCGCGGTCGAGGCGGACCCGAAGGCGGCTCTTCCCGTGGAGTTCCTCGGACGGTTGAGACTCGCCCAGGGACGCGCCGCCGAAGCTACCGACACCTTCGAAGAATCTCTTCGAATGGATCCCGATTCGAGGTCGGCTCACTTCTTCCTGGGACAGGCCCGAGAGGCGCTGGGCCGGCCGGCGGAGGCGGTGAGGGCCTATCGGGCGGCGCTCGCGGTTTCGCCGGCGTTTTTTCCCGCGCGGTTTCACCTCGGGCGTGCCCTGATTCTCGCTGGTCAGCCCGCCGCGGCAGTGCCCGAGCTCGAGAAGGCCGTCGCGCTGGCTCCGTCCGAGCAGCCGCCGAAGGACCTCCTTGCCCGCGCCCGCGATCTCGCGGCGGCCGCTCGCTGATCAGCGCGCTCGCGGGTCCTTCGCGCCGGCCTCGGCGAATCCCTTCGCGCGGAGAAGGCACGAATCGCACGCGCCGCAGGGCCGGCCGGACGGCGACGGGTCGTAGCAGGACGACGTGAGGAGGGGATCGAGGCCGAGGGCCAGCGCGAGCCGGACGATTTTCCCCTTCGTCATCGCGAGGAGCGGCGCCCGGACGGCGAAGCGCCGCCCCTCGGCGCCGGCCTTCGTCCCGAGGTTCGCAGCGCGCTCGAACGCGCGCAGGAACGCCGGCCGGCAGTCGGGGTATCCCGAATAGTCGAGAGCGTTCGCGCCGATCACGATCTCCGCGGCGCCCGAGGTCTCGGCGCCACTCAGGGCGAAGGCGAGAAAGATCGTGTTGCGGGCGGGCACGTACGTGACGGGGATGCGATCCCTTCCGAGAGCCCTTTTCGGAACACGAATCGCGCGGTCGGTCAGCGCCGAGCCGCCGAGCGCACCGAGGGACGGGATCGCGATCACGCGGTGGGAGGCGACACGGTATTTCCGCGCGAGGGCGCGGGCGGCGCGAAGCTCCACACGGTGGCGCTGCCCGTAGTCGAACGAGAGCGCGTGAACCTTCCAGCCCCAATGCGTCACGAGCGCGAGACACGTCGCAGAGTCGAGGCCTCCGGAGAGGAGAAGGACGCAAATCCTCCGCCCCTCAGCCGGTGCACAGGGAATCGCCGACGAAGGAGAAGATTTTCTTAGAAGATGAAGGGGGCGGTCGTCGCCGGGGCGCGGCACACCGCGCGAGCCGCCGGCGTTTTGCCTCTTAAGCATTCGAAGAAATCCCTCGGTGCTCCTCGGACATCTTCATCTTGCCTGCACGTCTCCCCACAGGAGCTTGTGCACCTGCAGGTTGAGGCGCAGCTCCCTTTTCGAGTCGCGCACCCATTCGGCGACCTCTGCGGCGATAAGCGATGTCCTCCCTTCGAAGACGGGCGAGATCAGGACCGTGTGCCTTTCGTCCAGGGCGTGCTTCCCGACGAACTCCTCCGCCCAGAGAAAATCTTCCCGGTCCGCGACGACGAACTTCACCTCGTCCTTCGGGCCGAGGAGCGCGAGGTTGCCGAGGTCGTTGCGGGTTTCCATGCCCGAGCCGGGGCACTTCACGTCGACGACCTTGATCACGCGCGGGTCCACGCGGCCGAGCGGGACGTGGCCGCCGGTCTCGACGAGCACCGTGAAGCCGCGGTCCGAGAGCGCCGAGGCGAGGGGAAAGAAACCCTCCTGCTCGAGCGGTTCGCCGCCGGTGATCTCGACGAGCGAGGCCCCGAGGCGTGCGACCTCCGCGAGGACGTCGTCGAGCGTCCGCGTCGTCCCGCCCGAGAACGCGTACGCGCTGTCGCACCACGTGCAGCGCAGCGCGCAGCCCGTCAGCCGCACGAACGTGCAGGGGAGCCCCGCGAAGGAGGACTCGCCCTGCAGGCTGCGGAAGATCTCCGTGACGACGAGGGAAGGGGCTGGGGAGACGATGGCCATCGCGGAGACGATAGCGCGGGCGCGGGGGGCCGGATAATCGAGTGCGTGAGGCTCCGACTCGAGCTGACGTATTTGGGGACGTTCTTCGAAGGGTGGCAGGTGCAGGCGCCCCGCGAAGGCGGCGAGAGGCCGCGCACGGTCCAGGGCGTTTTGGAAGATGCTTTGAAAGAGATTCTGAGAGCGGACGTCCGCGTGCACGGGTCCGGGCGCACCGACGCCGGCGTTCACGCCGACGGGCAGGTCGCGCACGTGGACATTCCGGCAGGCGCGCCCTCAATTCCATTCGAAGGAATGCGGCGTGGCCTGAACACAAAGCTGCCGGAGGACGTGCGGGTCTCGAGCGCATCCGAATCCCTTCCCGACTTCCACGCCCGCCACTCGGCGACCGGAAAGGTCTACGTCTACCGGCTGCGGCGCGGGGAGTTCCTGCACCCGCACCGCGGCCTCGTCGAGGCGCTTGCATCCGAGCCGTTGGCCGTCGACGCGATGCGCGCGGCCGCCAGGCATCTTGTCGGGACACGGGATTTCGCCTCGTTCTCGCTCACGGGTTCGGACCCGGGCTCGACGGTCCGAACGCTCGCGCGCCTCGACGTCGAGGAGGAGGGCTCCCTCCTCGTGATCACGGCGGTCGCGGACGGCTTCCTGCGCGGCATGGTCCGGCGGCTCGTCGGCACGATCCGAAACGCCGGGCGCGGTCGCATCCGACCCGAGGAAGCCTTCGAGCGGCCAGGACCGACGGCAGAGGCCAGGGGACTGACGCTCGAGCGCGTCCTCTACCCGCCGGAGGCTCTTTTGGAGCCCAGCTCGGCCCGGCCCCCTGCGCGATAGAATTCCTCGTTCGGGCGAACTCCGCCCGGTCCGATGATCGACAAGGACTCCATCGCCGCTCCCGGAACGCCTGACCGCGCGTTGCTGGACACGCTCGACCTCGGGCGGCTGCCCCGGCACGTGGCCGTCATCATGGACGGCAACGGCCGTTGGGCGCGCCAGCGCCGGCTGCCGCGCGTGGAGGGGCACCGCGCCGGGATCGCCGCAGTGCGGGCGACGGTGGAGACGGCCGCCCGCCTCGAGCTGACGGCCCTCACGCTCTACGCGTTCTCGACCGAGAACTGGAAGCGACCGCACCTCGAGGTCGCGACGCTCATGGCGCTCCTCAAGGAGTACCTCCGCCGCGAGCTGCAGACGCTCCTCGAAAACGACATCAGGTTCCGGGTCGTCGGCCGCATGGACGGGCTCGACTCGTCCGTCCAGCGCGAGCTCCAGGCCGCTCTCGATGCCACGGCTCACTGCGGAGGTATGGTCTTCAACATCGCGCTCAACTATTCGGGACGCGCCGAGCTCGCGGACGCGATGCGGTCCCTCGCGGCCGACGTGAAGGCCGGGCGGCTACAGCCCGAGGAGATCGACGAGGCCGCGATCGAGTCTCGCCTCTACACGGCGGGCCTGCCCGACCCGGATCTCCTCGTCCGGACGAGCGGCGAGATGCGGATCTCGAACTACCTTCTCTGGCAGATTGCCTATTCCGAGATCCACGTGACGCCCGTTCTCTGGCCGGACTTTCGGGCCCGCGACTTTCTCGAAGCGATCGCGGAGTTCCAGAAGCGCGAGCGGCGGTACGGTGGCGTGACGGAGACCGAGCCCCTGCGCGAGGACGGCCCGCGCCCGGCGGCGGCCACGCGGTGAGGTTCCAGCGGGAGGTCACGGCCGCCGTGCTCATCCCGGCGGTCCTCGCGGTGCTCGTCCTCGCGCCCGCGTGGGCGTTCTCGGTCCTCGTCGCGGCCGCCACGGCCGTCGCGCTCCTGGAGTTCTACGGCCTCCTCGAGGCGGCGGGCTGGGTCGTGCCGAGGGCCGCGGGCTTCGCCCTCTTC
>JBAUSZ010000221.1:0-31280 GCA_049581965.1 Thermoanaerobaculia bacterium | reverse complement strand
GGCGACGGGTGGTCTGCACTCGTCGAGAGCCTCTCCGCTGTCCGCGAGCGCCGGCCCCTCGCCCCCGGCGAGGCGGGCCGCATCCTCGGCCGTCTCCCCGCGCTCGCCGCTCTCCTCCGCGAGCGAGCGCGCCGCGCGCCATGAACCCTTTCGCGCTGGCCGGCCCTCAGTTCCTGCTCTTTTTCGCTGCCTTCGCGGCCGCGACGCTCTGGCTCCTCGCGCGCGTGAGGAAGTCCTCGGAGAGCGGCGACCCCGCGCGCGTCTCGCTGACGGACCCCTACGCGATCGCCTACCTTCGGGGCGGGCCGAACGAGGCGCTGCGCGTCGCGAGCGTCGCGCTCGTGGACCGCGGCCTTCTCGTCGCCTCCGGGACGACGCTCGAGGCGAAGAAAGACGCCCACGCCGCCAACGCCCTCGAGACCGCGATCCTCGGGAAGTTCCGCGATTTCGGTGCCGCCACCGCGATCTTCACCGACAAAGACCTCGCGGAGGCGACCGAGCCCGTCCGCCGATCCCTCACGGACCTCGGCCTGCTTCCCGGGCCCGCCGAGAACCGCGCACGCGTCCGGCTCTTCGTCGTCGGCCTCGGCGTCCTGTGGGCCTTCGCGGGCGCCCGCCTCCTTCAGGCGCTCTCGCGAGGGCGGCACAACGTCGGCTTCCTGATCTTCCTCGCGATCGTCGCGGCGCTGGGCGCGGCCGCCGTCGCGTTCCCGCGCCGGACGGCGAAGGGCGACCGGCTCCTCGCAGACATCCGGACGCTGTTCTCCGGCCTCAAGGGGCGGGCGTCGTCGCTGCGGCCGCACGCCGCCTCGTCCGAGGTCGCGCTCCTCGCGGCGGTGTTCGGGGTCGGGCTCCTCCCCGCTGCCAGCTTCGACTGGGCGAGGAAGCTCTTTCCACGGGCTTCGTCGTCGGATGGCTCATTCGTCTCCTCCTGCGGCTCGTCGTGCGGCTCTTCCTGCGGCGGCGGAGGTTGCGGGGGCGGCTGCGGCGGGTGCGGGGGCTGACGTGAAGGATCTCATCGGGCTCGGCTGGCGGCCCGCGATCGCCGACCGCATTCTCGGGGCCGCGGGCCGCCTCGACGTCGTCGAGGTGATCGCGGAGGACTGGATGAACCGTCCCGCGAGACAGGTGCGCGCCCTGCGCACCCTCGGCGCGAGCGTGCCCGTCGTCCTCCACGGCGTCTCACTCGGCCTCGCGTCGTCCGCTCCCGTCGACCCGAAGCGCCTCGACGCCTTCGCGCGTGTCGTGGACCTCGCGTGTCCCCTGTTCTGGTCCGAGCACCTCGCCTTCGTGCGCGGCGGCGGGATCGAGATCGGTCACCTCGCGGCCCCGCCGCGCTGCGCGGCGACGGTCGAGGGGACGGCGCGCAACGTGGCCCGTGCCCGCCGCGTCGTCGGGAGCTCGCCACTTCTCGAGAACGTCGCGACCCTCATCGACCCGCCGGGCAGCGACCGCGACGAGGCGACGTTCGTCGCGGAGGCCCTCGAGGCCTGCGACACGGACCTCCTCCTCGACCTCCACAATCTCCATGCGAACGCGGTCAATTTTGGCTTTGGAGAAGAGGAAGAGAAAGAAAGAGAGTTTCTTCGAGTGGTCCCGAGCCGGCGGGTCAGAGCCGTGCATCTGGCGGGAGGGCGGAGCATCGAGGTGCCGGGAAGACCCGGCCGGCGTCGCCTGCTCGACGACCACCTCCACGCGACCCCCGACGTCGTCTTCTCCCTTCTCGAAGAAGTCGGAGCGACCGCCCCGCACACGCTGACCGTGATCCTCGAGCGAGACGGCTCTTTTCCCCCTTTCGAAGAACTCTTGAACGAGCTCGACCGAGCGCGGGTCTCTCTCGCCGCGGGAAGGGCTCGCCGCGCGGGGGCCGCCGCGTGAGTCCCGCCTTCGAGGCGTATCTCGCCCGGATCTATACGGACGAGGGCGAACGCGCGCTCTTCCTCGCCGACTCGCGCGGGCGCGCCGCTGCCGCGGGCCTCGCGCCCGCCGAGGTCGATGCGCTCGCCGAAATCGACCGCGACGGCCTTGCCCTGGCCGCGCAGAGCTTCGCTCGCAAGCGCGCTCAAAGCCACGCGCCGGACGGCTTCGCGGCGCGGCTTCGGCGTCTCGCGAGGTCGAGACCGTGAGCGAGGGAGTCGTCCTCCGTCAGGCGGCCTCCCCCGCCGACGTCGCAACCGCGCGCGCTCTCTTCGAGGAGTACCAGAGGTCACTCGGGTTCTCGCTCTGCTTCCAGAACTTCGACGCGGAGCTGGCGGGCCTGCCGGGCGCCTACGCACCGCCGGAAGGCCGCCTCCTTCTCGCGTTCGCGGGCGGCGAGGCGGCGGGCTGCGCCGCTCTCAGGAAGATCGGGGAAGAGATCTGCGAAATGAAGAGGCTTTGGGTGAGGCCGGCCTTTCGCGGGACTGGCCTCGGCAGGCGGCTCGCCGAGGCCCTGATGGCCGACGCCCGCGGGATCGGCTACGGCCGCATCCGCCTCGATACTTTGCCTTCGATGACGGCGGCGCAGGCTCTCTATCTCTCTCTGGGATTCCGGGACATCCCGCCGTACAACGACCATCCCATCGAGGGGACGCGCTTCATGGAGGCGAGGCTCTCTTAGGTCGCCGGGCGTCGAGCCTTGCGGAGCGTCGCGCGCACCTTGTCGGAGAGCACCTCCGGCGTGAACGGCTTTCGCAGGAGTTGCTCGCTCTTGTCCACGCCCTCGCTCGTGTCGAAGTACCCCGATGCGAGGAGGACCGCAAGGTCGGGTCTCTCCGCCCGCAGGATTTCCGCGAGCCGGTGGCCGTCCATTCCCGGCAGGACGACGTCCGTCAGGAGCAGGTGGATCGGCTCGCGGTGGGCGCGCGAGAGTTCGAGAGCCGCTTCGGCGGACTCCGCGACGAGGACCACGTAACCGCGCGCCGCGAGGACCGCCTGCGCCAGCTTGCGGACGGACTCCTCGTCCTCGACGAGGAGGATCGTCTCGCTGCCGCGGGCCGCCGCGGGCCGGGGCATCACGGCCGACATCGTGTCGGCGGGGTTGAAGACGCGGGGCAGGTAGATCCGGAACGTCGCGCCCTTTCCGGACTCGCTCAGGGCCTGAACGTAGCCACCGCTCTGTTTCACGATGCCGTAGACCATCGCGAGACCGAGCCCCGTTCCCTTGCCGCGCTCCTTCGTCGTGAAGAACGGCTCGAACGCGTGCGCGAGGGTCTCGGCGTCCATGCCGTGTCCCGTGTCGGAGACCTCGAGGAGGACGTAGGACCCCGGCTCGACGGGGATCCCGGGAATCTCCCCGAACCCGAGCGTGAGGTTTCGCGTCCGGACCGTGAGACGCCCGCCCTCGGGCATCGCGTCGCTCGCGTTCACGGCGAGGTTCATGAGGATCTGCTCGATCTGCCCCGGGTCGGCCCTCACGCGCCAGAGGTCGACCTCGGGCTCGAAGGCGATCTTCACGTTCTCGCGGAGGACGCGGTGGAGCATCGGATCGAGGTTCTTCACGATTTCGTTCAGAACGAGGATGCGCGGCTGCTGGACCTGCTTGCGGCTGAACGCGAGGAGCTGCCCCGTCAGGGCGGCCGCGCGCTCGGCGGCCTTGCGCACCTCCTCGACGTTCTGGCGAACGTCCTGGGGGGCGTCGCCCGTGAGGACCAGGTCCGAGTAGCCGAGGATCGCCGTCAGGAGGTTATTGAAGTCGTGGGCGACACCCCCCGCGAGGCGCCCGACCGCCTCCATCTTCTGCGCCTGCCGGAGCTGGGCCTCGAGGACCTGCTTCTCGCTGAGGTTCCGGACGGCGTTGAACACGACCTTGCGCCCGTCCTCCTCGACGAGGACAGCATCGATCGCGACGGCCAGCCTCACGCCGTCCTTCCGCCGGTAGACGCCGTCCTCGAGCGTCAGCGCTCCGAGGTCGACGAGACGCTGGATGCTCTGGTCGACCGCGCCGCGGTCGTCCAGCCCGATGTCGTAGAGGGTGAGAGCGGAGAGCTCCTCCGCCGTGTAGCCCAGCATGCGCTGGAGGGCCGGGTTCGTTTCGAGGATGCGGCGCGTCGCAAGGTCGAAGAAGAGGAGACCGTCCCGCGACGTCTCGAGGATGCTGCGGTAGCGCTCGCGGGTCTGCCCGAGTGCCTCCTCGGCTTCCCTGCGCTTCGTGATGTCCACGATCGTGCCCTCGATGACGGGCGGATCCCCGGCCCGGTATTTCACGTACTCCAGCGTCCAGACGGGCTTCCCGTCTCGGCGCCGGTAACGGTGCTCGTGCTCGAGGAGCGCTCCCTTCCTCCGGAGATTCTCGAGGAACATCGTTCGCTCCTCGGGGCGCTCGTAGAGGGAGACGGCCGAGTCGTCCAGCATCTCCCGGCGGGACGCGTACCCGAAGATGCGCGCGAACGCCTCGTTGCACTCGAGGATGCGGCCGTCCACGGTCGCGCGGTAGATGCCGGCGAGGTTCTGCTCGAAGAGGAGCTGGTAGCGCCGCTCGGACTCGCTGCTCTCGATCTTGATGAGGGGATTCTACCCGCTTACTTCGAGCCCGACACCGTGAGCAACGCGCCGGCCGAATAGGCGGCGAATTCCGGCGCGTACATGGACTGGACCGTCGCGGGGCCCACCCGGAACGTGCCCGTCATGTTCGCGCGGAGGCGGTACTTGAACGTGTACTCGCCAACGGGCAGGCGCTCGAAGAAGAAGTTCGTCGCCGAGTCGCGCGTCTCCTCGTACCAGGCGATCCCGAGGTCCCACTTCCACCTCGACAGGACGTTCTCGGGCTCGAGGCCGGCCGCGCGCGGGTCGCGCAGGTGGACGTACTCGGCCTCGTGCTTCGTCCGGAGCGAGATCTGTACCTCGAGCTGGTCGCCGGGCCGGATCGCTGCGCCCTCGGCGAGCGGCGTGAGCGTGAACTCCCTTCCCGTGTTCTCGCGCCGGAAGTACTTCCGGGAGACCTGGAAGAAGTCCCCGCGGTCCTCGGCCGGGAGCCTCTCGGTCGAGAAGTGCCAGGCGGCCGACGCGAAGACGAAGCCCTTGCCCTCCTTTTCGACGATCACGGTCGACGTCGTCCTCGGATCGACCTTCTCGCCCGGGATCACGACCCGGTTGCTTTTCCCGGTGTATTTCTCGGGATCGAACGTGAAGGCGACCTTCTGCGTTCCGACGGTCACGGTCGCGTCCTCGGGGACGCCGAGCGCGCCCTCCTTCTTCAGGTAGTGAACGAGCGAGTAGATGACCTCGGCCGTCGCGCGCGTGGACTTCCACTGGTTGAGCTTCTTGTTCAGGAGGAGCCACTGGACGAGGCCGTCCTTCTTCACGTTGGCCGGGTCCATCTCGAGGAGCGTGCGCAGGGCGAACGCGTGCGTCTCGATCGTGTCGTTGTACCAGAGCCACGAGCGGTCCTCGGGGGCCCAGAATGTCCCCTGCTCCTCGTTCGATCTCGCCGAATCCATGACCGAGTCCCACACGAGCTTCGCGTCCTGGTGCCGCCCCATGCGCTCGAGCGTCAGCGTGAGATACCCCTTGAGGTACGGCGAATGCCGTCTCCAGTGCCGGAAGGAGAAGTCGAGCATTTCCTTGCGGTCGGTGTCCGTGAAGACGCCGCCCGACCACGACACGTCGGGGTATGTCGAGAGGACATAGTTGAGGAACGTGACGAATTCCCAGCAGCCGCCCTTCGACATGCAGTCGCGCCACTCGCTGCGCCAGTGCTGCGCGACGTAGCCCCACGCCCGGACCGTCACGTCCTTCGGAACGTCCACGCCGAACTCGAGCGCCTTCGCGAAGCCGTGGAGGATGTAGAGCGTCATGTAGGGCGACGGCGGCCCGCCCGGAAACCACGGGAAGGCGCCGATCGAGGTCTGCGCCTTCCTCAGCCTCGCCAGCGCCGACTCGCGGTTCGCCTGCGCGACTCGAGGGTCGAGGACGTCGATCGATTCGACGTCGGTGCGCCCTCCGCGCGCCGGCACGAGCCACGGCGTCTCCTCGAGGGCCATCTTCCGGTTCGGGTCGGTCGCGTCCCACGACTCGAGCGGCGTCGTCCTCTTCGACACCTCGGCCGCCATCCTTGCGACGGCCGGGTAGTCGCGGTAGACGCTCGAGACGATGCCCGTCGAGAGGAAGCGGTTCAGCGTCTGCTCCGTGCACTCGTACGGGTAATTGACCAGGTACGGCAGGGCCTGCAGCACGGCGTAAAAGAGCTGGGCATCCACCGTGACGACCATCTGCTCGTTCACGAGGCTCGGGTCGTCGTTCTTCGCGAGGTCGTCGAAGCGGAGCGTCTTTCGGTCTCTGTTTTTCAGCGTCACGAAGCGCGACTGGACGAGGTGCATCCGGCCGGGCAGGACCGGCAGCGGCCGCACCTCGCCGTCCGCCAGGTCGCCCGCCGTCGCGACGGCCTTGAAGGCGACCGTGGCGAGGCCCTTCGGCGCCGTCACGGGGAACGTCAGGTTCGTCCCCCCGCCCGCCGGCGCGGTGAAGGCCTTCGACGCGGCGTTCGCCGCGAGTCCGAACGCCGAAAGGAGGCTCTTCCCCGTCGACGGGTCGGTGATCTCGAAGGCGACCGTGCCGCTCAACGACCTGGCGGACGCGTTGTTCACGACGACCTTGATCTCGGCTCGGTCGCCCTCGCGCAGGAAGCGCGGCATGTACGGGCGCACCATGAGGTCCTTCACGGTCTTCGTCTCGGCGTCCACGGATCCGCCGCGCAGGTCCTTGGTGACCGCGTGGACGAAGACCCTCCACGACGTGACGGAGTCGGGCACCGTGAACTCGATCGACGTCGAGCCGTCCGCAGAGGTCAGAAGCTGGGGCTTGAAGAACGCGGTCTCCGAGAAATTCGAACGTAACCCTGAAGCGTCACCTGCCGCGTCCTCGCGCATCGCACCCTTCTCTTTCTTCTTAGAAAGAGAATCGAGCTCTTCGGACGCCGCATCTCGCGCAAGGTCCATCTTGCTTTCTGCGACGGTGTCGACGGCCATTTCCTGCCGCGCCGCCGCCTTCATCGCCATCGGCGCGGCCGGGGCCGCCCCGTTGAAGACGCCGCCGATTCCGCCGCGCCTTCCCGGGCCGCCAATGCCGTAGCCGCTCTCGAACTTGAGACGGTCGCCGAGAAGGAGAGGCGCGGAGGGCGGCGCCGGGAAGGTGTTGCTCGAAAGCCACAGCTGCGGCGCCTGACCGAGCGTCGGGCGAAAGCCGAGCGGCGTCGCCCGGTTCGGCAGGAGAAAGAGCGGGCTCGGCGGCCGGTGCGTCACGAAGGTGTCGAGACTCCGGTCGTACATGTACGCGAGGAGCTCGGCGGTTTCCTTGAGCGGGTGGTCGGGCGTGGCGCCCTTGACGGTCACGCGCCACGTCTCCGTCTGGCCGGGCCGCAGGCGGTCGCGGAACGTCGCGAACGACACCTTCAGCTCCCGGTCGTCCCACGGCACGAACACGGTCTGCGTCTGCTGCAGGAACTGGTGGTCGCGCACGGCGGTCAGCGTGACGCCGAGGCCGCCGCGATCCTCCTCCGCGATCGCCCGCTCGATCACGACCGGGTCGGTCCCGGACTTCAGGATGCGCCGCTCGAGGAGCCGGCCCGCGCGTGCGACGTCGAGGAAAAGCGTCTGCTCGCGGAGGCCGGACGCGACGAAAAAGCGCGCGACGCCGCCCACTTTCACGGAGGACGACTCGGCGAGGAGAACGATCGGCAGGGCGGGAGCGGCCTTGCTTCCCGCGACGAGGAAGTCCTGTGACGTCTCACATTTCGCGCCGAAGTCGTCGGCCGTGGTGTAGCGCAGGCGGTAGGCGCCCGCGGAGAGAGCGGGCAGCTCGAGGTTCGCCTCGCCCTTCGCGTCGTGCGTGACCGCGCCCGACGCCTCCTCGGCGCCGTCCTTCCAGGAGTGCAGCCACTCCTCGACGGAGTATGCGGTCGACCAACGGGGGCGAAGGAGGTCGCCGGGAGTCGTCACGTCCTGCACGGCACCCGTCCCGGTGGGACCAGAGGCGATTTCGGATTTCTTAGAAGGTAAATCGGCCGGGAGAACGGGCTTGTCGGGCGAGGTCAGCCGAAGAAGCCGCCACGTTCCCTTGCCCGCCCGAGGCGCACCGTCCAGGTCGGAGCGCACGATGGTCGCCCCGCCCCTCTTTCCTTCCAAGAAAAACTCTTTCTCTTTCTCCAATCTCGCTTTCACGCTCACGAACCCGAGCCGGAAGGAGCGTTCGGCCGAGCGCGTCTCGCCGCCGTCGTCCGTCACGTCGGCGGACAGGCGGTAGCGGTACGTGACGTCCCTGCCGACCCGCTCGTCCGCTCTGGGCGTGAACGTCACGGCGAAGCTCCCGTCGGCGCCGAGCCCGGTGTTGCCGGTCGCGACGGTCTCGGCGCCGGCCGGCCGACCGGCGCGCAGCCATCCCCACCACCACCACTGCGGGTATTCGGCCTCGCGCGTCACTCGCCATGCGATGGTCCCGTTCGCGACGGGCAGCCCGAAGTAGTACCTCGCCTCCCCACGGAACGTCGCGGGCCGGTTCAGGCGAAGAGCGTCCTTCGACTCGCCGATCGTCGCCTCGAACGTCGGGCGCTTGTATTCCTCGACCCGGATCGAGGCGGCGCCGCCCCCGTCGCACCGGACCGCCCACGCGCCGAGCGCGCGCCCGGCGGGAACCGCGAACTCGCCCGCGACCGAGCCGTACGCGTTCGTCGTGACGGTCCTCGACTCCACGGACTGTCCGTTTGCATCGACGAGCGTGACCGAGACGGTCGTCGCCGGCGCGACGCGGAAGCGTGCCTCGTCCGCGCGGCCGCTGTAGACGATCGCCTTCCAGAGCACCTTCTGGAGCGGCCGGTAGATGCTCCGGTCCGTGTAGACGAGGGCAGAGGACGCCTCGCCGGGCCTCCCGCGGGTCCACATCGAGAAAGACGCGGCGTCCAGCGCGATGTCGTCTCCGCGCCTCGCGAAGAGGAAGAGCGGCTTGCCGCTCCGCTCGGGCGTCGGCTCGAAGACGGCGAGCCCGTCGCGTCCGGCCGTAGCGTCGGCGATGCGGCGGTGGCCCTTCTGCCAGTCGTAGAGATACAGCGACACGACGGTCCCGAAAGCGGGGCGGCCGGCCGTCCCCGTCAACACCCGCGCCTCGACGGCGTTCGTGTCCGTCTGGCGCACGGTGAGGACGAGGTCCGTCTCGATCGTTCCGACCGCGCGCAGCGGCCCCTTGTCGGGCGCGAAACCGGGGTCGGCCGACGCGACGACGACGTGAAGCCCCCGGCCGAGAGCCGGCGGCGTCACGAACGTGCGGTGCGGCTTGTAATCCGGCGTGGGCGCGAGCGCCGCTTCGAACGAGGCGTCGGGCCTCGCCTTCGCGACGAGCGCGTCCAGCTCCGGGCCCTGCGGGAGGAGGTTGTAGTCTTTCGCGCGGCCGAGCCGGCCCTCGAGGTCCACGGCGTAGGCACGAAAGAAGAGGACCGGGACGTTTCGGTGCGTGATCTCGATCGAGCGCCGACCCGCGCCGTCGGCCGCCATCGCCGCCATCGACCAGTCCGGCGCCTCGATCTCCCCGACGATCGCGCGCGCGCGGGCGGCGCCGAGCGAGCTCGGGTAGGCCCGAATCGCTTCGAGCGCGAGCGTGCGCGCCCGCATGAGGTTGCCCGGCCGCTCCTCGACGCGGGTGAAGTCCGCGAGCTGCGCCTTCCCCATCGAGAACCAGGGGACGTCCGCGTACGCGGGGAGGCTCGCCGCGAGGTCCTTGCGGATCGAGGTGCGGTCGCCCGGATCCGTGAGCGACGCGTCGAGGCGGCGCAGGCGCTCCAGCCGAGCCTCGAGGGCGGCTTCCTTCTCCCCCGCTCGCGCGTGCCACGCCTCGAGATCGTCGAAGACGGCTCCGAGCTTGAGGAGCGGGTGGACGGCCGGGTCCTCGAGCCTCACGAGCCGCGAGGTTCCGGGATCGCCGGCGATGAGGGACCTCGCGTCCAGCGAGAAGAGGCCGTTCGAGTGCTCGGGCCGCCAGCCGGACGTGTCCGCGAGGAGAGCGGCGAAGAGGTACGACGCCGCGTCGCGCAACGTTCCCCGGATCGCCTTCGGGTAGTTGTTCGGCTCGACGAACTCCGCGACGGCGTCGACGCTGACGCGCCCGAGCGCCTCGCGGTCCTTCCAGACCTCGGTGTAGGAGCGCACCGCCTCTGCCTGGATCTCGTCGCGCGTCCAGGCCTTCAGGTCCACCGCGCCCGTCGAGGAGACCTTCTCGCGCTTCCCGATCTCCCAGCCGTAGGCCTGCGCGTACGTCACGAGCGACTGCGCGTAGAACAGCCGCAGCGTGGTGCGCGGCAGCAGGCCGAGCGGCCACGGCGTGTCCTTGAGGAAGCGGACGGACGTCTCGTAGCCGTGGAGCGCCGTCCGGAGCTGGACCTCACGAACGAGACCTTTCGCCTCGTTCGTCTCGTCGCCCACGGCGCGCGCCGCCTCGCGGATCTTTCCGGCCTTCGTGGCCGCCTCCTCGAACTTTTGCTCGGAGACGAGCCGCTCGATCTCCTTCCAGGGGTCCTCGCCCGTCACGCGAGCGCCGGCGGAGGTGAAGGCCACGCGGGCGGTCCCGGCGGCGAGGAGGGCGGCGACGGCAAAGAGGGCGAACCGACGTGCGTGTCTCATGGCGTCTCCCGCAGTCTAAGACCCGGGAGACGGCGGGAGGTTCCCGCTACCGCATCAGCCGGAACGCGGCTACGGCCTCGAGGCGGCGGCCCGGGCGCGTCGCGAGCACCTTCTTCGCGACCCGGCGGACGAGGCCGGCCCAATCCGGCGCCCGGCTCGAGCGCGAGGCCCTCGCGAGGAGTGCCGTCCAGTCCTCCGGGCGAATCCCGCGCAAATCGGCCCGCCGCGCGAGGACGAGATCCGCCCAGGCAGGCTGCTCTCCCCCGTCGAGCGTCGCCGCGACGAACTCGAGGAAAATACCGCGACGGAGCGCGAAGAGGAGTCCGGCGGCCGAGACTCCAGTCCGGTCGAGCGACACGAGTGCGACGCGCCCGCGCGTGCCGTCCTCGAGCTCGCGGAAGATCCCTTCGACCAGCGGGTGGCCCGACGCGAAGAAATCCAGTTCCTCCCTCTCCACGGCCTCGCCCCGGTCGAACGTGCCCAGCCAGCGCGTGCCCCCCGCGACGCCGGGCAGGTGCTCGACGAGGGCGTCCGGTCCGAACTCGAGGTACCACGTTCTCCGTCCAGCGCGCGAGGCCGTCTCGAAGCCGAAGAGATCGGCGGCTTCGAGGACGAACCGCTCCGTGCGCTCGTCGAGGTCCGTCGGCACGCGCGAGAGAAGACCCGGCGCTTTCTCCGGCTCGAAGCCGTCCCCGTGGAGGTGATGGTAGACGGCCTTCTGCCGCGCCTCGGCCGCCCGCGCGACGCGCGCGGCGAGCTCCTCGAGAGGCAGGGGCTTCCCGAGCCTGCGGGCGCGAACGATCCCGGCCTCGACCTCGGCGAGCGACCGCTCGAGGCCGCCGAGAGGCGACGTGAAGAGGCCGATCCGCTCGTAGAGCGCCGCGAGCTCCCGCCCGAAGCCGTCCGGCGGACGGAAGTAGACGATCTCGACCGGCGCCGTCCGGTTGATCCGGTCCAGCCGTCCGATGCGTTGCTCGACGGCGGCGGGGTCGCCCGGCAGGTCGAAGAGGACGAGACGTTTGCAGAACTCGAAATTGCGGCCCTCGCCGCCCGCCTCGGTCGAGATGAGGATCGACGGGCCGTCCGCGCGCCGGAACTCGGCGACCTCGACGTCGCCGCGTTCGGGCGTGAGCTCCTCGTGGAAGATGGCGACCCGCTTCCGGGTCGCCGACTCGAGCCGTGCCTTGAGGGCCGAAAGCGTGCTCCGTTCGTGCACGAAGACGAGCGTCTTCGCCGAGCCCTCCCCGCGCCAGGCCGAGTCCTGCGCCGCGATCCACGCGATGCGCGGGTCGTCCGCGTCGGCCGCGTCGTCGCCGGTGAGGCCCTCGGACACGGGCGCCCGCTCGAGGTCGACCGGAAAGGGGACGCGCGGCATGAGGCCCCCGATGTCGACCCGCCGGGTCGCGCTCGTGCAGGGCGGCAGCGGCTCGCCGCGCTCGAGCGAGGCGACGAAGTCCTCCTCGCTCGAGTAGGCGTCGGGGCGCAGGAGCTCGAGGAGGCGGAAGAAGCCGTGGGTGTCGGCCTCGAGCGGCGTCGCGGAGAGGAGAAGGACGTGCCGGGCCGTGCGCGTGAGCGGCGCGATCGCGAGATAGGCGTCGTTTCCGGCCTCGCCCCGCGCACGCTCGAGACGGTGGGCCTCGTCCACGACGAGCAGGTCGAGGCCCGCCTCCTCGGCCTTCCGGGAGAGGCCGGGCTCGCCGGTGAGGTCCTCGAGCGCGACGATCGCGTGCCGGTGCGCCTCGAAGGGGTTGAAGTCCTTTCCGTGCTCCTTCGCGACATCCTCCCGCCGCCGGCGGTCGAGGAGGACGAACGTCTGGTGGAACTTGCGGTAGAGCTCGCCGAGCCACTGAACGGTGAGGGTCGCGGGGGCGACGACGAGAGCCCGGTCCGCGCGGTCCGCGCGCAGGAGTCGCGAGAGGATCAGGCACGCCTCGATCGTCTTGCCGAGTCCGACCTCGTCCGCGAGGAGCCAGCGCACGGGATCGCTCGCCGTCGCGCGCTCGGCGACGTGGAGCTGGTGCGGGAAGATCGCGATGCGACCCCCGAGGAACGAGCCGAGGCCGCGGGCCTGCCGGATCTCGGAGAGAAGGAGGCCGTCGAGGCGGTTGCGGAACGCGGCGGCCCGGTCGGTCTGCAGGGCACCGAGCCGTTCGACCGGATCGTCGGGAGGCGCGAGCGGCCAGAGGAGCGCGGCCTTGACGACGCGCCCGTCGGCGAGACGGGCCGTCTCGGCGCCGATTTCGTCCACGACGACGGGCTCTTCCTCGCTCTCGAGCCGCGCCTTCTGCCCCGCGCGCAGCGGCATCGGGCGCAGGGCGTTGTCGTCGGCGGCGAGCGTCAGCCGCACACCTTCGGCCGGGAAGAAGACGACGATCCGCCGCCCGTCCACCCGTTCGACGCGGCCGGGGCCGAGGTCGAGGTTGAACTTGTGGAAGAGCTTGTCGTGTACGCGGAAGGCCGGCACGGGGAGGTCCATGGTGCCGGTTCGAATCGATTCGAGCAAGCGCCGTCGTAAAATCGGAAGGATGGGCGCGGGCACCTCGGAACGCAGTCTCGCCACCGAAGCCGCAAAGTTCTTCCGTGGTACTCCGGAGAGCCGCCTCCTCGAGGCACTTCGTCCGGACCCGCTCGCACTCGACCTCTACCTTGCGGTCCTCCCGAAGGGAACCAGCCGTGAGGAGGCGGCACGGCTCGTGCGGCGCGCGACGCACGCGGGGCGACGCGCATCCCGCGTCAGGCTCTACCGTCTCCCTAGGCGAGCCTGCTCGATCTCCAACGGATTCGAAGCCCGCCGGTCATGAGATCGGCTTCAGAACCATCCGGCCATACGCGATGAACGCCATGAGGAGGCCAAGCACGCCGCTCAGAATCATGGGCGTGACCTCGCGGTACTTCACGTGCACCCCGACGAACACGAGGCTCTCGACCGCCAAGACTGTGGCCGCCAGGATCGTCAGCGGCGGCCGCCAATGGAACGCGGCGGGGACGATGAGCCCGACCGTGCACACAAGCTCGAGGATGCCCAGGGCCATCCAGGCTTCCCGCGGCAACGCGCCAAAGGACGGGACGTCCTTGCTTACCTTGTCGAACATGAAGACCTTCATGACGCCCGACGATCCGTAGAGGAGCGCGGCGAGGACTTGCAGGACCCATAACAGTATGTTCATAAGTGCTCCTCGACTTCCGCCTCAGGCCGAAGTTGCGCAGACGTGAGACAAGGCGGCGGACGGTGGCTTCCTGTGCTGACGGTCGGAGAACGTCGGACCGAGGTCCTCATGTCCGAGGACGACCGAAAAACAATACATAGCCGTCGGCGTCCCTGAGTTCGAAGCCCCGCAAGCCTTCGTGGGTGTCCCTCAAAGGCACTGAGAAGCTGACGCCGCGCGAAGCAAACTCCGCCGCAAGCGAATCGGGATCGGGCACATGGACGTAAGCATCCCATCGAGCTTCGGGTTGACGCTCGCAGTTGGGGAGGGGCTCTATCCCAACAGCCTTCACCATGATCATCGCCCCATCGCGGGACACGATTGCAAAAAACGGATCGCCAGCGGGCTCTTGAAACGTGACCTCGAAATCGAGCACATCGCGATAGAAAGAGAGTGCCGTCGCAACGTCGCTTACGATGAAGAACGGTGAGATACCCAAGATGCCTGATCGTGCCATTGTGGCCTTCCGATGCGTGCTCAATCACCGTACGTTAGGCATCTGACGAGTGCTCCGGGCGCCTCGAGAGCCCGCGGTAGAACTGCAGCCCATTCCCGTCTGGGTCACGGACGTGAAACTCCCTGGTGCCCCAGGGCGTGTCGCTTGGCGCTCGCCATGGGCCGTCAACAAAAGCCTGTTCCGCCAGCGCTCCATTGTTGCGGAGCGCGGTGTAAAGCGCGTCAACGTCCTGAACAACGAAGCGGTAGGTCGGCCGGTCGATCGGATAGGCCCACTGGGCCTCGTTCTGCCATTGCAGGTGGAGTTCCACAGTGTCGCGGGCAACGGCCGCGTACCTGGGATCGCGAGGACGGTCCTGGAACGTCAGGGAGAATCCGAGTCGTTCGTAGAACCTAATTGAGGCCGGTACGTCGCGGACCATCAGCACGGGGTGAACAGCTTCGAGCTTAGGGACGGCAGGTGGCTCCATTGTCCTGCCCAACGATATCGTTTCAATGAAGACGAAGAAAAGGGGCTGTCTTCGTCAAGGTAGGGCGCGACTCTGGTCTCTACGCGCCGTAGCCCCCGGCAATTGCCGTTGCGCCCCTACAGTACCGTCTCCTAGGCGAGTGTGGCTCGCCGGGCACGATCCGGATTCGCGTCGGCGAGCAGCTCATGCAGGGATGGGTCAAGGAAGCGAACCGAGTCGAATCTGCCAGGGCCAACACTCTCTTGCAATCAGCAGCCCGCTCCGTCTCCATGGGTCGGCGGAAAGCCGTTCCACGATTTCCCGTTCGTGCGCGGCCCGGAGAATGAGCAGGACGTCCAACGAGCCTTCGAGCGGACCGCCCAGTGCGATGAAGCCCTCGTCCACCAGGCCGTCCATGAACACCGCGTGGGCCGTCCACTCCACTTGGCCCTCCAAAGGCACCGAGTGATTCCAGGCAGGGCCGCGGGACTGAATGAGGGCGAATAGCCGTTTCATGGCCGCATTTTATCGATGCCGAGACGACGTCGCAGTTCGTGAACATCCGCGAAACACCAGCCTCAGGGGAGCGATCCGGCCACGGCGCGCGCCTCTAACCCAGCGCCTGCATCAGATCCTCGATCAGGTCGTCGGGGTGCTCGAGGCCGACGGAGACGCGCAGGAGGTCCGGGGGCGTCGTCGAACCCGGGCCCTCGCTCGTCGCGCGGTGCTCGAGGAGGCTCTCGACGGCGCCGAGCGAGGTCGCCCGGACGAAGAGGTTCACGCGTCCGGCGGCGGCGAGCGCGGCCTCGCGCCCGCCCTTGACGTGGAAGGACAGCATTCCACCGAAGCCCGACATCTGGCGCGCGGCCACGGCGTGGCCGGGATGTGAGGCCAGGCCGGGGTAGTTCACGCGGAGGATCGCGGGGTGCCCCTCGAGAGCGCGGGCCACGGCTAGGGCGTGAGCGCTGTGCGCCGCCATCCGCACGGCGAGAGAGCGCAGGCCTCGCAGGATGAGCCATGCGTTGAACGGCGCGAGAACGGCGCCGAGAAGGTGCCTCACGTGCGCGACCCGGGCATGGAGGTCGTCCTTCTTTCGGAACACGAGGGCGCCGCCCTGCACGTCGCTGTGCCCGCCGAAGTACTTCGTCGCGGAGTGAAGGGCGACGTCCGCCCCGAGCTCGAGCGGGCGCTGCAGGGCCGGTGTCGCGAACGTGTTGTCGACGAGCGTGAGGGCGTCAGCCTTCTTCGCGACGGCCGCGATCGCCGCGAGGTCGGCGACCTTCATGAGCGGGTTCGACGGCGACTCGACGAGGACGAGCTTCGTCCCGGGCCGGATCGCCCCCGAGACGGCCGCGAGGTCGTCCATCGGGCAGAACGAGGCCGTCAGCCCCCACTGCGGAAAGAACTCCTCCGCGACGGCCTTCCACCCGTAGTACGCGTCGTCGGGCAGCACGACGTGGGCGCCCGACGGGAGAGCCTGGAAGACCGCGACGCCCGCCGCCATGCCGGAGCCGAGGACGAGGGCCGCCTCCCCGCCCTCGAGGGGCGCGAGCGCGTCCTCGAGGAGGGTCTGCATCGGGTTCGACTCGCGGATGTATGTGTGGGCGCCCAGCGGCGCGCTGCGCTCGTCGCGCTCGAACGTCGTCGAGAGGTAGATCGGGGGGGCGACCGAGCCCGTGCGCGTCTCCACGTCACGTCCCGCGTGAACCGCCAGCGTCTCGAACCTCATGGGCCCTCCGTCGGAGGTGTGGCACCATGCGCCGCGTGAAGCGCCCGCTCACCCCCGTGTTCCTTCTCGCCACTCTGACGGCGACCCCCCTCGCCGCGCAAGCCCCGGAACCGTCCAAGCCCGACGTCGTTCAGGGGCTCAAGCGCGAGCGCGAGCGCCTCTCGGGCTACCAATGGAGGCTGAAGACCGAGATGCGGGTCGACGGTGCGATGCGGATGTCCAAGCTCGAGGACGTTCACCTCGGGCCCGACGGCGGGCTCGTCAAGAAGATCGTGAGGTTCGACAAGTCCGGCGCACCGACGCCCTACCCCGAAAACGACCCCCGCGCGCGCGTGTACGCGCCGCCGACGGGCTCGGAGGAGGATCGCCTCTCGGAGATCGCGCAGGACCTCATGCAGTACTACCTGCGCCTCTCGCCCGAGCGCGTCGCCGAGTGGGCCAAGAGGGCCGAGATCCTCCCGGCCGACGCGGACCATCCCGGGCTCGTTCGCATGCACGGGCGCGGCCTCGGCCGCCCACAGGACGACGCCGTCCTCTACCTCGACCCGAAGACGCAGACGGCCGCGCAGATCGAGGTCAAGACGACCGTCGACCCCCGGATCCTCGACATCGCCTTCATCCGCGCCACGTTCGAGGCGCTCCCGCAGGTGCGGACCGACGTCGCGCCGCTCTGGATCCCGAGGCGCGTGTTCCTGAACATGAACCGCGGGCGCCGTGCCGTTGCCCTCGAGATGGAGACGAGCGACTGGAGGACGTGGCCTTGAAGGGGGGCGAAACTAGAGGGTCACGACTCCCGTGGCGTTCCTCCTCAGGAAGACCGTCGTGCCCACGAGCACGAGCAGCAGCCCGTTCCCGGCCAGGACCCACGGCGCCGGCATGATCGTCACGAGGAAGCCCGCGATGATGTTGCCGAGTGGCATCGCCCCGCGGAACGCGAGCGAGTAGACGCTCACGACGCGCCCGCGCATCGCGTCGTCCACGCTCGTCTGGACGAGCGTCATGAACATCGCGAACACGATCATGAGCGCGGCGCCCGCGAAAAAGAGAAGGCCCATCGAAACCCACTTCGTGCGCGAAAGTGAAAATCCCACCATGAGGGCGCCGAACGTCATCTGCATCACGACTGCGACCGCGCCGCGGCGCTTCACGTGCCCGAAGCCGGCGGCCCCGATCGCCCCGCAGACGGCCCCGAGGCCGAAGACCGCGAGGAAGTAGCTCAGGACCTTCACGTCGCCCTTGAAGACGTCTTTCGCGAACACGGGCAGGAACGTGAGGAGCGGAAACGCGCAGAGGCTCCCGACGAACGCGAGGCCGATGAGCCCGCGGAGCGACCGGTCGCGGTGCACCGCGAGAAGCCCCGCCTTCAAGTTCTCGAGGACGCTCCCGCTCGCCGTGCCGGTCGGCGCGCCGCGCCGGAGCGCGAGGAGCGCGACGATCACGGCGAAAAACGAGAGGCCGTTGAGGCCGAAGCACGCCGCCGCGCCCAGCTTGTAGAAGGCGACGCCCGCGAGCACCGGGCCGATGACGCGGGCGAGGTTGAACTGGATCGAATTCAGGGCGACCGCGTTCGGAAGGTCCTCCTTGTCCACGAGCGACGGGACGAGAGCCTGATACGCGGGGCCGCCGAAGGACATCGCGAGGCCCACGACGAAGGACAGGACGAGGATCATCCAGACCTCGATCCGCTGCGTGTAGACGAGGCCCGCGAGGAGGAACGCGGACGTGAGCTGGACGACCTGCGAGAGGAGGAGGATCCGCCGCCGGTCCATCCGGTCGGCCAGGACGCCGCCGAAGAGGGAGAAGACGAGGAAGGGCGAGTCCTGCAGGACGGCCGCCCAGGCGAGGTAGGACGCCTTGCCCGAGATCGTCAGGATGAGCCAGCTCTGGGCGACCGACTGCATCCACGTGCCGACGCTGGACGTGAACGCCCCGGCCCACAGAAGGCTGAAGTCCCGGTACGTGAAGGCCTTGAAGACCTTCGTGAGCCTGTCCCGCACCGCCGGCACGATACCTCAGCGACTGAGTCTCCAGGATGACGCCCCGAAGATATACTCCGCCGTCCAATCGCTCAGGAAACATTCGTTCGACGAAGGAGGACTTCCGTGATCAAGAAAGTACTCGTCTCAATCGGTCTCTTCGCGCTCGTTGCCTGCGCGGCTCCCCCGCCGCCCGACTACGCGGCCCAGCACAAAGCCGCCAACGATGCCTACCTGGCGGGGTGGAGCGAGGGCAAGGTCGACGCCCTCGACGCCGTGCTGACGCCGAACTTCACTCGCCGCTCGTCGGCAGGCATGAACGCGGACGGCATCCCGGCCCTCAAGAAAGCCATGACCGACATCCGGACAGCCTATCCGGACCTCAAGGTGGTGTTCGACGAGAGCTACCACATGAAGGACGTGTCCTTCCACCTGTGGACAGCAACGGGCACGAACACCGGACCCGGGGCGACGCCCCCGACCGGCAAGAGCATCAAGGTCCCGGGCATGACGCTGATTCATTACCAGGACGGCAAGATGGCCTCGGAAGTGGTCCGGATGGACGTGCTCGACTGGTACACGCAGCTGGGATTCACGCTCGCGCCGCCCGCCGGCGCCGCGGCGGCACCGGCCGCACCCGCTCCGAAAAAGTAGCCGCGCCGGCTCGACGGCTCGAGGTCATCCGGAGGTCGGGGGGAGCGGAGTTCCGCTCTCCCTCGACCTCCGGCCCGCTCTCCTCAGGTCAGGCGGAACGGCAGCGCGCGCAGCCGCTTCCCGGTCAGGGCGAAGACGGCGTTCGCGACCGCCGGCGCGATCGGCGGCGTGGCCGGCTCTCCCCCCCCGCCGGGCTTCTCGCGGCTCTCGACGATCTCGACGTCCACGTGCGGCATCTCGTTCAGCCGCAGCAAGCGGTAGCCGTTGAAGTTGCCCTCGACGACGCGTCCTTCCTGGAGCGTGATGGCGCCGTGCAGCGCCGCGCCGAGGCCGAACGCGATCGCGGATTCCATCTGGGCCGCGATCGAAAGGGGATTGACCGCGATTCCGCAGTCGATCGCGCAGACGACGCGATGAACCCGGATCCGGTCACCCTCGACGGAGACCTCGGCCACCTGGGCGACCCAGCTCCCGAAAGACTCGTGCACCGCGAGGCCGCGCGCACGCCCCTTCGGCGGAGGCGTTCCCCATCCCGCCTTCGCGGCCGCCCGCTCGAGGACGGCCAGGTGCCGGGGCGATTTCGCGAGGAGGGCGCGGCGGAACTCGAGGGGGTCGCGCCCGGCCGCGTGGGCGAGCTCGTCCACAAACGACTCGACGGCGAAGGCCGTGTGCGTGTGGCCGACCGAGCGCCAAAACAGAACCGGCACGCCCTTCTCCATCGTGTGGAGCTCCAGCCGGTGGTTCGCGATCGCCGCGATGTACGGCGAGTCCGACGCGCCCTCCACGGACGTGTCGTCGACGCCCTTCTTGATCATCATTCCTTCGAACGGAGTGCCCGCGGCGATGGACTGCGTCGCGATCCGGTGCCGCCACGCGACGGGAGCCCCCTTCTCGTCGAGAGCCCCCTCGACACGGTGGACGGCGAGCGGACGATAGTACCCGCCGCGCATGTCGTCCTCGCGGGTCCAGACGAGCTTGACGGGAGCGTCGACGCCTTTCGCGACGTGGGCGGCCTCCGAGACGAGATCGGCGGCGGGGTTCGCGCGCCGGCCGAAGCCGCCGCCGAGAAACGTCGTGTGGATCGCCACCTGCTCGGGCTTCAGGCCGAGGATGCCCGCGACGGCCCCCTGGTCCACCGTCTGGAATTGCGTCCCCGCCCAGACTTCGCAGCCTTCAGGGGTCTTCCGGATCGTGCAGTTGAGAACCTCCATCGTGGCATGCGCGAGGTACGGGACCGAATACTCGGCCACGAGTTTCTTCCCGGGACCCTTGAGCGCGCCCTCGACGTCCCCGCCGGCCTTCGCCTCCGTCCCCGGCGTCGCGGCTTTCGCGCGGTACGTCTCGAGGAGACGCTTCGTGTCGATGTTCGCGTTCGGGCCTTTCTCCCATTCGACCTTCAGGGCGTCGCGTCCCTGCTTCGCCGCCCAGAACGAGTCCGCGGCGACGGCGACGCCCGTCGGGATCTCGTAGACCGCCTTGACGCCCGCGACGCCCTTCGCCGCCTTCGCGTCGAAGGACTTCACCTTCCCGCCGAATGTCGGCGGGTGCGCGACGAGGGCCGTCAGCATGCCGGGCAACTTGACGTCGAGGCCGAAGACGGCCTTGCCGGTGACCTTCTCGGGCGTGTCGAGGCGGCGTGTCGGTTTCCCGATGACCGTCCAGTCCTTCGCGTCCTTGAGGGTCACCTGGGTCGGCGCGGGCAGCTTCGAGGCGTCTTCGGCGAGGGCGCCGTAGCTCAGCCGCTTCTCGCCGTGAATGACGAAGCCCTTCTCGGTCCGGCACTCGCCCTCGGGCACGCTCCAGCGGCGCGCGGCCGCCGAGACGAGGAGCTGCCTCGCCGCGGCGCCGACCTGCCGGTAGCGGTCGAACTCCGACCAGGTCGTCGTCGAGCCGCCGGTCAACTGGATCCCGAAGGCCGTGTGCGCGTACGTCATGGACGCGGGGGCGTGCTCGACGCGAATCCGGCTCCAGTCCGCGCCCAGCTCCTCGTTCAGGAGCATCGGGAGCGTCGTCCAGATGCCCTGCCCCATCTCCGAATGGGAGAGGACCACGGTCACGCTCTCGTCGGGTGCGATCCTCAGGAAGGCGTTCGGCGCCGGCAGCTTCGCGGCCGCAGGCGCTCCCTGCGCGAGCAGGCGCCGCATGCCCGTCGGGACGAAGAAACCGACCACGAGACCCCCGCCGACGACGGTGGAGGTCTTCAGGAAACCGCGACGGGTGAGCTCAGGGGAGGCGCGCATCTCAGGCTCCTCCCATCGCGGCGGCGCGGTGGACCGCCTCGCGGATCCGCTGATAGGTGCCGCAGCGGCAGATGTTCCCCGTCAGTGCCGAGTCGATGTCGGCGTCGGTCGGCTTCGGCTTCGCCTTGAGGAGCGCGTACGCAGCCAGGATCTGCCCCGACTGGCAGAAGCCGCACTGCACGACGTCCACCTCGGCCCAGGCGCGCTGAACGGGATGGTCGCCGTTCGGCGACAGGCCTTCGATCGTTTGAATGGCCTTTCCCGCAACCGCGCTCACGGGGCGCACGCACGAGCGCACGGGCTGGCCGTCGACGAGGACGGTGCAGGCGCCGCAGAGCGCCATTCCGCAGCCGTACTTCGTTCCGGTCATTCCAAGGACGTCTCTCAGGACCCAGAGGAGGGGCATCCCGTCCGGGACGGCGACGTCGTGCTCTTTTCCGTTCACGAGCAGCTTCATCGGTTCACCTCGATGTGCGGCGATCTTATTGGAGGAAGACCGCAAACCGGCAAGGAAATCTCTTCACGGGAGATCCGCCGGCACGTCCACGTCCCGCGCGAGGCGCTCGTTCGAGACGACCGTCACCTCGCGCATGTTCCGAAGGAGCAGCGCGCGGGCCCCCCGATCGCCCGGCTCTTCGGCGAGCGCCTCGAACCATGCCCGCGGGAGAAGCGCGGGAACTCCGGCGACACCGCCATAGCCCGAGGCGGCCGCGCCCGCAGGGGAACGGCGCCACGCCTCCCGCAGAGCCACCAGATGCTCGGGCGTGAGCGCAACCTGGTCGCAGAGGACGACGAGGGCGCCCGCGCAGCGTGCGTCGAGGGCCCCGAGCCCGGCCTGGAGGGAGCGCCCCATCCCCTCCTCCCACCGATCGCAGACGACCGCGTCGAATCGAAGGCCGGAGAGGGCGGCGCGAACCGCCCCCTCGGCCGCACCGAGGACGACGACCATGTGGAGCGGCTCGGTGGCGAGACCGAAGCGCGCCGTGCGCCGCACGAGGGGCTCGCCGTCGACTTCGACGAGCTGCTTGGCGCGGCCGAGCCGCCGCGACGCCCCCGCGGCGAGAAGGACGACGCCGTGCCTCGAAACCTCAGCCGCCACGGGGAGCCCCGGCGAACCGCTGCTGGAGCTGCATCACGATCCCGAGCGCGATCGTCTCGGGTTCGTTACCGGCGAGCCGGAGGCCGACCGGAGCGTGGAGCCGGCCGGCGAACGAGGCGGCGTCGACGTTCAGCTCGGCGAGGAGTGCGTCGCGCCGCGCGGCCGGCCCGAGAAGCCCGATGTAGTCCGCCTTCGAGCCGAGCCACCGGCCGAGGTGCTCACGGTCGAGGTCGAAGCCGTGGCTCATCACGAGAACCGCGTCGAACACCCGCCCGGACAGGGCGTCGAAGGCCTCGCCGGGGGGCCACTCGTGGAACTCGTCCGGTCCCGCCTCGCACGCAGCCTCCGACCAGCGGCGCCTCGTCTCGACGAGCGTCGTCGTCCAGCCCATCCGCCGGGCGAACGTGACGAGCGTGGGCGTCTCCGGCCCCGCACCGAGAAGGAGAAGGGCAGGAGGCCGGCAAACGTCGAACGAGAAGACGGGCCCCTCGGAGGCGAAGGCGGACGATTCCCGTCCCTCCGGGCCCCACGCGCACGCCGACGCTCCGTCGCGCGCCTCGCCGGCCCCGAGATCGCCCCCGGCGACCGCCACCGACACACGGAGCGTCTTTCCAACGGACACGGCACGCTCGAGCGACGCCAGAAGGTGGGCGCTCGAGTCCACGGGCAGCGGCATGAGCAGGGTCTCGATCCGGCCGAGGCAGCCGACGCCGGAGCCGTAGACGCGGTCCGAGTCCTCGGACGTGTCGAAGAACGAGCTCTCGGGGCGGTGCGTTCCGAGCACGTGGCGCGCCCGCCGTTCCAGCTCGGGCTCCACACACCCGCCGCTCAGCGCCCCGAACCTCAACCCCCGCTCGTCGAGGAGCGCCATTGCGCCCGGCTTGCGATAGGTCGATCCCGAGGTGCCGGTCACGAGCGCGACGACGGAGAGGCGTCCGCCCTGCCGGCAGGACCGCCAGGCATCAAGGAGACCCGGCAGACCTCCTCGCTCGGTCGGTTCCGTCACGCCTTCTTCGGCTCCCGCTTCTTGAAGACCCACGCCATGGCGACCCCCAAAAGGTACAGCGCGCACATCGGCAGGGCGAAGGCGCACTGCGTCGGGATGTCGGGCGTGGGCGTGATGAGGGCCGCGATGATGAAGATGATGAGGACGGCGTAGCGGAACTTCGCGAGGAGCCACTTCTCCGTCACGACGCCCATGCGCGCGAGAAAAAAGATCAGGATCGGAGTCTCGAAGACGAGGCCCATCCCGAGGAGGATCTTCGACGTGATGTCGAGGTAGTCGTCGATCTTGATGACGGGCATGAAGTCCTCGCCCGTCGCGACGAGGAACTGGGCCACCATCGGGAAGCCGACCGCGTATCCGAAGTAGCCGCCGCCGACGAAGAACAGCACCGAGAGAATGACGAACGGCCAGACCCAGCGACGCTCGTGCCGGTAGAGGCCGGGCGCGACGAAGAGCCAGAGCTGGTAGAGGATCACCGGGCTCGCCACGAACACGCCCGCCAGGAGAGCGATGTTGATGTAGAGCATGAACGGCTCGGTGAGCTGCGTGTACGCGAGCTTCGTCCCCGGTGGCAGGGCCGCGAGGACCGGCTTCGCGAGCCAGTTGAAGATCGGCTTGGCCTTCCACCAGCAGACGAGAAAACCTGCGGCGACGGCGAACGCGGACCAGAAAAGGCGCTTGCGGAGGTCCTCGAGGTGCTCGAGGAACGACATCCGCGGGAGTTCCTCCTCAGGGTCTCCCCCGGGCCGCCGCGAAGACTCCGTCACGGCGCGGGCGTCTTCGTCGTCTCGGACGGACGGGAGATCGTGCCGTCGGCGGGTGCGATGGCGGGCGCGGTTTCCAGCCTCGCGACCTCGAGCTTCGCGGCCTCGACTTTCGGCGGGTCGAGCTTCGGCGGGTCGTCGAGCTTGACGTTCAGGCCTTCCGAGGCCTTTTCCATCTCGTCCTCGATCGTGCGCTTCAGGTCGTTCGAGGCGCGCTTGAACTCGCCGAGGGCCTTGCCGACCTGCTTGCCGATCTCGGGCAGCTTCTTGGGGCCGAAGAGAAGGAGCGCCAGAACCAGGATCATCATGAGTTCCGGCATCCCGAGATTGCCCATCCGGTCCCCTCCTCTGGACCGACGATGCTCCGCTCGCGACCGGGCGAAGTCAAGGAAGGGGGAGTTCCCCCGCATGCTAGTCTCGCTGAGTCCGGGAGGGCCCTTCCACGTGACTGAATCCCCTGTCTCGCCCCGCGTGCGCGCCGTCCGGCGCGCCCTGGCCGCCGTCGTCTTCCTCCTCGCCGTCACGGTGGCGGGCGGGATCGCGGGCGGGCGCCTTGGTGCCGTTTCGGACGCGACGAATCCCGGCTTCAAGGAGTACTCCGACATCCTCGCGACGGCGCGCGCGTGGTACGCGGACGACGTTCCGGCGAACAAGCTCGTCTATGCGTCCATCCACGGGATGCTCGGCACGCTCGACCCGCACACGAACTTCCTCGAGCCCGAGGAGTACTCCTCGATGGTCGAGAAGCAGCGGGGATCCTTCTACGGGCTCGGGATCATCATCAGCAAGCGCAACGGCAAGATCACGGTCATCACGCCGGTCGAGGGCTCGCCGGCCGACCGTCTCGGGATCCGCGCCGGCGACGTCATCGACAGGGTCGAGGGCCAGAGCATCGACGACCTTCCCGTCGACGCCGTCGTCAAGAGACTCAAGGGCCCCAAGGGCACGAAGGTCAACATCACGATCCTGAGGCCGGGCCTCGACGAGCCCCTCCAGATGACCGTCACGCGCGCCGAGATCCCGACGAACTCCGTCTCGTTCGCCTTCATGATCGAGCCCGGCGTCGGCTACCTGCGCCTGAAGGACTTCACCCACACCTCCGCACCCGAGATCGCCGAGACCTGGGACAAGCTCGAGAAGCAGGGCA
This sequence comes from Thermoanaerobaculia bacterium, assembly GCA_049581965.1. Lineage (GTDB taxonomy): Bacteria > Acidobacteriota > Thermoanaerobaculia > UBA5066 > UBA5066 > Fen-183. Next base: position 5,974 of record JBAUSZ010000221.1, on the reverse strand, counting down.
TGAAGAAGCTCCTCCTCGACCTGCGCGGCAACCCGGGCGGTCTTCTCGACCAGGCCATCGCCGTGTCCGACTTCTTCCTGTCGAAGAACGAGAAGGTCGTCGTGACGCGCGGACGCGGCGGCGCGCAGGAGCAGAGTTTCTCCGCGCCCGGGAAGAACACGCACGCGCGCATCCCGGTCGTCGTCCTCGTGAACAAGGGCTCGGCCTCCGCCTCCGAGATCGTCGCGGGCTCGCTCCAGGACCACGACCGCGCGGTCATCGTCGGCCAGACGACGTGGGGCAAGGGCCTCGTCCAGTCCGTCTACAACCTCTCGGACGGTGCGGGTCTCGCGCTCACGTCGGCGAAGTACTACACGCCTTCCGGCCGCTGCATCCAGCGCGACTACAAGGACGTCCTCGAGTACCTCTCGCCCGAGGACGAAGAGGGCGGCGACGCCGAGGAGACCGGCCCGTCCCGCGACGCTCTCTCCTCGCAGAAGAAGGAGTCCTTCCGCACGGACGCCGGCCGCACCGTTTACGGCGGCGGCGGCATCACGCCGGACGTCTTCGTCAAGGCGCCGACACTTTCGCGCTTCGCGACGACGCTCTACGCCCGCGGCCTGTTCTTCGAGTTCGCGGTCGACTACCGCGCCAAGCACCCGGCGATCCCGCGGGACTTCCAGGTCGGCGACGCCGTCCGCGAGGAGTTCTTCAAGTTCGTGGACGCGAAGCAGAATCTCACCTTCGACAAGGGCGCAAAGGCCACCTACGCCGAGGAGAAGGATCCACTCGTCGTCGACCGCGCGATCCGCGAGGAGTTGCTCACGGCGGCGTACGGACGCGAGGCCGGCTACAAGGTGGGCCTCGAGACCGACGTCCAGGTGAGGAAGGCGCTCACGCTCTTCTCGGAGGCCGAGAAGCTCGCGATGGCGCACGAGCAGATGCTCCTCGCGAGGAAATCCGACCTCAAGGGTCCGCTGAAGCCCTGACGGGGACCCATTCCGGCCATCGGCCTCGGGGACAGAGGGACCAACATGAGAGACACGCGACACCTACTGAAATTCCAGGCGACGTTCGCGGCCCGACTTCTCGTCGCGGCGGGCGCCGCGTCGGCATTTTCCGCAGCCTCCGCGCAGACGCAGGCCAAGGCGCCGGCGATTCACGTCGCGACGCCCACGCCGGCGCCCGCCAGCCGGGCAATGGTCCAGCCCGCGGTCCAGGCGCCAACCGTCGGCCTCCCGGCGCCCGGCGCCCTTCACTACACGACCGACATCGGCGCCTGCAAGCGTGCGGGCGGCAACGACGGCACGTGCGGCGCGCTCCTGAATCAGAACGCGGTGGCCTTCTATTTCAACTGGAACTGCAGCCCAAACTGCGCCATCACCGGATTCAAGCTCAAGGATGCGAACCGCCCGGCGCCCGCTGGACCGGGCGGCGTGGCGCGGATCCTCGGGACGGATCCGACGGCGGACGCGATCGACACGTCGAAGACCATGTTGTTCATCGAACGCCCGCCTCAGGGTGGATGGGCGAACCGCTGCTACGTCGTCACCGCCTACCGGGTGCCGGTGCCCAAGCTCGTGCCGGACGGGCAGGGCGGCTTCAAGCCGTCGGGGCCTGCTACCGGCTCGTTCGAGGAATCTCCGGCGAGCCCGAAGGCGTGCGTCGGAGCGCTCACTCGGGAGGTGTCCGTCGCCGCCTTCAAGGCGCGGAGTTTCGCGCGCTCCTATTTCTTCACCGAGTACACTCCCCACCAGACGAAAGACGATCCGCCCTCCGAGGATTCGTCGATCCGCGTGGGCAAGACGGCCATGGGACAGTCCGGCTTCAGCGTCCTGAACAAGTTCTTCCGGGCTGGAGCCTCCTTCGATGCCGCCCCTCTCGGCGACGTGACGGTCTACGGTGGGCGTTTCGCGTACGACACCGCGAAGGACTGCCGGCCGCGCTTCTACGCGCCCGCCCCGTCCAACTGGGAATCGTCCGCGTGGCCGAAGGCTTCCGGCGCTCCCCTGCCGGGTTCCTGGGGCGGATCCGGGAACACGCATACGTGGGACGTCGCCTCTCTCGTGCGCGGATGGCGAGCGCCGAGACGCCTCAGCTTCTTCCTCATGGAGTCCCTCACGGAGGGGCTCGACGCCGAGGGATTCAACTACAGCGTCGGAATGATGGACCGCTGCGACACAGCCGGACAGAACGTGCGCCTCGTGCTGGACGTCGGCCTGACGAAGTGAGGATCAGCTCCTCTTTTTCCGACGGGACCGGCTCCCCTTCCTCCCGCCGCTCCGCGCCGGCGCGTCCGCGCCCGCCGGCCGGATGAGGAGCCACCAGAGGAGGAAGGGCGCCGCGAAGCAGCCCGCGAGGCGCCAGAAGTGCGAGGCGGTGCCCCAGACGTTCCGGGCGAACGCCCCGTAGTGAGCCGCGCTCCACGCGCCGAGCTGCGTCGCGTAAAACGCCTGGACGGCCGCGACGAGCGCGGCGACGTGGAGGCCGAAGAGGGCGAGCAGGGAGATCCCGAGCCCGCTCATCGCCCGGTCGCGGAAGAGACCCTTCGTCGTTCCGGCGAGCGTCAGGAGGAGGATCACGTCGAACGTGAGGTCGTCCGCGGGCAGGGACGGCCGGTCCGAGGTAGACGGAAAGTCCGACCGGTCCACCAGGATCCGCCGGCCGTCCGGGTAGAGGCGCGTCGCGGCCGGTCGCTCGAGGAGGCGCACGACGGGCTCGGCCAGACCGGCGAGCACGCGGTTGTAGGCCGGAGTCGCGAGCCCCCAGAGCGCCACCCCCGCGGCGAAGCCCGCGAACGCCCTAAACGCCGGCCTCAGCGGCTTCTCCGCCACGGAGCCTCCTGCCCCACGCGAGGAAGATTCCGACGGCGAGCAGGATGAGGAGGGTCTGCCAGATCGCCGCGTGGAACAGGTCGAACACGTCCCGGCGGTGCGCGCCCAGCCAGAAGAGCGACACGATCCGCACGAAGTTGACGGCCTGTATCGCGAGAAATCCGATCGCAACACCCGAGGCGCGAGCCTTCGCGGGAGCCGGGAACGCGAGCATCGCGGCGAGGAGAAGCAGAGTCGCCTCGATCCCGTTGCAGCCGTTCTTGACGTCCACCGCGAAGAGAGGCGACCGGATCACGGTGCCGTCCGTGACGACGGCTTCCCCGATCAGGCGGAGGATCGCCGCCGAGATCTTCACGAGAAAGCCCGTGAACGGCAGGACGGCGGCGTCGTTCACGGGCCTGATCGCGACGAGCGCGTAGAAGCCGACGAGGAACACGGCGAAGCGGGTCAGGAATCTCTTCTGGGCAGGCTGCATCTGGAGGACCGGAGAATAGAAGATTCTGCCTCGGAGCGCGCCCGCGGCGCGCCCCCGGAGAGCGGGTGCTCCGCGCCCGCCGGGGACTCGGATTTCATAGAAGCTGAAGAGGGCCGCGTCCAGCGTCCCGCCAGAAATGCAAAGGCCCGGCTTACGCCGGGCCCTGCCTCTCTCAACCTTCTAAGAAATTCGTCTCTTCGTTTTTCTTTCTCAGCGGACCAGCGTGTTGTTGTCGACGATGAAGCGGCGGGTTCCGGCGGAGCGGACGTTGCCGCGCCCGTCCGTGACCTCGATCAGGAGGTCGTGTTCGGAATTCGAGAGCTTCGTCGTGTCGAGGTAGAAGCGGAAGCGGGCGTTGGCGCGCTGCGGGTAGAAGGGATACGAGGCCGAGACGTCGAGACTCGCGTATCCGTAGTCCGCGTAGTCGAAGCCCGTCACGGCGTCGGTCTGCGGCACGCCGTCGATCAGGATCCGCACCTTCACGACGACGTCGAGGTCGAGCGCCCAGCCGATGACCGGGAACACGCCACCGATGAACTTGTAGTTCGTCGGATCGTCGATGTAGCCGAGCGGCGGCGGGTCGAGCTGGCCCGACGCGCACTCCATCTCGAGCGGAATCTCCTTCAGGAGGACGTTCGTGTTCTTCTTGTCGACCGCCGACACCTGCAGGATGTGCGCGCCTTCCTTGAAGCCTTTCTGCGTGATGAGGTAGCCAACGTCGACGAAGAACTGGAAGCCGACGTTCGGTGCCTGCGCGAAGCCCGGGTAGAGGACCTCGATGTCGGGCCGGTAGTAGCCGTAGCAGTCGATGAGGGCGTTCGAGAGGAGAAACTCGCGATGGCAGTTCACGCGGGAGTTCTTGATCGGCACCCCGTCCAGCGCGAGGCGCACTTCCGAGACGCCGCCCGCGTTCTCGAGCGAGGCCTCGAGCGCCCAGCCGTTCACGAACATGAGGAGGCGCGGGTCCACGATGTCGGTTGGGCCGCCGGACGGCCCGCCGGGCGACACGGGGAAGCAGTTGCCGAACCAGTTCGCGTTCAGGAGCGGGAACTCGACCTCGCCGATGGGCCCGAGATTCGGAGCGTTGTTGAAGACCTGGACGCGGGCAGAGCCGAGGAAGCCCTGCTGGCCCTGGTCGTCCACGGCGCGGACGCTCACCGTGTGGACGCCGTTCGTGTAGCGCGTCGAGTCGAGGTTGAGGACGAAGCCCGAGACGATCGCGGCCGGGTTGTCCGGGAAGTTCGCGGCGACGTCCGCCCGGTAGATGCCCGTGAGGGCCTGTCGCTCGAGCAGTCCGTCCACGACGACGTCGACGTGATCCACCTTGCGATCGTCGAGCGCCCAGCCCGCCACCGTGAGGACGCCGTTGGCCGCCACGGAGCTGTTCGGCTGCGGGAAGTCCATGTTGCCGAACGGCGCCTGGTTCAGCGTGTTGTCGATCTTGATCGCCTTCGGAGCGAGGAAGTACGAGCAGCCGTCCACGTCCGTGGCCTGGACGTAGATCGTGTGGGAACCGTTCGAGAAGTTCGCCGCCTTGAAGGACGCTCGCCAGCCGGGGTTCTGGCCGGGTGAGCCCGCGTACTGCGGAAAGGCCTGGAGGATGTCGGGCCGCGGCAGGTTGATGTTCGCGCCGCCCGCCGTCGTGACCCGGTTCGCGTCATCGGTGCCGTCCACGAAGACATCGACGTTGGACACCAGGTTGCCGTCGAGCGCGTAGCCCCTGACCTGCACGTAGCCGGAGACGGTGGCACCGTCGGCCGGAGCGTCCACGGCGCCCAGAGTTTGCGACGGACAGTAGAGCGCCTGGCGAACTTCCGAGACGCGGTATCCCCCGTTGCGGGCCGCCGCCGGAGGCGCGGCCAGCAGGGCCGCGGCCGCAACGGTCACCGAGAGAAGCAGGGCCTTCCGAATCATCACGAGCCTCCGTGCGTCGAGAAGAAATACCCGGGAACGCTCGGAACACCAATACGAGAAGAGAGATTGACGCGTATTCATTCTAACGGCCGCAAAAGACTCTGTCAAATGAGCCATTTACGCCGCGCGCGGAGCCCAGGGGCTACGGGAGGCCGCCGGTCCGGTCGAGGACGCGCACGTGCGCCACGGCCGAGTCCGCGAGGGCCCGGGCGTCGTACCCGCCCTCGAGGAGCGAGACGATCCGCCCTCCCGCGTGCGTCTCGGCCACCTCCTCCAGCGCCCGCGTCATCCAGGCGAAGCCCTCGGTCGTGACGCGCATCCCCCCGAGAGGGTCCGCCTCGTGGGCGTCGAATCCGGCGGAGACGATCACGAACTCGGGCTTGAAGCGTCCGGCGAGCGCCTCGAGGGCGGTCGAGAAGCCGCCGGCGTAAGCGCCGTCCCCCGCCCCCGCCCGCTGGGGAACGTTGACGGTCGTCCCGCGCCCTCTCCCGGCGCCCTCCTCGTCGGCCGCGCCCGTGCCGGGAAAGAACGGAAACCGGTGAACGGAGAGGTACGCCACGCGCCCGTCCTCCCAGAAGATCTCCTGCGTGCCGTTGCCGTGGTGGACGTCGAAGTCGGCCACGAGGACGCGCGTCGCGCCCCAGTGCTCGACGAGGTCGCGCGCCGCGACGGCGGCCGTGTTGAAGTAGCAGAATCCCACTGCCTGCGCGGCGAGCGCGTGGTGGCCGGGCGGGCGCACGGCGACGAAGACCGCGCGGGCGCGCTTCTCGAT
>JBAUSZ010000220.1:0-6725 GCA_049581965.1 Thermoanaerobaculia bacterium | reverse complement strand
CCGTCAGGCAACACGACCGGGGCCGCCAATCCCGTCCAGGCCTCGAGCGTCCTTCCCCCCGGCCTGCCTCCCTTCGTGCTCTCGGAAATCTACTATTTCGAGCCCGCCACGGGGACCAGGTACGAGGCGGCGAAACAGGGGAGCACGTGGGTCCTTCCCCTCGTGGACACGATGAGGTCCTCGAGCCTGACCTTCCTTTTCGCCTCCAACGTGCCGAGGCAGGAGATCGCCGACATCGTCGAGAAGAAGGCGTGCTGTTACGCGCTTCTCCTTGCGGGCCAGAGCGTCGCGGTGAATGCGTTGACGTTCTCGGGTGACAAGGTGTTCGTCCGCTCTTCCGTGCCGGACATGCGGACCTGGCCGAAGACGGTCCAGCTCCGGATGTTCCACCAGGGGATCGTGGCCAGCCCCTCCGGCGCCGCCAAGTCGTCAGCCTCCGCCTCCGGCGCGGCACCCACGGGACCCGGGCTGGCTCAGGGCGCGATCGCGTCGCGACAAAACGCAGCCACGGCGCCCGTCCTGCGGCCATTCATGGACTACAGGTCCACGCCCGTCACCCTTCAGCCCGCGAAGGTGAGCTACTTCGCGAAGTTCCTCTACCCGACCTTCAGCCACCAGCGCTGCACCGACTGCCACTCGATGGGAGACGCGGCCGCGGTCCGCGCGCAGCACGACGCCCTCGGGGTCCCGGGCGTGAACGCACAGAACGCGCACCAGGCGACCTGCGGGGGAACGAGCTGCCACACGTTCGTCAAGGACTGGCGCACGCCCCCCTTCGCGATAGGCATCAATTGGAGGGGCAAGGGAGCGAGGGAGGTCTGCAAGATTGTGACGAGCCACCTACCCTCGGCCGAAGGCCTGCACGCGCATTTCCACGACGATCCGCGGGTCATCTGGGCAGTCAGCAGCGGCTGGATCCCGGCGAACGGGCACGGGAAGGGGCAGGGATTCCTCCCGACGGCACCGCCCCACAACCAGCAGGCGTGGTTTCAGCTGGTGGACTACTGGATCAACGGAGGCTTCCCCTGCCCTGAGTGACCGGCTGCCACGGCGGAGGTGACGCCGCCTCGGGCCTGAAAACAAATTTCCCTGAGTTGCCGTATCCGGGGCGAGACTCAGACTCAGGAGGGACCCTATGGCCGAAGTGACGTCACACGCACCCGGAGCGTTCTGTTGGATCGAGCTCGGGACCACCGACCAGAAGGCCGCGAAGGACTTCTACACGAAGCTCTTCGGCTGGTCGTTCACGGACAACGACATGGGCCCCGGCATGACCTACACGATCTTCAAGCTGAAGGGGCGCGACGTGGCCTCCTGCTACACGCTGGACCCCGCGAAGATGGCGGGCGTCCCCCCGCACTGGATGCTCTACATCGCGACGGCGGACGCCGACGCGTCGGCCCGGCGTACGGCCGAGCTGGGCGGGAAGATCGTCGCCCCGGCCTTCGGCGTCGGCGACTTCGGGCGCATGGCGGTTCTCGCCGACCCGCAGGGCGCGAACTTCTGCGTCTGGGAGGCGAAGTCGAACACGGGGATCGGCATTCACAACGAGCCAAGCGCCTTCTGTTGGGGGCAGCTCAACACGAGCGACACGGCGAAGGCCGACGCGTTCTACAGGAAGCTCTTCGGCTGGGCGGCCAAGACGGGCTCGGGCGAAGGGATGACGTACACCGAATGGCTGCACGGCGGCAAGCCGATCGGCGGAATGATGGCGCTCCCCGCGGACGCGCAGGCTCCCCCTCACTGGCTCGCCTATTTCGCCGTGGCCGATTGCGACGTGACCGCGGCCCGGGCGGCCTCTCTCGGTGCGCGAACGTACGTCCCGCCCACGAAGGTTCCGGGAACGGGCACCTTTGCCGTCTTCGCCGACCCGCAGGGCGCGACATTCGCGATCTACCGGGAGTAGAGTCGCACGAACTCGAACAGGGAGGACAAGATGGCAAAGAAAAAGACGACGAAGAAGGCTTCCGCGAAGAAGAAACCCTCGAAGAAGGCGAAAGCGGCGCCGGCGAAGAAGCGCGCTGCCACCGTCGCGAAGCCGGGGATGCTGGACCGCGTGTCGCCCGGCATCACGGCGAACGACCTCGGCAAGAGCCTCGCCTGGTACCGCGACGTCGTCGGGTTCGCCGTCGCGGAGCGCTGGGAGCAAGAAGGGAAACTGACCGGCGTCAGGCTCAAGGCCGGGAACGTCGAGTTCATGGTCGGGCAGGACGACTGGAAAAAGGGCCGAGACCGCAAGAAGGGCGAGGGCTTCCGGCTCTACTGCATGACGACGAAGGACATCGACACCCTCGCGAACGGGATCAAGGCGCGCGGAGGCGTACTCGACCACGAGCCCACCGACCAGCCCTGGGGCATGCGCGACTTCGCCCTCACCGACCCCGACGGCTTCAAGATCACGATCGCGAAGGAGATCAAGAAACTCTAGTGCGGCCCGGGTGGATGCAGGAGCAGCTTGGCGTCCACGCCTGCCAGCATCTTCTGCGCCTCGAGGGGGACCTTCGCCGCCGGGACGGTGTTCCGGAGGGGCGGAATCGACTGGAGGTACGCGAAGATCGCCCGGAGGTCGCCGTCGGGCAGGGCCCGGTACATCTCCCACGGCATGGGGGGAAGGAGCGGACCGCCGTCCACGTGGCGCGCCTTGCGGAAGATCGCGAGAAACTGCTGCTCGGTCCACTTACCGGTCCCGGTTTCGAAGTCGGGCGTCAGGTTCTTCGTGTACGTGATGCCGAACGGCAGCTGGAAGCTCGTGAACGTCGGTCCGATGAGCGCTGTGTCCTGCGGGCCGAGCTTGCCCTGCGGGTCAGGCGCGCCTTCGGGATGTCCCGAGAGCATGCGGCTCCAGTCGGGCGCCGGAGCGCCGATGATCGGGTCGTAGACGAACGGCGTGTGGCAGTTGTTGCAGTCGCCGGCCATCACGAGGTTCTTGCCCTTCCGCACCATCTCGACGGGGTAGGAACGCTTCGGCCCCTTGCCCGGCACGACCGGCCTGAGGGCGATGGCAGGTGGCGGCGGCGGCCCGTTCTTCGGGGCTTCGAGCTTCGCGTTCGGGTTCGCCTGCAGGGCGATGATCTTGTTGTTCATCTCGATGACGGCGGCTTCCACAGGCGGCGGGATCTTCTCGGTCGGAACGAGGTTGTGGAGCGGCGGGATGGACCTGAGGTAGGCGAAGATCGCCTTCAGGTCGTTCTCCGACCTGTACCGGACCCAGTTCCAGGGCATCGGCGGGTAGACGGGCCTGCCGTCGCCGCCGAGGTGCCGTGCCTTCTTGAAGATGTCCAGGAACATCTTCTCGGTCCACGACCCCGTTCCCGTGTCGATGTCCGGCGTCAGGTTCATCGAGTACGTCGTTCCGAAGGGAAGCTTGAAGCTCGTGAACGTCGGGCCAACGAGCGCCATGTCTGCAGGCCCCAGCTCTCCCTGCGGATCCGGCGCTCCCTCGGGATGTCCCGAGAGCATCCGGCTCCAGTCCGGGCCCGGCACGCCCAACTCGGGATCGAGGCGCCACGGCGTGTGGCAGTCGTTGCAGCCCCCGGCGAGAACGAGCACCTTCCCGCGCGCGATCTGCTTTTTCGAGTACGGGTTCGGCGGCGCATTTCCCGGGCGGACCGGCTTGAGCTCCGGCGCCGGCGGCGGGGCCTGCGGTTGGGCGTTTAGAACGCCGGCCGAGCCGATACCGAGGAGGAGGAGAATCCGCAAAGCGAGCGCGGGGCGTAGGACACCAGAAGGTGTAGTCGTTTCTCGCATGGGCTGTTTTTCCCTTGGGCTGAGATGCTATCGCAAAGGAGGGTCACCATGGCAGACAGGAAGATCATCGCCGTCGTCGGCGCCACGGGCGCGCAGGGGAGCGGGCTCGTCCGGGCGATCCTCGCGGACCCGAACGGCGGCTTCGCCGCGCGCGCCCTCGTGCGGGACGTGAACTCCGAGAAGGCGAAGGAGCTCAAGAAGGCCGGCGCCGAGGTCGTCGCGGCCGACGTGGACGACGAGGCGAGCCTGAAGAGGGCGTTCGCGGGCGCGTACGGCGCGTACTGCGTCACGTTCTACTGGGCGCATTTCTCGCCGGAGAAAGAACTGGCCCAGGCCGCCGCGATGGCGAGGGCCGCCAAGGAGGCGGGCCTCAAGCACGTGATCTGGTCCACGCTGGAGGACACGCGCAAGAAGGTGCCCCTCTCGGACAACCGCATGCCGACGCTCATGGGCAAATACAAGGTGCCGCACTTCGACGCGAAGGGCGAGGCCAATCACCTCTTCACGGACCTCGGCGTTCCGACGACGATCCTCCACACGTCGTTCTACTGGGACAACTTCATCTTCTTCGGGATGGGCCCGAAGAAGGGTCCCGACGGGGTACTGGCCATTACGCTGCCGATGGGCGACAAGAAGCTCCCCGGGATCGCCGCCGAGGACATCGGCGCATGCGCCTACGGGATCTTCAAGAAGGGGCCCGCTTTGATCGGGAAGTCCGTGGGAATCGCCGGCGGGCATCCCACCGGCGCCCAGATGGCCGCCGGGCTCGCGAAGGCGCTCGGCCGGGAGGTGCGCTACAACGCCGTGTCTCCGGACGTCTACCGGGGCTTCGGGTTTCCCGGTGCCGACGACCTCGGCAACATGTTCCAGTTCAAGCGGGACTTCAACGAGGAGTACTGCGCCGCGCGGAGCCTCGAGTTTTCGCGGAGCCTCCACCCGGGGCTCCAGAGCTTCGAGCAGTGGGCGGTCCGCAACGCCAAGCGCATTCCTCTCGATTGAAGGAAGGGCCGTACTAAGCTCCGCGAGGCATGGGCATCCGCAAGATATTCCGGCCGATCTCGGCGGCCCTTCTCCTCGCGGCACTCTTTCTAGCGCCTGAGGCGCGCGCCGAGAAATCTGCCGATTTCGCCCAGATCGCCAGGACGAAGCCCGACGTCACGATCGTCGTGACGGACTCCGGCCTCGGAGGCCTCTCCGTCGCGGCCGACCTCGCGGCGCGTCTGCCGGCGAGCGGCATCGTGCGCTCGGCCCGGATCGTCTTCGTGAACGCCGAGCCGGACGTCGGCCTGGGCTACAACGACATGGCGCTCGAGGCCGACAGGGTCCGGATCTTCGACGGCGCCCTCGCGGCCATGGAAGCGCGCTTCAAACCCGACCTGATCCTGATCGCCTGCAACACGCTCTCGGTCGTCTGGCCGAGGACGGAGCACGCGAAGGCGGGCGGAGTCGAGACGGTCGAGATCGTCGGCCTCGGCGCCGACCTCATCGCGAAAGAGCTCGCGGGCAGGCGTGACACAACCGCCCTCGTCTTCGCGACGAAGACGACGATCGAGTCGGGAGCCCACCGGAATCTGCTCGTGGGCAAGGGTGTCCCGGCGGACCACGTCGTGGGCGAGGCGTGCCCGAAGCTCGCGGGCGCGATCGAGCGCGGCGCCTCGAGCGAGGAAACGGCGGCGTACGTGAAGAAGTTCGTCGCGGAAGCGCTCGAGAAAAGGGCCGACAAGGCCGGCCCGCTCGTCGCGAGCCTCAACTGCACGCACTACGGCTACGTGAAGCCCCTCTGGGAGCAGGCGTTCGCGGCGGCCGGCCATCCCGGCGTAAAGGTCCTCGATCCGAACCCGCTCATGACGGACCTCGTGTTGCGCGAGGGCGGCGCGAAGCGCTATCCGCGAACGGCCGTCACGGTCGAGGCCGTCTCGAAGGTCCCGATCGACGAGGCGACACGCAGGAACCTCGGAGCGCTCCTGAGGACCGTTTCCCCCCAGGCGGCCGACGCCCTACAGGCGTACCGGCACGAGCCTGGCCTGTTTCCTGCGAAGGTGGACGCCGCCGCGATCGTTCGCTGACGGTCAGCTCTTGCCGCGCCTCGCCGCGTCCGCGCGCATGCGCTGCATCGCGTTCGTCTCCTGGTCGGAGTAACGCTCCTCCTCCCACGGGTCCCCGCGCAGGTGGTAGCCGTTCACTTCCCAGAATCCGGGCGCGTTGACGTCGAGGAATTCGAACGCGCGGACCCACTTGGCGCTCTTCCAGAAGTAGAGCTTCGGGACGACGAGGCGGCAGGGGCCGCCGTGCTCGGCGGGAAGCTCCTGCCCGTCGTGCCGGATCGCGAGGAGGACGTCCTCGCCGCGGAGGTCGTCGAGGAGGAGGTTCGTCGCGTACCCCTCGACCGTGTGGACGAGGACGGCGGTCGCCTCCGGGCGGAGGCGGACGCGCGACAGGATCTCCCGCGCGGAGACGCCTTCCCACAGGTTGTCGAACCGGCTCCAGCGCGTCACGCAGTGGACGTCGGACGTCACGGTCACGCGCGGCAGCCGGAGGAACTCCTCCCACGTCCACGAGGCCTCTTCCTCGACGAAGCCGTGGCACCTGAACCGCCACGTCGAAAGGTCCACGCGCGGCGCCTCTCCGTACGTGAGGACGGGCCACTTCTGCGTGAGGCTCTGCCCGGGCGGCAGGCGGTGGGGATCGTCGGGGCCCTTCACGCGCGATCTCCGCTCACACCGGGATCGCGGCGCCGTGGACGACTTTCGCGTCGTCACCGCAGAGAAAGAGGATGACGCGCGCGACCTCCTCGGGTTTCGGCCACTTCGAGAAGTCCGCGCCGGGCATGGCCTTTCGGTTTGCTTCCGTGTCGATGATTCCGGGGAGGACGGTGTTCACGCGCACGCCCGTGCCCTTCAGGTCCGCGGCGAGCGAGGCGAACATCGCGACGGCGGCAGCCTTCGAGGCCGCGTAGGCGGCCAGGCCCGCGGGAGGAG
>JBAUSZ010000219.1:0-1539 GCA_049581965.1 Thermoanaerobaculia bacterium | reverse complement strand
CGAGATAGAGCGCCCAGTGCATGTCCTCGTCCTCGGCGCCGTCCCAGAGACCCGTCGGCCAGAGCGAGACCACTGCCAGGATGGCCGCCGCGCCCGCCGCGAGCGCGAGGGGCCGGCCCTTCAACCGCCACGCCGCGGGGAACCACTCGGCGGCGGCGCCGGCAAGCGGGGAGAGGGCGACGAGGAGCGGGAGGCGGTAGCGCGTCGCGACGAAGAACGCCGCGACCGCGAAGATATAGGCCGGGACGAAGGCCGCCCAGATGAGAAGGGCACGGCGCGCCCCACCGGCCGATCCGAACAGCGCGAGGACGAAACCCGCTCCCGCGAGCGGCACGAGGAGGCCCGGCCCGAGCCAGAGGAACTTCAAGGCCGAACTCCTCTCGCGGTACCACGGGAAGCTGAAGTTGAGCGGCGCCTCGTCGCCGGAGAGGAGAATTCGGGTTTTTCTTAGAAAGAGGGAAACCGCGGCACCCGGGCTCACGCGGATCCAATCCCACGCCTTCCTGGCGAAATACGAAGAGACCTCGCGCGAGGAGAGCGGGTGCCCTTCGGCCGCCTCGGCCACCTTCTTCGAATCTCTCGCCTGCCCGCCGATGTCCGGCGTGATCCCGGAGATCGTTCGATAGACCCCGTTCGCGCCGGGCCCGTTCCCGACGAGGAAGTTCAGGCCGCCGTGCGACGAAATGAGGACGAACTCACGGGAGACGAGGAGATTTCTGAGAGTGAAAGGCGCGATCGTCAGCGCGGCTCCCGCGAGGAGCGCCAGCGCGGGGAGGAAGGTCCGAAGAGAGATTTCCTTGAAGGTGAAGACGGCGAGAGCCAGGGCGGTCGCTGCGAGGCAGAGGAGAACGTTCGGCCTGTTGAGGGCGAGAAGACCGAAGGCCGCACCCGTGGCGAGCCAGCGCCCCGCCCCGGCCCCGTTCACCTTCGAAGAAATACTCCCGTGGATGAGCGCGTCTGCCAGAAGGAAAAGGGCCAGCGCCGTCAGGAACGGATCGAGCGCCGCCTGCAGGATGAGGACCTCGTGGAAGGTCACGACGCCGGTCAGGGCGTAGAGGATGCCCGCGAGGAGTGCCGCGCGCTCGCCAAAGAGCCTTCGCGCGGTCAGGAAGACGAGGGCGACCGCGGCTGTCCCGAGGAGGATCTGGACGACGCGGGCGACCGGAAACGACACCCCCGTCGCCGCGAGGAAGTACGCGTAGAGCGGCGAGACGAAATAGGGCAGCGGCCCTTCTCCGCGCAGAAGGACGTCACCCTGTGCGATGCGCCGGGCGAGGCGTGCGTAGACGCCGCCGTCGATGTCGCCGTAGGGCTGCAGGAGCGGATGATTCCCGAGCTGCGCGAGGACGGCGGCTTTCGCGCCGAGCGCGCATGCGAGGAGAACGACGAGCCGCCGGATCACCCGTGAAGGTTACCTCCCGCCCTTGCTAAGCTGTTTGGATGCCCGCGTTCTGGATCGGCGTGGACGGAGGCGGCACGCGCACGCGCGCCGTCGTGGCCGGGCCGGACCTCGCCCCGATGGGGCGCGGCGCCTCGGGC
>JBAUSZ010000218.1:0-2719 GCA_049581965.1 Thermoanaerobaculia bacterium | reverse complement strand
GTCGGATTCGGCACCGAGCGTCTCGCCGAGCGCTTCGCCGAAATTTTCCCGGAGGTCTCCGCCGCAGTCCTCGATCGGGACGCGGCGGCCCGCCGCGGGGGCGCGGCCGGTGTCCTCCTGGACTTCGAGTCCGGGAAGGCGCAGGCCCTCCTGGGGACGCAAATGGTCGCGAAGGGTCACGACTTTCCGAATGCGACGGCGCTCGCGGTGCTCGATGCCGACGCCCTCCTTTCCTTTCCGGACTTCAGGGCGGCCGAGCGCACGTTCCAGCTCGTGACCCAGGCCGCAGGGCGGGTCGGGCGGGGCGAGAGGCCCGGCCTCGTCGCGGTCCAGACGTCGCGGCCCGACCACGAGGCGATCCGCGCGGCCGTACGGCAGGATCACGTGGCGTTCGCGGACGCCGAGCTGCGCTTCCGGAGGGCGTTCCGCTACCCGCCCTACACGCGCCTCCTCCTCGCGCTCTTCGCCGACGCGGACCTCGCGAAGGCGCACCGGTCGGCGGGGCAGGCGTTTTCGGCGCTCCTCTCGTCGCCGGTGGCGTCGAAAGTAAAGCTTCTCGGCCCGGCGCCGGCGCCGCTCGAGCGGCTCAAGGGCACCTGGCGCTATCACCTCGTCGTGAAGGCAGAGAAGCGCGAGGCGATCGCGGAAGCCGCGCGCCTCCTCGCGGCGCTGCCCGACCCGCCGAAGCTGGACGTCGACCCGCAGAACCTGCTGTGATGGGTCCGGGACGCATCGAGATGAACGACGGGACCAAGAACCTCATGACCGTTGCGGCGTCGGCGCTTCTCTCGCTTCTCGTCGTCGAGGCCACGAGCCGGATCCTCGTCGCACGGCGGACGCCGCCCGGCATGAGATTCGACCAGGCGGTTCTTTATTCGTACGCGCCCGGCACCCGGATCCAGGGCATGGTGCTGAACGACGTCGGCTGCATCGGGGACGACGCCATCCCGGCGGTCGCAGGCGCTTCCGCGGAGGTTCGCGTCCTCCTTCTCGGCGGTTCGACCTCGTTCTCGGAACGGTACGTCTCGGCCGTGAAGGACTCCTTAAGGGCCGCGCATCCGGGACGCCGGTTCCGTGTCATGAGCTGCGGGAGACCCCGGTACACGTCCTGGGTGAATCGGGTGAACCTCGAGCACAACGCCGAGGCGTGGTCCCCGGACGTCGTCGTTTACTACGAGGGGATCAACGACAACATCTACAACTCGTTCCCGTGGCTCGACGGGCCGCCGACCGTGGGTTACTTCGACGCGACGACGCGGCGCTCGTCGGTCTTCCTCGATCTCCTTCGCTACCACCTCGTCGACAAGGCGCTGCGGTCCGTGCCCGATTTCGAAAGCCGCCCGCTGCGGAGCCCCCGGATCTTCGAAGAGAACGTCCGGGGAATCGTCGCGATCGCCCGCCGTCGAAGCGCAGCGGCGGTTCTCGCCACCTTCGCGATCGCCCTTCCGACCGCCGACGAGCGGCTCAGAAGCCGGATCCGGTCGGAGGAGCCCGTGATGCGGCACTTCTGGGGAAACGTCCCGTCCACCGTCGCCGGAGTCGAGGCGCACAATCGCGTCGCGGAGACTCTCGCGAACGAGCTCGGCGTGCCCCTCGCGCGCGTCGCGGAGGCGATCCCTCACGATTCCGCGCACTTCGGCGACATCTGTCATCTGACCGACGCCGGGAACGGGATCCTCGGCCGCGTCATCGCGTCGGCCGTGCCCATCCGGGAATGAGCCGACGGGTCGGGCCCTCTGCTACAGTCTCCGCGTGGCGAACGAGGCGCAGTTCGAAGAGCCCTTGAACCGCGTCCGCCGGCGGCTCGAGGAGCTTTCGGGCTTCGCAGAGAGCCCCGCGAAGGACCGTGAGGTCCAGAAGCTGCGCGAGAAGCTCACGAAGCTCTCGCACGAGATCTACGAGAATCTCACCCCCTGGCAGAAGACCCTGGTCGCGCGCCACCCGAACCGGCCGTTCACGCTCGATTACGTCCGCGTCCTCATCCACGACTTCGTCGAGTGGAGGGGCGATCGCGCCTTCGCGGACGATCCGGCCGTCGTCGCGGGCTTCGGCTGGCTCGGCGACCGCGCCGTCGCGATCGTCGGCCACCAGAAGGGCCGCGACACGAAGGAGAAGATCCGCCGGAACTTCGGAATGCCGCGCCCCGAGGGTTACCGCAAGGCGCTGCGCGTCATGAAACTCGCGGAGAAGTTTCGCAAGCCCGTTCTCACGTTCATCGACACGCCCGGAGCGTATCCCGGTCTCGAGAGCGAGGAGCGCGGCGTTTCCGAGGCCATCGCGCGGAACCTCATCGAGATGGTCGCGCTGAAGACGCCCATCGTCGCGACCGTCATCGGGGAGGGGGGGTCGGGCGGCGCGCTCGGGATCGGGATCGGGGACGCGGTTCTCATGCTCGAGCACTCCGTCTACTCCGTCATCTCGCCCGAGGGCTGCGCCGCGATCCTCTGGAAAGACCAGGCCAAGGCGAAGGAGGCCGCCGAGGCGCTCCGCCTCACGGCCGCCGATTGCAAGGCGCTCGGCGTGATCGACGAGGTCATCCCGGAGCCCGCCGGCGGCGCGCATGCGGATCCGGTCACGGCGATCGACGCCGTCGGCCGCGCCGTGTCCGCGCATCTGGACCGCCTGTCGGGGATGTCCGCGGAGCCGCTGCTCGACGCCCGCTACGCGAAGTTCCGCTCGATGGGGGCCTGGGAAGGCGCGTGAGCGCGCGGGTCCGCGC
>JBAUSZ010000217.1:0-8831 GCA_049581965.1 Thermoanaerobaculia bacterium | reverse complement strand
CTCCCCCGCCGGCCCGCTGAGCGGCGGCCCGTGACCGAAGCCCCCACCGTGGCGAGCGCCGCGCCGGCGAAGCTCCGCAGGTTCCCGTGCGCGTCGTGCGGGGCCGATGTCGTGTGGAGCCCGGGGGCTTCGGCGCTCACGTGCCCCTACTGCGGGGCGAAGAAGGAGATTCCGAAGGCGCCGGGCGAGGTGCGGGAACGTCCGATCGAGGACGCGCTCAAGGGCGCGTCCGACCTCGGCTGGGGGATGGCGCGCAAGGCCGTGAGGTGCACGGGCTGCGGGGCGACGACGACGTTCGACGAGGGCGTCGCCGCGTCGCGCTGCGCCTTCTGCGGCGCACCCGCCGTCGTGGAGGCACCGGCGGACACGACGATGGTCCGGCCCGAGGGCCTGCTCCCCTTCCGTGTGGACCGCAACGCGGCGATGGGGAAGTTCCGGCAGTGGCTCTCGTCCCTCTGGTTCCGGCCGGATGATCTCTCGCAGAAGTCGTCGCTCTCGGAGCTCAAGGGCGCCTACGTGCCGTTCTGGACGTTCGACGCCGCGACGCACTCGGCGTGGACGGCCGACGCGGGCTTCGATTACCAGGTCGCGGTCCAGGTCGAGGAGAACGGGCAGGTCCGCACGCGCTACGAGACCCGGACGCGCTGGGAGCCCTCGAACGGCGTCCTCGAGCACTTCTTCGACGACCTGCCCGTCGCGGCCTCCCGCGGGCTCCCGCCCGACCTCGCGCGCGCGATCGAACCCTTTCCGACGGCGGAGATGCTCCCGTACGAGCCGTCGTACCTGTCGGGCTTTCTCGCCGAGGAGTACGCGGTTGGGCCGAAGGAGGCGCTCGCGTCGGCCGAGGGGCGCATGACGCAGGAGCTCACCGCCCTCTGCGGCCGCGAGGTGCCGGGTGACCGCTTCCGGAACCTCGAGGTACGCACGGCGTGGTCCGGTGTCGCGTACAAGAACGGCCTTCTCCCGGTCTGGATCGCGGCCTACCAGTACGGTGGCAAGCCCTACCGCTTCCTCGTGAACGGCGTGACCGGCAAGACCGACGGCCACGCCCCGTGGTCGTGGGTGAAGATCGCGCTCGCGGTCGCCGCGGCCGTGCTCCTCCTCGTCATCCTCGCCGCGATCGCCGGCTGAGCCGCGCGGCCCGCCGTCAGGCGTTCAGCCGCCAGATCGCGAAGGTGAGCGCCGTCGCGAACGCGACCCACGCGAGGTACGGCACGACGAGCCACGCAGCCGCACGCGAGATCCGCCGGAATGCGACCTGCGTTGCAAGGATCGCGAGCCACAGAAGCGCGATTTCGACGAGGGCGACGCCGATCGCGTGCCGGCCGAAAAAGAGCCACGACCACGCGCCGTTCAGGACGAGCTGGACGAGGAACAGCCCGAGGGCCGTGCGGCGGCCCGGAGCCTCCGCGCTCCGCCACACGAGCCACGCGGCGATCCCCATGAGGGCGTAGAGGAGAGTCCAGACCGGAGCGAAGACCCAGTTGGGCGGGTTCCACGCAGGCTTCACGAGGGCCGCATGCCACGTCCCCGGCCTCCACTGCGACGCGACCCAGCCCGTTCCCTCGCATAGAAGAACCCAGAACGCCAGGCCTCCCCACTTCTTCAGAACGTCCGTCACGCCCTCTCCTTACGCCGTGGGAGGCAGCCCGGATCGTGTCGGGAGCCGGCGCGAAACGAGGGGGCGTTCTAGCCCGAGAGCGCGTACGCGAGGACGAAGACGCCGAGCATCGCGAAGACGATCGCAATCTTGGCGGCGGTGCCGACCGCGAGGCCGATCCATGTCGCGACGCCCGCCCTGCCGGCCTGCTGCCAGTCGCGCTTGACGAGGAACTCGCCGGAGAGCGCGCCCACGAACGGGCCGACGACGACACCCACGAGGCCGAAGAAGAGGCCGACGACCGTCCCGATCGTCGCGCCGACGAGCGCCCCCTTGCTCGCGCCGGCCTTCTTCGTGCCGAGCGTCGCCGACACGACGTCCACGGCGATCGTGAGCGCCGCCAGGACCCCGAGAACGACGAGCGTCACGGGCCCGACCCGCGCGAACCCGTCGATCCACGCGGCGACGAGGAGGCCGAGGAAGACGAGCGGCGCCCCGGGCAAGGCGGGCACGACCGTGCCCGCCAGGCCCGCGAGAACCAGGAGGATCGCGAGGATCCAGAGGGCGGCGGTCAGGGCGCGGTCTTTACGGCGATGCCGGCGGCCACGCCGATCTCCCCGAGGAGGTTCGTCGCGCCGTCCACCTCGGACATTGCCCAGAGCATGTAGCGGCTGTCGACGTGGATCGACCGTGTCCGCGCCGTGTCGAAGAGGTAGTCCGAGGCGACCGTGTCGAACGTTCCGTCGAAAAGGAGCCCGCAAAGCTCGCCGCGCGCGTTCAGGGTCGCCGAGCCCGAGTTGCCGCCCGTCGTGTCGACGGTGGAGAGGAAATTCACCGGTACGTCGTTCAACCTCAGGTCGAGGTAGGGAGTCGTTTTGCCGGCACGGAGCGCCTTGATTGCGTCGAGCTCGGCCCGCGGCGCGTTGAATTCGCCCTTTCCCGTCGCCTTCTCGACGATGCCCGCGAGCGTCGTCTGCGGCGCGAAAAGGAGGCCGTCCTTCGCCGGAACGCCGAGGACCTTGCCGTACGTGACGCGGAGAGTCGAGTTCGCGTCCGGATACGAGAGCCCTCCGTTCTTCGCGAGGAGGGCCTCGGCGTACCGCGGCCCAAGGCGGTACAGCGCGCCCTCGCGCTCCTTGTTCTTCTCGCGGTTCTCCTCCTGGAGCGGGTAGAGCGTGGCGGCGAGTGTGACCATCCGGTCCCTCGTCGCGACGAGGTCCGCCGTGGGTTTGGCGAAAAGGGACATCCGAAAATTCCTGTCGTAGAGCTTCGTGCCTGCGATGAGTTTCTCGAGCCACGCGTCGATCGCCTTGCCGGCTTCCCCCTCGGACATCCCCTCTTTCAGGCCGATCTCCTTGTCGAGGACGCCGACGCGCTGGTCCGCCGGAAGCCTCGCGATGTCCGTGAGGGCGTACCGCATGAGTGCGCGATCGGCCTTGGGATCGAGCGTGCGCTGGGCCCGCTCCTGGGCCTCGTGGAGGCGGGTCCAGTTGCGCTCCTGAAAGGCCGGATCGCGGTCGGCGTCCTTCTTCGTTCTCTCGATCGAGAGACGGTACAACCCCTGAGCGGACGCGAGCGCCGAGCCAATGCTCGGGCCCATCGCTCCGGACAGCTCCGCGAGGAGCGCGTTGCGCTCCCGGGACTTCGCGCGCTCGGCCCGCAGCGTTTCGATCGCCCCGAGGACGTCGCCGTACTTGGCCTTCCGCGCGGCGTCCGCGTCGATCCACTTCACGAGGTCCCTCTCCATCTGGTCCTTCTCCGAGAGGAGGCCGCCCTTGACCATGCCCATGAGGACGCCCCTGTTTTTCGTGAGGCCGTTGTTGAGGCCGCGGAGCGTCTGGGCGACGCGCAGCGCCGTCTCCTTGTCGTCTCTTCCGAGCTTCTCGAGGATCGCGATCCGGTCCGCGGCGCGCTGGATCGAGCGAGGGAGATTCCATTCGACCGTTTCCTTGACTTCGTCGTACGGGTTCATGCGGTAGGTGCGGCCCGGGTAGCCGACGACGAAGACGAGGTCGCCGGGGCTTGCGCCCGCCGGCGACACCTTGAGCCAGTGCTTCGGCCTGAAGGGAACGTTCTCCTTCGAGAACGAAACCGCCTTCCCGTCCTTCGAAACGTAGGCGCGCACGAAGGACCAGTCGCCGGTGTGGCGGGGCCACTGCCAGTTGTCCGTCTCGCCGCCGAAGTTCCCGATGCCGGCAGGCGGCGCGTAGACGAGACGGACGTCCTGGATCTCCATCTGGCCGAACTCGAACCACTTGAGACCCCGGAAGAACGGCGTCACCGTGCAACGCAGGCCGCCCTTCTCGCACTCGGCCGTCTTCGCCTTCGCGCGCTGCTCGACGACGTCGAATCGCTCGCGGTCGGTGATCTTCGCGTCGATCTTCCCCATGATCTCGTCCGTGACGTCGTTCACGGAAACGGTCACGGTGACCCGCGAGCCGGGCCCATTCCAGAGCTCGTCGGCGCGGGTCTTCGCGAGGAAACCGTCGACCATCAGGTTCCGCTCCGGCCTCGAGTTGTACTGGAGGGCGGCCTGCACGCAGTGGTTGTTCGTGACGATGAGGCCGTCCGGCGACACGAACGAGGCGCTGCAGCCGCCGAGCGACACGATGGCGCCCATGGGCTGGCCGGTCAGGTCCGCAAAGGCCTGTGGGTCGCCCTGGAAGCCCATCGCGGCGAGGCGCGACGCGAGCTGCGGGATCTGCTGCGGCATCCACATGCCCTCGTCGGCGAGAGTGGTCGCGGGCCGAACCACGAGGACGCACGCAAAGACGATGTTTCCAAGGCGAACGTTCACGGGTCTCTCCTTCGAAATCGAGGTCGCACGCCCCGGGGGGCGCAAAAGCGCTGGATTATGCCCCGCAGAATGGCCCGGCGGCTCTCCGTCATTTGCATCGGTGCCGCCCGGCGCCCGGCCTACCCCTCAAGTATTCTGTGCGGGCGTGACGAAGCTTTCCCGGGACCTCGCGGAGGACCTCGACGACCTCTTGTCCCGCGCGTTCGCCGAGGACGGCGAGGACGTGACCTCGCTGGCCGTGTTCGGGCCCGCCGCGCGCCTTTCGGCCCGTATCGTCTGCCGCGAGCGCGCCGTCGTCGCGGGCGCGGCTTTCCTCCCCCGCCTGTTCGCGTTTCTTTCCCCGCCGGCGCGCGTGACCGTGCGGGTCGCGGACGGCACCCTCGTCGCGGCCGGGACGATGCTCGCCCTGATCGAAGGCCCCGCGATCACCGTCCTCGCGGCCGAGAGGACGGCCCTCAACCTCCTCCAGCGGCTGAGCGGCGTCGCGACGAAAACGAGGGCTTACGTCGACGCCCTGAAGGGCACGAGGGCCGTCCTCCTCGACACACGGAAGACGACCGCCGGCCTGCGCCGTCTCGAACGCTACGCCGTCCGCTGCGGAGGCGGCAGGAACCACCGCTACGGCCTCGCGTGGGGGTTTCTCGTCAAGGACAACCACGCCGATGGCGCCGGCAGCCTGTGGGAAGCGACGCGGCGCGCCAAGGACTTTCGAGCTCTCAACAAGGGGCTTGCGGGTCTCCTGCTCGAGGCCGAGGCCCGTACGCGCGACGAAGTGCACCAGGCCCTCGACGCCGGCGCCGAGCGGATTCTCCTCGACAACATGACACCCCTCGCGATGGCCGAGGCCGTGTCCGACGTCGCCCTCTTCAACGAGGCGACCGGCGCGAACGTGACGACCGAGGCGTCCGGCAAGATGACGCCCGAGTCGGCGCGGGCCGCGGCGGAAGCGGGCGTGGACTTCGTCTCGGCGGGAGCGATCACGCATTCCGTGGAGGCAATCGACATCGCCCTCGAAATCGACGCGAGCGGCGCGCGGACGCGGCGAAAGGCCGCCCCGGCGCCTCGAGCCCTCACGCGCCTTCTCCGAAATCCGAAGAAACGCCCGTGAAGGTCTTCCCGGCCCGGCTTCACGTCCCGGTCCTCGTCCTCGGCTCGGGAATCGCCGGTCTCTCGACCGCCTACCGGCTCGCGCGCCGGGGCGTCAAGGTCCTCGTCCTCACGAAGGCCGCAAACCCAGCGGAGTGCAATACGGCGTGGGCTCAGGGAGGAATCATCTATTTCGGGAAGGGCGACTCGCAGGCCTCGCTCTCGAGGGACATCCTGCGGGCGGGCGCCGGCCTCTGCCGCCCTGAGGCCGTCGAGCTCCTCGCGAGACGCGGGCCCGAGGTCGTCCGGAGCGTCCTCCTCCGCGACGTCGGCGTGCCCTTTTCGCGCACGCGCCGCGGGGATCTCGACTTCACGCGCGAGGGCGCCCACTCGATCGCCCGCATCGTCCACTCCGCCGACGCGACGGGCAAGGCGATCGAGACGGCGATGCTCGAGCGCCTGAAGGCCGAAAAGAAGGTGACGGTCTGGACCGAGGCGACCGCGATCGACCTCATCACGGCGCGTCACCACTCGACGGACGTCGCCCAGCGCTATGCGCTCCAGGACCCGTGCCTCGGCGCGTACGTCCTCGACCGCGACGACCGGGTTCACACGGTCCTCGCCGACTTCACCGTCCTCGCGACGGGCGGCGTCGGGCGGCTCTTTCTCCACACGACGAACACGAAGCACGCCATCGGCGACGGCCTCGCAATGGCGGAACGCGCGGGCGCCGCGACGATGAACCTCGAGTACGTGCAATTCCATCCGACGACGCTCTACCACGAGGACGCCGAGGGTTTCCTGATCTCCGAGTCGCTGCGCGGCGAGGGCGCTGTCCTCGTGAACCGTGCGGGCGAGGCGTTCATGCACCGCTACGACCGCCGCCGGGACCTCGCCCCGCGCGACATCGTGACGCGCGCGATCGTCGAGGAGATGACGGAACGCGGCGAGCCCTGCGTTTACCTCGACCTCGCTCGACACTTCCGCTCGCACGACGGCCTCAGCATTCGCGAGAGGTTCCCGACCATCGCCGCGACCTGCGGGAAGCTCGGAATCGACATCGCGAAAGAGCCGATCCCGGTCGTCCCGGCCGCTCACTACCACTGCGGCGGCGTCCTCGCGGACCTCGACGGGCGGACGACGATCCGCCGGCTCTACGCCGTGGGCGAGGTGAGCTGCACGGGTGTCCACGGCGCGAACCGGCTCGCCTCGACGTCGCTCCTCGAGGGTCTCGTCTGGGGCGATGCGGCGGCGAACGCGATCGCGGCGCGCCTCGGCAAGGAAGGGCCTCAGCCGGCGGGGGCGTTCCGCGCGATCCCGGACTGGATGTCGCCCGGCGACGCCACCAACGAGGACCCCGCGCTCCTCCAGCAGGACTGGGCGACCATCCGCAACACGATGTGGAACTACGTCGGGATCGTGCGGACGACGGCGCGTCTCGCGCGGGCCGTCGCGGACCTGCGCGATCTCGAGAAGCGCATCCTGCGCTTCTACCAGATCACGAGGATCAGCAAGGAGATCGTGGACCTTTTCCACGGCGTGCGCGCGGCCCACGCGATCGCGACGGCGGCCTTCAAGAATCCCGTCTCGAAGGGCTGCCACTACCGGAAGAGCTGACCGCTCGCGGTTTACATGTGATGCACATGCGAATATACTTTTCGCATGTCAACGATGATTCAGATCCGAAACGTTCCCGAAGACCTTCATCGGAAGCTGAAGGCCCGTGCCGCCATGGCCGGCATGTCGCTGTCGGACTACCTCCTTGCGGAGGCCCGCCGCGGCGCGGATCGCCCGACCCCCGACGAGATCCGCCGGCGCCTCGAGGGCCGTGAGCCCGTCCATTTCAAGGGCAGCACCGCCGAGATCCGCCGCATGAGAGGCCGGATCTGATCGTCGTTGACGCCTCCGTGGTCGTCGACGTTCTGACCGGCGCCCCGGGGGCCTCCCGCCTGCGCGGCCGCCTCTTCACGGCCACGGCGTCTCTCCACGCGCCCCACCTCCTCGACCTCGAAGTTCTCCACGTCCTCCGCCGATTCGAGAGGCGGGGGATGCTCGACCGGGCTCGCGCTTCCGAGGTCGTCGAAGACCTTCTCGACCTCCCGCTCACACGCTATCCGCCCGACCCTTTCGCCTCCCGCATCTGGGAACTGCGGGGCGCCCTCACGGCCTACGACGCCGCGTACGTCGCTCTTGCCGAGGCGCTCGGCGCGCCACTGCTCACGCGCGATGCCGCGCTCGGAGCCACCCGAGGACACCGGGCACGCGTCGAGGTGGTCTGAGAGGGGTCAGCTCTTCCGGCCCGAGACGACCACGAGAACGATTCCAGCGACGCCCGCCACGATGCCGACGGTCCGCGCGGCGCCCCAGAAGTCTCGCTTGCTTCGCTCGGACTTCGAGAACGTGGCGCGCATCGAACCTTCGAAGGAGTCGTAGCCTCCCCGCCGGCTCGACGCCATCAGAAAGAGCAGGGCGCCCGCGAAGAGGAGGACGAGGCCGAGCCGTCGCATCCGCTCAGTCTAGCGGACCGAACTACGCTCCGGGATCAGGATGGACACCCGCCCCGCGGCCGGTCCGACCGTTACGGGTGTCGTGCCGGCGTCGGCCCCGTCGACCTGCACCTCGAGTTCGTAGCCCGCCTTCGAGCGGGCCGAAAAGGAGCGCACGGCCATGCGCGAAACGCCCTCGTCACTCAAATGGGCGGCCTTCCCCCTCGAGAGGTGGTGGTAGAAGAGGAGGAGCGTTTTCGTCGAGCGCGACGTGAAAAGGACGAGGTCGAGAACGTCGTCCGCCGGGTCCGCCTCCGGCGAGAGGATCGGATCGCCGCCGTAACGCGACGTGTTCGCCGAGAGGACGAACGTCGCCTCGCGCCCGAACGGCTTTCCTTCGGCGTCCACGCCCTCGACCTCGATCGGAGGGAACTCGTACTTCAGCCACTCGAGCGTCGCCGTCCAGCCGATCCCCGTGCGACCGAAAAGACGCTTGAGGATCGGTACGGTGTGCGCCATGACGCGTGCGTCGAAGCCGATGCCCGCGCCGATCACGCAGGCGCGGCCCGCCGCGCGGAAGACCGACAGCGGCCGCGTCCGCGAGGAGAAAAGCGCCGTCTCGGCGATCCGCGGATCCGATACCCCGAACTCGCGCGCGACGACGTTCGCGGTCCCGGCCGGGAGGATCGCGATCGGGATCGTTCCACCGAGGAGTGCTTCGGCCACCTCGCCGAGCGTCCCGTCGCCGCCCGCGACGGCGACGAGGTCGAGCACGCTCCCGAGGCGCGCAGCGACGAGCTCCGTCGCGTGCCGAACACGCTCCGTCGGAACCGCGTCGAGGTCGAGACCGCGCGCGGCCGCC
>JBAUSZ010000216.1:0-5176 GCA_049581965.1 Thermoanaerobaculia bacterium | reverse complement strand
CCGCGGACCTGCCCGGCACGTTCCGGCCCCGGGCCAGCATCTCGAAGACGAGGTCCACACCCACCGCCGAGCGCGGCGGGCCCGCCCCGAAGGCGAGACGCCGTCCCGTCCCACAGGCCGCGTCGAGAAGATCGAGGCCGGCCAGGGGCGGCGTGAGGAGCCGGACGGCGTCCTCGTCGAGCGTCGTGAGCGGATTCTCCTCGTCGTACGTCTCGGACCACAGGCGGTACGCGTCGCGGGTCGCGAGGACGGCGCTCACGAGGCCTCCCTCAGGTGGCCGTAGGCCTGCGAGTCGGCTGGCACGAGGCCGCCTTTGAGGCGCCGGGCGAAGTCCTCGACGCGCTCCTTGAGAGGGCGCGGCAGCCACGGCACGCGCGGGTCCTCGTGCGTCATCCAGCCGAGCCACTCGGGCGTCGTCCACTCCTCGAGGGTCGCGGGCGTGGAGGAAAGCGGGTCGACGTTTCCGTACGTCCCGCGCCGCTGCGGCGTCGGCGTGTAGAAGTACGTGATGAGCTTGAGGTCCGGGTTGATCGCGGCGAGCTTCTCGATGAACGCGAGGTTCGTCTCGACGTCCTCCTCGGGGTCGTCCGGATCGCCGAAGACGAAGGAGAACTCCGGGAGGATCCCGTGCTCCCTCGCCTTCGCGGCGAGGGCGAGCGTCTGCTCGATCGTGAGGTTCTTGGACATCTTCCGGAGGCGCTCGTTCGAGCCGGACTCCGCCCCGAAGTACGCCATCGTGAGGCCGGCGCTTCGGATCGTCCGCCACGTCGCGTCCGAGAAGCGCAGCATCGCGTCGATGCGCGCCTCGGCCCACCACCTCAGGCCCAGGGGCGCGATCCGCTCGCAGAGCTCGACGGCATGATCCTCGCGCAGGAAGAAGTTGTTGTCATAGAAGTGGATCGCGTCCATCCCGTGCTCCGAGACGAGGAGCGCGAGATCAGCCTGGGTTCGCGCGGGCGACGCGAACTTCTCCCGGCTTCCGAACGCGCCGATCACTCCGCAGAAGTTGCACGTGTACGGGCAGCCGATGGAAGCCTGATAGACGCCGCTCCGCGCGCCGAGCGCCGACGGACGCAGGTAGTTCGGGACGTCGACGCGGTGCCACGGCACGTGCGGGAACGCGTCCGGACCCTCCCACGCTCGCTCGGGGTTGAGGCGTGGCTCGCCGCCATCCTTCCAGCCGAGGCCTGCGACGGACGCAGGGTCGACGCGGCTTTCGAGGACGCCGATGAGCTCGACGAGCGTCCGCTCGCCCTGCCCCCGAACGAGGTAGTCCACGTACGGGGCACGGAGGACGGGTGCAGGATAGAGGCTCGGGAAGTACCCGCCCCACACGATCGGGACCCCCGGAAAGCGCTGTTTGACGGCGCGCGCGACCGGCACAGCCGAGAGGAGCTGCGGGCCCGGCATGACCGTCATCCCGACCATCTGCACGGGATCGTCCGTCCCTTCGCGCTCCGCGATGAGCGTAACGGCCTCGGCAGCGGGATCGGCGCCCTCGAGGTTTCCGTCCAGGATCTCCCACGTGACGCCCTCCGGCAGGGCCGCCGCGAGGGCAAGGAGAGAGAGCGGGAAACGCCGGTTCTTTGGCTTCGTCGCGCGGGCGTTGAGGAAGAGGATCACGGCGCGCTCGAGATCTGCGCGACCCAGAGGTCGAAACGCGACGGTGCGCGTGCGCCCTTGAGACGCGCGACGACGCCGCGCGCCTCGTATGTGACCGGGTAGAGAACCCGTCGGCGCCGGAACGCGAGACCTGCGGGCGCGCCGGCGGCCGCGAGGCGTTCCCTTGTGAAGAACTCGATGGGCGTGAGGGCGAGGAGGTCGCCCGCGAGGTCGGAGAAGCGCGCCGCCGTCTCGCGGCGCTTCTCGGCGCGCATCGTCTCGCCCGACTCGTAGCGCGCGTAGAACGGCGAATCGAGGACGACGATCCGCCCGCCGGGCGCCGTGGCGCGCGCGGCCTCGGCAAGAACGCGTTGAAGGTCCTCGGCGAGGTGAAGCGACGCGTTGAAAACGACGAGGTCGAAGAGGCGCGAGGGGAGCGGAAGTGCGTCGAACGAGGCCGCCACGCGCCCGAACATCCGCGGGAGCCGGCTCGCGAACGGCGTCGCCGCCCCGAGGCCGTCCACGTCGTCGATGCGCAGGTCCGTGGCGACGCAGCGGTGGCCGCGCTCCACGAGCCGCGCCGAGAGCCAGCCGTTTCCGGCGCCGAGATCGAGGACGTGGAGCGCGCGGCCTCGTTCCTTCTCGAGCGGCGCGACGACGCGGCGGAGGAACGCGTCGAAGGTGCGCGCCCGGATGCGCCACTGCGCCGCCAGCGGGCCGTCCGTGACCCACGGGAGAGCGAAGAGCTCGCGCATGCCAGCCGCGCCACGACCTTCGGTCCGGCGCAGGCGGGCGTAGGCGAGGGCCCAGCGGCGGCGGGCGGGGCCATTCACGCGACCTCCGCGTCCGTGCGCGTGAAATCGAGGAGGACGTGGTCCGCGAGAAACGCGAGCGGCCGCGCGAAGATGCGGTCGAGGGCCTCTCCGGCCGCGACCGCGAGGGGAACGCGCGAGACGAACGGCTCGGCTGAGCTGGGCGGCACGAAGAGCCCGACGCCCATCGTCCCTTCGAGAACGAACCACGGCGCGAACGCCGCGGCGAGGGCGCGGGGCGAGGGATAGGTCACGGAAAAACTCTCGCCCGCGAGGCGTGCGAATGCGGGAACGCGTGAAAAGCGCCGGAAGGCGGCGCGAAAGCGACCGCGCGCGAGGAGGACGGCGACCTCGCCTGGCGACGCCGGGCCGAAGACGACGAGGAGAGCGTGGGCACCCGCCGGGAGGACGCGGGCGAGGCCGCGCGCCACGTCCGCGTGATCCGTCACGCAGTTCAGCGACGCGAAGTTGGAAAAGGCGCCGTCGAAGAGAGGCGCGCCCGCGCGGGCCGAAGCCCACGAGGGCAGCTCCTCGAGCGCGACGCGCTCGGCGGTGACGCGGCCGTCGATGCCGGCGGCCCGCGCCTTCGAACGCGTCCTCTCGACCATCCTGGCCGCGCCGTCCGTGACGTGAACGTGCCGCCCTGCAGCGGCGAGGAAAAGAGCGTCCTCGCCGGTGCCGCCCCCCAGCTCGAGGAGCCGGGCCCCGGCGGGATAGGCCGCCAGAAGAGCGCGGCGGACGGCGCGGCGCTGCGCGGCGACGGACTTACACGCCGAAAACCTCGCATCGAAGTCGGGCGCGATCGCGTCGAACGCCCGGATGGCGGGAGAGAGAGCCGGCGCGGTCAGGGCCTGCCTCCGTCCCTCAGACGGGCGCGAGGCCGATGGGCGTCGGATCGGAGTGCGCGACGTCGAGGGTCGTCCGGAAACCGGCCTCGAGCGCACCGAGAGAGCTCCAGCGTTCGTCGAATGACGGGCCCCGCTGGGCGAAGGGCTTCTGGAAACTCTCGACCTCCGCATGGAGGAGGTCGTGCGCGTAACGGTAGAAAGACTGTTCGTAGGTGCCGTGGAACATGACGGCGAGGTCGTCGCTCGTTCTCCAGTTCGTCTGCGTTCCCATCTCGCCGCGGACGCGCTCGTAGAAGGCGGTACCCGGAAGGGGATACGAAACGGAGACGCCGACGTCTGACGGGTGCTCGTCCCGCACGAGCCGGCGCGTCGCGAGGATGTCGTCCCACGTCTCCCCCGGGTAGCCGAGCTGGAGAAACCACGCGGGCCGGATCCCGTGAAAGCGCAGCAGGCGGGTCGCGTCGCGGACCTGCTCAACGCGCGTCCCCTTGTCCATCGCGTCGAGAATCTTCTGGGACCCGGACTCGACGCCCATCCAGACCTCCTCGGCGCCCGCGCGGGCGAGCGCCGCGACGGCGGAGGGCGTCATGAGGTCGACGCGCGACTGCATTGTGAACGGGATCCTGACGCCCCGCGCAGCGAGGGCCTCCGAGTAGGACTCGATCCAGCGCGGGGAGAGGCCAAAGATGTCGTCCGCGAACCAGAGGTGGTCCGGCCGGACGCTCTCGGCGAGGCGCCGCACCTCGTCGGCGACGTTGGCGGGACTCCGCTGCGCGTACCGGTTTCCCCAGACGGGCTTCGCGCACCAGTTGCAGCGGTACGGGCAGCCGCGGGTTGTCACGACGTTCCACGAAAGGCGGCCGTGGGCCTTCGTCCAGGCCGCCCGGTAGGCCGAGGCGTCCACGAGGTCCCAGGCCGGGAACGGGATTGCATCGAGGTCCTCGAGGAGGGGACGTGGGGGCGTGCGGCGCACGACGACCTTCCGGTCGAGGCCGATGCCGCCATGCAGCGCGAGACCGGCCACACTTGCGGGGGAGGCCTCTGCATCCTCGGCCCAGAGGGCCGCGAGCTCGGCCATGCCGAGCTCCGGGTCGCCGACGATGATCGCGTCGGCCCCGGCGGCGAGGTACTCGGGCGCATGATCGGTCGCATCCGGGCCGTTCACGACGACGCGGCAGCCGCGGGAGAGGGCCGCGGCCGTCATCGCGAGTGCGGCCTCGCGATTGCGCGTCGTGCACATCTTCGTCAGGAAATTGAAATTGTCCTCGAGGATCCCGACGACGCGCGCGCCCGAGGCGTCGAGAACGCGGACGAAATCCCGCTCGCCGCTCGCGAGCATCGCGTCGAAGAAGACGACATCGAATCCGCGTGCCCGCAGGACCCCCGCGGCGAGGAGAGTCGCGAGCGGCGGGTACGGTTTCATCTTGCGCCGCTGCTTTGCGTCGTGCGCGAGGTAGTAGGAGTGGGAGAGGAGGACCGTCGGGCCCGCGGCCATGCGAAGAGAGACTAAGACGCCTTCGCACTTCGTGAACGTGACCCCGGTTACGGAAACGTCACGCGACGAGACCCTTCAATAATCGGACGGCCCCGTCGAGATCGGCGGTTCCGGACAGGAGCCAGCCGCCGCGGGAGGCCCAAGCGTGGGCCGTGGGGTCAGGGTCCCCCGGGGCGCGCTCCTGGGGAATCTCTCCCGCGCGGAACGATTCGAGGAAGGCGTCGCGAGACAGTGCGAGGAGCCGCGCCGGCCCCGGATCGCGGGGGCCGAGGAGGACACAGGCCGCGCGCCGGGCGGAGCGGTCGCTCGGAGCGCTGCCGTTGAAAAGGTCGGCGCGGCATTTCCTCTCGTGGCCCGTGAAGGCAGGTTCAGTCGTTTCGAAGATGCCGAGGAGGCGCGCGGAATCCTCGCGCAGCGCG
>JBAUSZ010000215.1:0-3015 GCA_049581965.1 Thermoanaerobaculia bacterium | reverse complement strand
GGTCCTCCCTGTAGACGGCCTCTGCTTCCTTCGGCCGGCCTGCCGCGAGAAGCACGGCCCCGAGCGCGTGCCGCGACGGGACCGTCATCGGCGGCGGCTCGTCGTACTTGAGCGCGTCCTCCCTCCCGACCGCCTCCCGGAGCCTCGCGATGGCGCGCGTTCGATCGCCCGCCCGGAACGCGATCTCGCCTTCGAGGTACGGCCCCAGGACGGCGAGAACCGCGGCCGCCGTGTTCGAACCCCAGAGAAACTCCCGCGGGACGTTCGCGAGCGCCTTCTCGAACGCCTGCCGCTCCGCGCGCGCTTCCTCCATGTGGCCGAGCGCCGCGTGCGCGGTGCCGCGCAGGACGTGCGCATAAGCCGTCGAGACGGGCAGCGCCGGGTCCGGCGCCGGCAGCGCGAGGATCTCCTCCCACATCCCGAACCGTTTCAGCGCCTCGCCGTGCACCGTCATGAAGGCGTCCGCGAACATCGCGTTCTCCTTCACGAACGCCGGAGGAAACGCCGAGACGACCGCGGCGGTCGTTTCGAGCGCGACGCGGCGCCGGCCTTCCATCATGGCCGTGTAGGCCAGGAAATGCGTGTTGTGCGCCTGGTAAATCCGGTAGAAGCCCATCTCCGGAGTCCGGGCGCTGTAGCGCGCGTCGGCCTCGATCGCGCGCTCGTTCGCCTCGGCGGCCTGCTTCCAGAGGCCGAGCCTCACATCGATGTGCGCCGGCATGTGGAGAAGGTGGCTTGCGTCCCTCACGAGCCGCCGCAGGCCGTCGGCCGCCGTTTTCGCACGTTCCGGGTGAGGCGAGGACTCGAGGGCGTGGATCGTGAGGTGGAGGGCACCGGGGTGCTTCGGGTCGAGGGCACGCGCCTCCTCGAGCGCGCGGAGCACCTCCTTCGTGCCCGGCTGCGGCCGGCCATCGTGCGTCCACTGGTCCCACGGGCGTACGTCCATGAGCGCCTCGGCGGCGAGCGCCGCGACGTCTGCGTCCGAGGGAAAGCGTGCGTGCACGGAGACCATCGCCCTCGCGTACGCCTCGTCCAGCGGCGCGCGGTCCGCGGGCTGGGGCCACGCGTAGCGCGTGCCGAGGGCCTCGACGAGGGCCCGCTCGACCGGGCTCGCGCCCGCGAGGCGCACCTTCGCCTCCCCGAGCGCCTCCCATGCGGCCTTCGCATGCACCTCGTCCACCGTCGTGTTGTTGATGTGGGGGCCGTTCACGAGCGCAACGCCCCACCACGCGATCGCGAGGTCCGGGTCGAGGCGTGCGGCCTCGCGGAAGGCGCGCTCGGACTCCTCGTGGTTGAATGCGAAGGACCAGATCAGGCCCTGGTCGAAAGCTCGCTGCGCCTCCTCGCTTCGCGTCGAGACACTTCGGTGGTGCGCGCCGAGGTCGAACGGCTGCCATGCGGCGCGGGTGGCCGGCGCCGCGAACAGGGCGGCGTACAGGACGACGAGAATCGGACTCTTGCCTCGGAACATCTCCCGCCTCCAAAACCTGGCCCTGAATCTAATAGACTCGCCCCAATGGACGTCAACCCGTTCTTTCGGCCACCCGAGGTGGCCGACGCCGGTCTCTCCGCGCTCGCGCGCGGCGTCGTGGGCTCGGAGATCCTCCGCATCGCCGGCGAGATCCGCGCGTTGCAGGCCAAGGGCCGTAAGGTCTGCAACCTGACGATCGGCGATTTCGACCCGCGCTATTTCCCGATTCCCGCAGGCCTCCTCGAAGCGACCCGGGACGCGCTCGAGGCCGGGCAGACGAACTACCCGCCCGCGGAGGGCATCCTCGCGCTGCGCGAGGAGGTCGTGAAGCTCTACGCGCGCGACCTCGGCCTCACCTACCCGGTCGAGTCCGTCGTGATCGCGGCGGGTGCGCGCCCGCTCCTCTACGGGACGTACCGCACGCTCGTGGACCCGGGCGACACGGCGATCTACCCGGTCCCGACGTGGAACAACAACCACTACGCGTACCTCTCGGGCGCGCACGGCGTCCCCCTCCCCGTCACGGCCTCGACCAACTTCTTCCCGACGCCCGACCAGGTGCGCCCGCACCTCGCGACGGCGCGCCTTCTCATCGTGAACTCGCCTCTCAACCCGACGGGCACCGTGATCTCGAAGGAGGCCCTCACGGACCTCACGGCGATGGTCGTCGAGGAAAACCGCCGGCGCGAGAAGACGGCCCAGCGGCCCCTCTACTTCGTCTACGACCAGGTCTACTGGACGCTGACCTTCGGCCGCGCGTCGCACCACACTCCCGTCGAGGTCGTTCCCGAGAGCGCGCCCTACGTCATCTTCCTCGACGCGATCTCGAAGGCTTTCTGCGCCACGGGAATGCGCGTCGGCTGGGGCGTCATGCCTCCCGCGGTCCGCAAGAGGATGTCCGACATCCTCGGCCACGTCGGCGCGTGGGCGCCGAAGGCCGAGCAGACGGGCGTCGCGAAGTTCCTCGCGCAGCCGGACGCGGTCCTCTCCTTCCGCGATGCCGTCCGCAAGAAGCTGGACGAGCGGCTCGGGGCCCTCTACGACGGCGTCCTCGCGATGAAGCGGGACGGATTTCCGGTCGACGCCATCGAGCCGCAAGGCGCCATCTACCTCTCCGCGAAGTTCGATCTCTTCGGCCGCACGCTGAGAGACGTCCCCGTGAAGACGAACGACGACATCCGGCGCCTCCTGCTCGAGGAGGCAGGCCTCGGCGCCGTGCCTTTCCAGGCCTTCGGTTTCGCGGGCGACACGGGCTGGTTCCGGCTCTCGGTCGGCGCGGTCTCGATGGACGACATCGCCGCGGCGTTTCCGCGCCTGAGGGCGATGCTCGCGGGCGCTCCGGCTCCCGCCTGACCGTTTCGGCGCCGCGTTTGACGGCCGGCGTCGCGAGACTCAGACGAGCCGGGACTTCTTGCGGTTCGCGAGCTTCTCCGTGAGCTGAAGGTTCCGGCGGATCTGCTCGAGCATCTTCGCCTCGAGGCCGCCGCGCCCGCCCGAGACCCGCACGTCGCGCCGCTTGGCGCGCCCGAAGGCCTGGCGCGCCG
>JBAUSZ010000214.1:0-14464 GCA_049581965.1 Thermoanaerobaculia bacterium | reverse complement strand
GGGGAGGGCGTCGCGGAGCGCCAGCCGGACACGACGCTCGAGGTCACGGGCCCCCCGGCCTCCGTGGGCTTCGACGCCGAAGGCAAGCCCACGAAGGCCGCCCACGGGTTCGCGAAGGCCCAGGGCGTGGCGGTGGAGGACCTCGCGGTCGTCGAGCTGAAGAAGGGGGCCTACGTCGTCGCCCGGAAGGTCGTGCCCGGGCTGCCGGCGTCGGAGGTCATCGCCGAGATCGTCCCGCCGCTGGTCGAGAAGATGACGTTTCCGCGCATGATGCGCTGGGGCGATGGGACGCCGCTCTGGATCCGGCCGGTTCATTCGATCGTCGCGCTCTTCGACGGCCTCGTCGTCCCCATGAGCCTGTTCGGCGTCGAGAGTGGTCGGACGACTCACGGCCACCGCACGCTGGCCAGCGGCCGGCTCATCGTGACCGGTGTCGCCGACTGGCTCGGGAAGCTGCGTGCCGCCTCCGTCGAGCCGGATCTCGCCGTACGCCGCGCTCGCTTCGCGGAGCAGGCCCACGCCCTGGCGGCCCAGATCGGCGGCGCCCCAGCGGAGGATCCGGAGCTTCTGGACACGTGGGCGCACCTCGTCGAGTGGCCCGGGCTCGTGCGCGGCGGATTCGACGAGGCGATTCTCGAGCTGCCCGAGGAGATCCTCGTCACCTCGATGCGCGAGCACCAGAAGATGCTGCCGATCCGCAAGGACGGAAGGCTCCTGCCCGCCTTCCTCGCCGTCTGCGACCAGACGGGGGACCC
This sequence comes from Thermoanaerobaculia bacterium, assembly GCA_049581965.1. Classification (GTDB taxonomy): domain Bacteria; phylum Acidobacteriota; class Thermoanaerobaculia; order UBA5066; family UBA5066; genus Fen-183. The sequence goes on along the minus strand of JBAUSZ010000214.1, from coordinate 13,709 downwards.
GAAAGGCCTCATCGCGCGCGGCAACGAGTGGGTGACTTCGGCCCGGTTCGCCGACGCGCGTTTCTTCTGGGACGACGACGGCAAGACGAAGCTCGAGGACCGGCTCGCGCGCCTCGGAAGGCTCCAGTTCCAGGAGACGCTCGGCGACTACCTGATGAAGACGGGCCGCGTGCAGGATCTCGCGGAACGGCTCGCGACGCGCCTCAGGATCGCGGACGGGGCGGCCGTCGCCCGCGCGGCGCGCCTCCTGAAGGCCGACCTCGTGACGGACATGGTCCGCGAGTTCCCCGACCTGCAGGGCGCGGTGGGCGGCCTCTACGCGAGGCGCGAGGGTGAGCGCGCGGAGGTCTGGCAGGCGATCTACGACCAGTACCGTCCCGCGTCCGCGGACGACGCCTCCCCGAGAAACGACGTCGGCGGTGCCGTCGCCCTCGCGGACCGGCTCGACACGCTCGCGGGCCTCTTCGGACTCGGCCTCGCCCCGACCGGCTCGCGCGACCCCTACGCGCTCCGCAGGGCGGCGCTCGGCGTCGTCAAGATCCTTCTCGACAAGGGCTGGCACCTCGACCTGCCCGTCGCGATCTCGGACGCGCTCCAGCTGCACGGTTCGCTCGCGCGGTCGCGCGACGAGGTCGTACCCGAGCTCTCGGAGTTCCTGACGGAGCGGCTTCGCTTTCTCCTCGAGAAAAAAGGGCACTCCGCGGACACGATCGAGGCGGTTCTCGCCGCCGACGCGCGCGACCCGGCCGACGCGGCCGAGCGCGTCGAGGCGGTTGATGCGATGCGGAAGGAAGCCGACTTCGCCCCGCTCGCGGCCGCGTTCAAGCGGATGCAGAACATCCTCGCGCAAGCGCCCGACGCGGTCGGAGAGCCCGACCCCGCGAAGATGACCGACGACGCCGAGCGGGCGCTCGCCGGCGACTTCCTGCAGGCCCGCGGGATCGTCGACGATCTGATCGCGCAGCGCCGCTTCCGGGACGCGCTCGGGATCATGGCGTCCTTCGGGCCCGCCCTCGACCGCTTCTTCACCGAGGTCCTCGTCATGGCCGAGGACGAGAGCGTCAAGGCGAACCGCATTGCTCTCCTTAGGGCGATCCGCGACCAGTTTGCCCGCGTCGCGAAGTTCGGCGAGATCCGGAGCTGAGAATCAGCCCGGCAGCGTCAGCGTGAGCGTGAGGTGGAGGAGGGCCACGAGGTCGCCCTCCGTCACGACGACGCCCTTGCGGTAGCCCTCGGGACTGCCCGGCGGCGCGTAGACGCCGGGAATCGTGCGCGGGGCGACGAGCGCGATCGCGACGGGGTGCGTCCCTTTCATCGTCTCGTCGGACGGGACGATCGCCGTGGCACGGGCGAGCTCCGTCGAGATCACGTTCCCGATCTGGACGTGGAGGACGTCCCCGAGTGGGGAGCCGAGGAGCGGGATCTTCCCGACGAACGTGCCGATGACGGTGTTGAGCGCCGCCCCGAGAATCGGGCCGATCGCGTTCGTCCGGTCGACGAAGAGGCGTGCGTGGAGGTTCACATGGTTCGAGACCTTCACGGGCCTGCCGAAGAACGGCCGTCCCGAGGAGTCCGGCGGCAGATCCGCCGCGACGACCGTCTGCCCGGAGGCCGCCCGGAAGGGCATTCGCGCCGACGCGAGCGCCGTGTTCGGGGCCGCGGCCGACGGAATCTCGAGCTGGAGGACGAGCGAAAGGTCGGTCGGGCGCGCCGCGTTTCCCGGCCAGCCATTGTGGCGGACCTCGATGGACTCGAAGTCCACGCGCAGCGTCGGGAAGGCGGGGGAGGAGGAAGGCCGGGAGGGCAGCCTCGTCGTCCGTGGCCTGGGCGCAGGACGCTTCGGGTGGTTTTTCTTCGAAGGTGAATGCGGCTTTGGCTTCGGCATCGGCTCACCTCCTCCGGAAGGGCGGGCGACGGCGGGCTGGCGCAGGGGGCCGCCCCTCTTGTCACGGCGTGACTTCCCGATTCTTTCACCTTCCAAGAGAATCTTCGTCCCCCCCGTGCCGGACGCTCCACGAGGCGGTCGGGTCCGAACCAACGCTAGAATCCCCCCTCTCGTCCGAGGAGGATCGCCATGAAACGCTCCACTCTGATCATCCTGGTCGCCGCCGCTCTCGTCGCTGCCGTCCCGGTTCGCCCCGCCGCCGCCAAGGAGCTCGCGGGCGTCAAGATGCCCGACACGATCTCCGTCGGCGACAAGACGCTCAAGCTCAACGGGCTCGGCCTGCGCAAGAAGGCGATCTTCAAGGTCTACGTCGGAGGCCTCTACCTCGAGACGCCGTCGAAGGACGCCGCCGCCATCCTCGCGAGCGATGAGGCGAAGGCCGTGCGCATGACGTTCCTGCGTGACGTCGGCAAGGTCAAGCTCATCGACGCATTCAAGGAAGGTTTCGAGGCGAACGCGAAGGAGAAGGCCGCCGCCCAGAAGGCCGCGATCGAGAAGCTCTACGCGCTGATCCCGGACGTGAAGGAGGACGAGACGCTCGCCCTCTCCTACGTCCCCGGCAAGGGGACGACGGTCTCGCTGGGCGACAAGACGCTCGGCGTCGTCGAGGGAAAGGAATTCGCCGAGGCCCTCTTCGCGCTCTGGCTCGGGCCGAAGCCGCCGTCCGAGGACCTGAAGAAGGGAATGCTCGGTTGACGGGCAGCGCCTCGCTGCAGAGCCTTCTCGCCGAGAAGCGCTTCGATCTCGTCGAGGAGGCCTTCCAGGAGGCGCTCGAGGATCCCCTCGCCAACTCCGAACTGCTCCTCGGCGCCCTGCGCGGGCTCGCCCGCGCGGGGCAAAAGCCGCGCGTGCAGGCCGTCGTCGGCGCGGCCGACGCCGTGCTGAGGAAAAAAGCCGCGGACGTCGACGCCGCGAGGCTCCGCTGGACGATCCTCAAGGAGGCCGTCCGCGCCGGCGCCACGCCTTCGACACCCGACGGCTTCCACCGGCTCTTCGAGGACGTACTCGCCGCGGCGTGGCCGGGCGCGACGGCCCTCGCGACCCTCCTCGGACGGTTCAAGTTCCGGGAGGCGAAGGACCCGCTCGACGGCCTCGCACGCGCGGAGAAGGCGGAGGCGTGGCTGCCGTTCGAGACGGGAAAGGTCTTCAACATGGCCGGGCGAGGCGCCGGGAAGGTCGTCGAGACGAACTTCGCGCTCAGCGTCGTGAGACTCGACTTCGAGTCCGCCAAAGGGATCGCGGTCCCGATCGGCATCGCGGGCAAGCAGCTCGTTCCGCTCCCGCCCGGGCACTTCCTGAACGAGAAGTTCACGGCGCCTGACGCCCTGCGCGCGCGTGTCCTCGCCGATCCGGGAGCTTCGCTCCGGCACCTCATCGAGTCGTTCGGGCGCGCTCTCACGATGACGGAGATCAAGGAGGCCGTGAAGGGCCTCGTGACCGAGGACGGCTGGACCTCGTGGTGGACGGCCGCCAAGAAGAACCCGCAGGTGCTCGTCCACGGGAGCGGAAAGAACGCGACGGTCGAGTGGTCGGACTCGGCCGGCGCCGCCGACGCGACGGTCCTCGCGAAGTTCGAGAAGGCGGGCCTCAAGGACCGCCTCGAGCTCTTCCGCCGGAACCAGAAGCGTTCGCCGGCGCTCGCCTCGGCGATGGCCAAAGTCCTCGTTGCGGACGCCGCGGAGCTCGAGGAGAGGGACCCGGCGACCGCCTTCGAGATCGCCATCCTCGTCGAGAAGGTGCCCGGCATCGAGAAGGCCGCCGACGTCGAGCGGCACGTCCTCGCGCGGCCGCTCGCGCTCCTCCCGCAGCTCTCGGACCGGACGATCCGCGAGCGGGCGCTCGAGGTCCTCGCGCGCGAGCGTCCCTCCGAGGCGCCCGCCGTCCTCGCGGACTGGATGTTCAAGGAAGAGGACGGCCGGACGATCGAGCTCATCGACCGCACGCTCGCCGCGAGCGACCCCGAGACGCGCGAGCGCACGCTCGACAAGCTCCTCAAGAACCCGCGCTCGGGCCCCCGCGCCTTCGTGTGGTTCGCCCAGCGCGCCGCGACCGACGACGCGTTCCGCGCGCGCCTGACGCCCGCGATCCTCGGGCGGCTCCTCGACGCGATTTCGTGGGACGAGCTCGGCGGCCTTCGAACGAAGGTGCGGGAGATGTTCGACCGCACGGGCCTCGTCGCGGGCTGGCTCGTCAAACAGGCCTCCGTGGAGGAGGCGCGTACCTTCTTGCAGGGGCTCTCGCGCCACCACGAGCTCGAGCCGCTGCGACGGGACGGTCTCCTCGCCGCGGCCGAGATGCGCTTCCCGGACCTTCGCAAGGCCGAGGAGGACACCTTCTTCGTGACGGCCGGGGCGATCGAGAGAAAGCGCGCCGAGCTCGACCGGATCCTGAAGATCGAGATCCCCGAGAACACGAAGGGGATCGCGCTCGCGGCCGCCGAGGGCGATCTCTCGGAGAACTTCGAGTACAAGGCCCGGCGCGACAAGCAGCAGCTCCTCTCGGCGCGCGCCGGCAAGATCCAGGAGGAGCTCGGCAAGGCGCGCGCGCTGGACCCCGCGACGATCGACACGGCCGAGGTGAGGCCGGGCGCCCGCGTCACGCTGAAGGGCGCCAAGGGCGAGAAGACCGTCACGCTCCTCGGCCCGTGGGACTCGAAGCCCGAGGAGGGCGTGTATTCCTACCTCTCCGAGCTCGGCAAGGCCCTGCTCGGGAAGACCGTCGGCGAGAAAGCGACGGTGCTCGGCGAGGAGATGACCGTCCGGAAGATCGAGGCGTTCGCGTAGGAAGCCGAAGACTTGGGACATGCCAGAAAGTGGAGGAAGCGATGCACACCCAGTACGGCACCGGCGGCGGGGGAGCCGCGGCCCCACTCACCCTCCCAGGCAAGGCGCCGAAGCCCGGGGCGAGAGGCTCGGTTGCGAGTGGAGTCGATGCCCGCTGGCGATCTTTCTTTCTAAGCAGCATTCTCCTGGTGCTCTTCGGACCCCTGACGGTGGCGCATGCCGCCGACGAAGTCGTTCTTCCGAACGAGAACCTCGTCGCCGACGGCATCCCCCCGATCCCGAAGTCGCTCGCCGCGCGCGTCGCGCCCTACACCGAGTCGCGCGGCGCGGCGTTCGAGGCGTGGCACCCCGTGCGGCGCGAGATGCTGATCGGGACGCGCTTCGCGGACGTCGCGGAGATCCACCGCGTGGCGTTCCCGGGCGCGGCGCGCATGCAGCTCACGTTCTACCCCGAGCGCACGGGCGGCGCCCGCTACCGCCCGCACACGGGAGACGGCTTCGTCTTCAGCAAGGACGTCGGCGGCGGCGAGTGGTATCAGCTCTTCTGGCGCGACGAGAAGACCGGAAAGGTCACGATGTTCACGGACGGCAAGTCGCGGAACACGGGTGGCGCGTTCTCGCACTCGGGCAAGTGGCTCGCGTACCAGTCCACCAAGCGCAACGGGAAGGACAACGACCTCTACGTCGTGGACCCGGCGGACCCGGGCACGGAGCGAAGGGTCCTCGAGGTCTCGGGCGGGGGATGGGGGGTCGCCGACTGGTCGCCCGACGACAAGACGCTTCTCGTCGGGGAGTACGTCTCCGCGAACGAGAGCCGTTACTGGCTCGTGGACGCCGCGACGGGCGCGAAGACGCTCGCGACGCCGGAGTCGAAGGAAAAGGTCGCATGGGGCCGCGGCGTCTTCGCGAGGGACGGTAAATCTCTGTACATCACGACCGACGCCGGCGCGGAGTTCCACCGACTCGTGTCGCTCGACCTCGCGTCGAAGCAGATCACGGCCCTGACGAGGGGGATCGGCTGGGACGTCGGCTCGCTCAGCCTCTCCGACGACGGGCTCAGGCTCGCCTTCGTCGTGAACGAGGGAGGCCCCGAGACTCTGCACGTCCTCGACGCCGTGTCGGGAAGGGAACTCGCGCTCCCGAGGATCCCGGCCGGGACGATCGGCGCCGTCCGCTTTCACGAGAACGGCAAGGACCTCGCGTTCACGCTCGCCTCGGCGCGTTCGGCCTCGGACGTCTACTCGATCGACGTGGCGGCCGGGCCGTCCGGGAAGGTCGAGCGCTGGACCCAGAGCGAGACCGGCGGCCTCGATCCGGCTTTCTTCCCCGAGCCCGAGAAGATCTCGTGGAAGAGCTTCGACGGCCTCGCGGTCACCGGGTTCCTGTACCGCCCGCCTGCGTCGTTTGCGGGCCCGCGCCCCGTGATCGTGAACATTCACGGGGGCCCGGAGGGGCAGTATCAACCCGGCTTTCTGGGGCGGAACAACTTCTACCTGAACGAGCTGGGCGTCGCGCTGATCTTCCCGAACGTGCGCGGATCGTCCGGCTTCGGAAAAACCTACATCGCGCTCGACAACGCGGAAAAGCGCGAGGACTCCGTCAAAGACATCGGGGCCCTCCTCGACTGGATCGCGGCGCAGCCCGGCCTCGACAAGAGCCGCGTCATGGTGATGGGAGGCTCGTACGGCGGATACATGACGCTCGCCTCGATGACGCACTACAACGACCGCTTCCGCTGCGCCGTCGACGTCGTCGGAATCTCGAACTGGGTCACGTTCCTCGAGCACACGGAAGCCTACCGGCGGGACCTCCGCCGCGCCGAATACGGCGACGAGCGCGACCCGAAGATGCGCGCCCTTCTTCTCGAGATGTCGCCGCTCACGAGCGCGTCGAAGATCACGAAGCCCATGTTCATCGTCCAGGGCCGCAACGACCCGCGGGTCCCGTTCACGGAGGCCGAGCAGATGGTCGCGGCGATCAAGAAGAACGGCGGCCCCGTCTGGTATCTCCTCGCCAAGGACGAGGGGCACGGCTTCTCGAAGAAGAAGAACCAGGACTTCCAGTTCCTCGCGACGCTGAAGTTCGTCGAGGACAACCTGCTCCGGTAGGGGAACGGACGTGAGCCGCGGCGCCTGGATCCTCGGAGGCCTGGGGCTGGGGTTCATCGTGCTCCTCCTGCTCTGGATGGGGAAGACGCTGGACACGAAAGCGCCCATCCGGATCGATCGCGTCCGCCAGAGCGCGCCCTCCGCCCCTCGGACACTCTCGCCCGAGGAGATCGCGGACCGGGACGAGTCCGAGATGCGCTTGCTCGTCCAGGCCGAGGCGGCCGTGCTCTCGACGCGCGCGGCCTCACAGATCTTCGTGAGCGACGAGGTCGGTCGCGCGGAGTGCTCGTTCACGGGCGCCTCGCCCGTCCACCGCGACGGCGTGATGGCCTGGTGGAACGCGGAGTTCTCGTGTGTGGACCGCCAGCGGCCCGGGGCGCTGCCGAATCTCACGACCGTCTCCGTCCGCCTCCGCAAGGACGGGGCTCGCTGGGTCGTGGAGAACTGACGGGCCGAAAGCGGCGAAAGCCGCGACGCCCACGCCCGGCGCGGGCTAGTCCCGGATGCGCTCCGGGTGCGCGTAGACGTTGAAGCGTCCGCCGCGCAGGAAGCCGACGAGCGTGATCCCGGCCTCCTCGGCGAGGTCGACCGCGAGGCTCGTCGGCGCCGAGACGGCCGCGACGATTACGGCGCCCGCGAGGGCCGCCTTTTGGGCGATCTCGAAGCCGAGGCGGCCCGAGACGAGGAGGACCGGCGGCGCCGCGCGGCGCTCGCGCAGGAGCGAGCCGATCGCCTTGTCGGTCGCGTTGTGCCGGCCGACGTCCTCGCGCGCGACGGCGAGCGAGCCGTCCGCGCCGAAGAAGCCTGCGGCGTGGAGGCCGCCCGTCGACGCGAAAACCGACTGGCGCTCGCGCAGGACGTCGGGGAGCCGCGTGAGGAGCTCCGCCGAGATCGTGACGTCGGCGGCGAGGCCTTCGGAGGCGAGGCGGGCCGCACGGGCGCGGGCGGCCGCGGCGAGGGCGATCACGTCGGCCACGGAGGTGCGACCGCAAACGCCGCAGGCCGAGCCCATGACGGTTGCACGCCGCGGGACCCCGCCCGTGCCGCCCGGAGCCAGCGTCACGACGCGGACGTTGCGCGCGAGCTCCGGCGCGAGGCCGGCCTCATCGGGTGGCCCGATGGCAAGGACGTCGGCGATCCCGCCGATCACTCCTTCGCCGTAGAGGAGGCCGACCGCGAGGTCGTCGTCATCGCCGGGCGTGCGCATCGTCACGACGAAGCGAGCCGCCGCGCCGCCCCCTTCCCTCAGGCGGATCTCGAGAGGCTCCTCGGCGACGAGGGAGTCCTTTTCCCGGCGGGTCGCGGCGCCGTCGCGCCGCACGACGTGCACGGAGACGGAGGCGTCGCGGTGGGGAACGGACACGGGCGCTAGCCTACACTCCGATCGCCGGCCCGCCGTCTGCGCGGTGCGGCACGGGTCCATCGCATCGTGGCGCCGGCGTCCTCGGCTAGACTCGCCGCGGTGAACGAGCCCGAGCCGCAGAAGGCGGCCCTTTCCGTCGCGTCCGCGCGTCTGAAGGCTGCGGGCGCCGCGATCGGGCACTTCGTCCGCCGCATTCCGCGGCCTGCGCTGTTCGTCGCGGGCGCCACGGCGGTCCTCGTCGCGAGCGCGGCGGCCGTCGTCGTCCTCTATTTCTCGGGGGTCGTCTCCCGCACGATGGACGGCCGGCGGTGGAGCCTCCCGACGCGCCTCTACTCGGACGTGTGGGTCGTGCGGCCGGGCGACGCGCTCGCGGCGGACGACGTGACGCGCCGGCTCCAGCGGCTCCGCTACGCCGAGGTTCCGAAGCCGCCTCTCGCTCCGGGGCAGTACGCCCTCTCGCCCGGCCGCGTCACGGTCGCCGTGAACGACCGCGAGACCGCCTGGGGGAGGACGCCGGGCGTGCTCGCCGTCCTCGAGTTTTCGGGCCGCCGTGTCGCGTCCGTGCGTCGCGTCGAGGACGGGTCGCACCTCCCGTACGTCGTCTTCGAGCCCGAGGTCGTCGGGACCGTCTTCGACGAGAAGATGCAGGACCGCACGCTCGTCACGCTCGACCAGGTTCCGAAGGTGCTCCTCGACGCGATCCTGACGACGGAGGACCGCGACTTCTTCACGCACGCGGGGATCTCGCCCCGACGGCTCGTCGGCGCCGTCCTCCAGAGCATCACGCGGCGGGCCGGCGTTCGCGGGACGTCGACGCTCACGCAGCAGCTCGTCAAGAACATGTTCCTCACGCCCGAGCGCACGCTCAAGCGCAAGGCCGTCGAGGCACTCATGGCTGTGATCCTCGAGACGAAATACACGAAGGCGCAGATCCTCGAGGCGTATCTCAACGAGATCTACCTCGGACAGCGCGGTTCGATCTCCGTGACGGGAGTCGAGGAAGCGTCGCGCTTCTACTTCGGGAAAGGCGTCTCGAGGCTCGAGCTTCCCGAGGCCGCGATGCTCGCGGGCCTCATCTCCTCGCCGGGCAAGTATTCGCCCTTCCGCAACCCCGAGAACGCCCGCCAGCGCCGCGCCCTCGTCCTGAAGGGAATGCTCGAGCAGAAGAAGATCGACAAGGCCTCGTACGACGCCGCGCTCGCGGCGCCCCTCACGCACATCGCCTCGCCGCCGACGGGGGTCGTGGCGCCGCACTTCGTCGACTTCGTCCTGAATCAGGCGAAGGAGATCCCGGGCTTCTCGAAAGAGGACGGCTCGTCCGTCTTCACGACGCTCGACCCCGACATGCAGCAGGCCGCGCAGGCCGCCGTTCACAAGGGGCTCGAGGAGCTCGAGAAGAGGTACAGGCGGCTGCGGCCCCGTGGCGACGAGGACCAGCTGCAGGCGGCCCTCATCGCGCTCGATCCGTCCACGGGGTCGGTGCGGGCGCTCGTGGGCGGCCGCGACTACCAGGTGAGCCAGTTCAACCGCGTCGTGCAGGCGCGGCGACAGCCGGGCTCGCTCTTCAAGCCGTTCGTCTACCTGACCGCCTTCGGCAAGAGGGATCTCGTTCCGCCGATCACGCCGGCGTCGCTCTACGTGGACTCTCCGATCGCCCTCGTCTGGGGGAAAGGCGAGGACGAGACGTGGTCGCCGAAGAACTACGACGGGGAGTTCCGCGGGACGATGACCGCCCGGCAGGCTCTCGAGCAATCGATCAACATCCCGACGGTACGGATTGCGGTGACGGAGACCGCGCCCGGCCGGACGCTCCTCCCGGACATCGTGGAGACCGCGCGGCGCGCCGGGATCTCGTCGCCGCTCAAGCCGTACCCGTCGCTCGCGCTCGGCTCGTTCGAGACGAGCCCGATGGAGATCGCGGCCGCGTTCTGCACGTTCGCGAACGGCGGCTTCCGTGTGAGGCCCAACGCCCTCCTCGGCCTCGTGACGCCTTCCCTGCGCCGGATGGAGTCGAGGGACGAGCCGATCGTCCGCGGGGCGGACGCCGACGCCGTGTCGGTGCTCGACTCGGTTCTCAGGGGCGTCGTGGACCGCGGGACGGGCGGCTCGGCCCGCCGCCTCGGCGCGCAGGGCATCTTCGCTGGCAAGACGGGGACGACGAACGACGGGCGGGACGCGTGGTTCATCGGTTTCTCGCCGAGCCTCCTCGTCGCCGTGTGGGTGGGATTCGACGACAACCGTGGGCTCAACCTCTCGGGCTCGAGCGCGGCGCTTCCGATCTGGGCGGACTTCGTGCGCCGCCTTCCGTCGCACTGGTTCGAGACGCCGTTCCCGAAGGCGCCCGGCGTCGTGACCGCCTCGATCGACCCGACGACCGGCCTCCTCGTGACGGAGGAATGCCCGGCGTCGTTCGACGAGGTCTTCCTCGAGGGCACCGAGCCGAAGGAGCGCTGTCCGCACGGCGGCGGCGGCCCGGGCTCGGGCATCATGGGAGCGAGTCCTCCCTGAGGCTCACGCTCTCACCGCTCGACCTCGACCTCGTCGTGCGCAGCCACGGGTGGTACGACCTGCCGCCGTTCCAGTGGGATGCGCAGGGACATCGGCTCGGGTTTGTTTTCCTGGAAGGTGAATGCCCCGTGCAGGTCGTCGTGGCGGCGCGTACGGAGAGACTGGCCGCGACCGCGACGGCGCTCGCGCCTTCGGCGCGTGCTTCGAAGGGCGAATTGCTCTCTTCGGACGTTCCGTCCCGCGGTGCCCTCCTCGGGGTCCTTCAGCGCGTCCTCGACTTGAAAGCAGATCTTTCCTCCTTCCACTCCCTTTGCGCCGGCGATCCCCGCTTCGCGTGGATCGCGCGGCGCGGGGCGGGGCGCATTCTGCGGGCGCCGACGCTCTTCGAGGACGCCGTGAAGGTGCTCGCGACGACGAACTGCACCTGGGGCCTCACGAAGGTCATGGTCTCGAACCTGATCGGCCGTTACGGGAACGGCGGCGCGTTCCCGCCGGCCGCGTTCGTCGCGGGCCTCTCCGCGCGTCGGCTCGAGACGCTCAAGCTCGGCTATCGCGCGCCCTATCTCGCCGCCTTCGCGGAGCGCGTCGCCTCCGGCGCGCTCGACCTGTCGCGCTGGGAGGATCCGTCACGCCCGGACGAGGACGTCGAGAAGGAGATCCGGGCCGAGAAGGGCTTCGGTCCCTACGCGGCCGATACCCTCGGGCGGCTCCTCGGCCGGCACGGCAGGCTGGGCCTCGACTCGTGGTCGCGCAAGAAGGTCTCCGTCCTGCGCTTCCGCGGGCGGAAGGTCTCCGACGCGCGCGTCGCGCGGCTCTACGCGCCGTTCGGCCAGCACGCGGGCCTCGCGTTCTGGCTGGACGTGACGCGTGACTGGCACTTCGAAACGGAGCGCCTCTGGCCGTGAGGCGCCGCCCTCTGCGAAGATGAGCCGGGAGACCGCGTGAAGAGAGTCGTTCTCGTCGGGGCCACGGATGGTCTGGGGCGGGCGCTCGCGGCGGAGTACGCCTCGCGCGGCTTCTGGGTCACCATTCTCGGCCGGTCGCGGGAAAAGCTCGACGCGCTCGTCGCCGAGCTCTCCGCGCGCTTCCCGGATGCGACCGTTCGCGGCGTCGTGTGCGACCTCGCGGACGAGACACGAATCGAGCCGGCCTTCCGGGATGCGATCGAGGCGACGGGGCACTGCGACCTCTTCCTCTACAACGCAGGGCTGATGCACGGGAGCGACGGCGTGACGTGCGACCCGGACCGCGACGCGGAGATGATGACGGTGAACGCGGTCGCGGCCGTGCGGATGCTCGGCCTCGCGGCGAACTACTTCCGGGCCGCGCGGCGCGGGCAGATCGCCGCGATCTCCTCGATCGCAGGCGACCGCGGCCGCAAGGGCAACCCCGCCTACAACGCCTCGAAGGCGGCGCTCACGACGTTTCTCGAGGGCCTGAGGAACCGGCTCTTTCCCTTCGGTGTGAAGGTCTCGACGGTGAAGCCCGGCTTCATCGCGACGCGCATGCTCGGCGACCGCAGGGCGTTCTGGGCCGTCCCTCCCGGGGAGGCCGCACGCATCGTCGCCGACCGCCTCGAGAAGGGCCGCGAGGTCTTCTACGTCTACGGCCGCTGGGCTCTCGTGGCGCTCGTCATGCGGCACGTCCCGCGCTTCGTGTTCAAGAGGGTGGGCCCGCCGTGAGCGCCGAGCGGTCTCGACCCGCGCCGGTGCCCGAACGTGTGGAGGGGTTCGGCCTCTACAACTTCTCGGTTTCGCCGGTCTACCGGCCGTCGTCCGTGGAGGAACTCTCGGTTGTCCTTGCCGACTGCCGGGCGCGCGGCGACCGTGCGGTGTTCCGCGGGGCGGGGCGTTCCTACGGCGACGCGGCGATCAACCCGGCCGGGCCCGTCGTCGAGCTCACGCGGTTGAACGCCGTCCGCAGTCTGGACGGGTCGACGGGAGTCGTCCGCGCCGGCGCGGGCCTCACGCTCGGAGACCTCTGGAGAGCCTCGATCCCGAAGGGCTTCTGGCCTCCGGTCGTCACGGGCACGATGCACGTCACTCTCGGCGGGGCGATCGCCGTGAACGTGCACGGCAAGAACGGCTGGAGACGCGGCACGATCGGCGACCACGTCGAAAGCGTCACCGTCCTGCGGCCCGGCGGTCGCCTCGAGGAGATCCGCTCCGGGACGGGCGCGATGGGGGAGATCGTCGGCAACGACCGCATGGAGGATCCGATCGTCGAGGTCTCGCTTCGCCTCAAGAGAGTGCGCTCGGGCTATCTCGACGTCGAGGGCTTCGCGACGAAGGACCTCGCGACGACGCTCGACGCGCTGGACGGCGCGAAGGAGGACTGGGAGTACGTCGTCGGCTGGATGGACTGCTGGGCCGCGGGGCGCAGGCTCGGCCGGAGCGTCCTCCACGTCGCGAACGAGCACGTCGCCGCCTCCGGCGAGAACGCGGGCCTTTCCGTCGCAGAACAGGTCGCGGACGTCCGGGCGGGCCCGCTCCCGGCCCCGCTCCTTCTCCTCGGACTGAGGCTCACGGCGCGCGGCCCACAGATGCGTCTCGTGAACAAGGCCAAGTTCCTCGCGGGACGCCTCGCCGGACGCGCGCGCTACCGGCAGTCGCTCGTCGCCTACTCGTTCCTCCTCGACTACGTGCCCGGCTGGAACGAGGCCTACCGGCCGGGCGGCTTCATCCAGTACCAGCTCTTCGTCCCGAAGCAGCGGGCCGAGGAGGCGTTCGCCCGCGCCCTCGTGTTGCAGCAGGAGGCCGGGGTCGTCTCGTCGCTCGCCGTCGTCAAGCGCCATCGCGCGGACCCCTCCCCGCGCGGGTACGCTCCCGACGGTTTCTCGCTCGCGCTGGACTTTCCGGTCACGCGGGGCAACGCGGGGCGCCTCGTCCGGCTGTGCCGGGCCTTCGACCGCATCCTCCTCGAGACCGGAGGCCGGGCGTACCGCGCGAAGGACTGCGTCGGGACCGTCGAGCGCCTCGCCGCGGCCCGCCGCGGGAAGGCCG
>JBAUSZ010000213.1:0-2768 GCA_049581965.1 Thermoanaerobaculia bacterium | reverse complement strand
CGGCTCGCACGACGAATACGAGCGTCTCATCAGCCAGCCGTAGTCGCAGCCCAACACCTCATTGCAGCGGACTCGGCGTCAGTCGCTGACGCTCCTTCCTTCTCGCCGCTGAACTCGATATCGTTAGAAGGCGTATTTCCCTTTTCGCTTCGGAAAGCGGCGTTCGGTTTAAGAAATTTGGGGTCCAAGCGGCGTCTCGTAAGGGTCACCGGAGCCCCAGCCGCGCTGCTGCGCGGTTCGGACGCGCTCGACAGGTGGCGGTGCTCAGTCGGCTTTTCCCATCTCCCACCACAGAAAGCATCTGGGCAGGATCGTTCGGGCGCGCCTCGCTTCGCCCGGAGTACCGGGCCGCGCAGCAGCGCATTCGGCCCACGCGGTGCTCGTCGTTTCCGGAGCACACCTATTTCGGCAGGGCTCGTTCCTCTTCGGGTTGCCCGTTCGTTTCGAGCGTGGGCCGGGGCTGGAGGCTTCCGGCGCCCCTGCCCGTGCGGCCATGAGCGGGCGCCTTCACTTTCGCGTCTCGCTACGGCGAGTCGCTCGTTCAAGCGCCTTCTAACAACTCGTTGCAGCGGACTCGGCGTCAGTCGCTGCGCTCCTTCCTTCTCGCCGCTGAACTCGATATCGTTAGCGGGCTGTGCCGACCGTCCTTCGCGTAGGCCCGTACCGGTTCTTCTTCTTCAGCAATGAAAACGACGAGCCCCCTCACATTCACGTGCAGCGCGACCGCGCGCTCGCGAAGTTCTGGCTCGAGCCAGTCGCGCTCGCTCAGTCCTCGAACTTCCCCGCGCACGAACTCGGCACGGTCCGCGACCTCGTGGTCGAGCATCGCGGTAAACTAACCGCTGCGTGGCATGAGTACTTCGCTCGCTAGTCGCACGTCGCAGGCAGGCTCGGTGCACTTCACGGCATCCGAGCTCGTCGTCGGTCTCACCGATGGCCGTACTATCTGTGTGCCCCTGGTCTGGTTTCCTCGCCTGCTCGCCGCGTCGGAGCCCCAGCGCGCTCGCTGGGAGCTGCTCGGTAACGGCGAGGGCATTCACTGGCCCGAAGTCGACGAAGACCTCAGTGTCGAGGGTCTGCTCCGCGGCGTTCCTGCTCCTCAGCCAAAGGAAGGCGCCCGCTAACACCTCATTGCAGCGGACTCGGCGTCAGTCGCTCGCGCTCCTTCCTTCTCGCCGCTGAACTCGATATCGTTAGGCTGCGGAACCGAATCGACTCGACATGTCCCCTCTGGCTCGACTCCTATCGTTTTCCCTTCTTTCCGGGGTAGTCATTCGGCTGCTTCACCTCTTTGCGCTGCCTCGCCTCGTGTCCG
The DNA here is from genome assembly GCA_049581965.1 of Thermoanaerobaculia bacterium. Taxonomy (GTDB): domain Bacteria; phylum Acidobacteriota; class Thermoanaerobaculia; order UBA5066; family UBA5066; genus Fen-183. The sequence goes on along the minus strand of JBAUSZ010000213.1, from coordinate 1,453 downwards.
TCGATCCGGCACTACACGACGCACGTCGCGGCGGCGCACCGGTAGCTCGTTTTGGACTCTGGGCGTTCGCCGTCGTCCTTACCATCGCCTTTTTCGGATGGGCGCTCGCACTATCCCTCGTCCACGGACCACGTCCCCTCGGCCCACTCTATTTTCCCGCTCTTGCCGCGTGTTTAGTCGGTTCATTCGTGGCAGATCGCGCAGTGCGCATCTTCTTTCCCGCGCTCTATCACCGCTCTGAACAACTAGCCGACACACCCGATCTACGCTGGGTCTTGGTCATCTCAGCCACAGCCGGCATAAGTGCGGCCATTTTCGCCGCCCACTGGTTAGCCCTCTGATCGTGCTCTTGTCCATGAAGTGGCCGCAGCCTAACAACGCGCTGCAGCGGACTCGCTACGCTCGCCGCTGAGCTTGATATCGTTAGGTTGCCAATGAACGAGCCTCTCGCTAGGCGGTTCGGTGAAGTAGTGAAGAGGGCCTTCGCATCGGGGTTCCGGGACATTACTGAGCCGGAGCGTGTCTGGGTAAACACTCGCGCGCTCATCGACTCGGTCGAGAATGGGGGCGTCATCTCGTACTTCTATAACTCCCCGGCCGACCACTTATCGGACTGCATGAGCGCGCTAGCTGTTCTCGAGCTACCCCGTATTGCGGCGGCGGTGTCGCGCGTCGCTGCGTGGTTTCCAGGTGGCGTGCCTCCAACCGTGGACGGTCGTAACGAGGTCATGGACTCCTGGCCTCAAGACGAAGCCGGCGACGAACGCGACGCGCGCCTCGCGGCTATCGACCACGAGATCGAGGCGCTCATACCCGAAGCAGAGGCTCGCTTGCAGGCGTTTCTTGTAGCTTCCGGCCTGGCAACCTAACAACGCGCTGCAGCGGACTCGCTACGCTCGCCGCTGAGCTTGATATCGTTAGGCCGCGAAGCCCATGCGTGTCGTTCTTCTCTTCGCCCTAGCCACACTCATTCCTCTTGTACCCGTTCTCATATGGCTGGGTCGCCGCAGCGCTGACGCCACAGGGCAGGAAGTCGTGGAAGTCGCGTCGTGGTTGACGGCGTTCCTCGACGGCACCGGTGGCGCATACGACTGGGACGATTTCATTTCGGTCCCTCTTCGCAACCCTGCGCTCGAGGCGGTTCGCGTTCGCTGCGCCCGACTCCCTGAGGAATTTCCACCCCAGCAGCCGGGCCACTACTGTTCGGATGCAGGGCTCGAGGTCATCCGAGGCTATGTAGCGCAACTCTCGGGGGCACAGAACGTGACCCCCACGCGTTACTCGAAGTCCTAGCCGGCCGAGCGTCCGGCCGAACGCACAGGCTCCGTTCGGGCCTTGGCACGCCCGTCGCGGCCTAACACCTCATTGCAGCGGACTCGGCGTCAGTCGCTGCGCTCCTTCCTTCTCGCCGCTGAACTCGATATCGTTGGGCGGCAAACAACATCGATATCCC
>JBAUSZ010000212.1:0-3900 GCA_049581965.1 Thermoanaerobaculia bacterium | reverse complement strand
GAAGAGGTACTGATCGGCCGGGACCTCGACGAAGACGGGGCCAGGCGTCCCGGCGCGCGCGATCCGGCAGGCGCGGCGGACGATCCCGTAGAGCTCCTCGCCGCGCGCGGGCAGGAACTGGGCCTTCGTGACGGGACGCGCGAGCGCGAGCTGGTCGACGTCGTGGAGCTGAAACGCCCTGCCGGTGTCGCGCCGGATTCCGCAGCCGAGGACGAGCATCGGGATGCCGTCCAGGAACGCCTCCGCGATGCCGGACATCGCGTGCGTGAGGCCCGCGCCCGGCACGACGTTCACGCAGGCCATCCGCCCCGAGGCGCGCCACGCCGCGTCCGCCATGAAGGAGGCGCTCTGCTCGTCGGTCACGAGGACGGCGCGCACGCTCTCCGAGGACGCGAGGGCGTCGTAGAGCTCGATGTTGTGCGTGCCGGGGATCCCGAAGGCGAGGGCGATTCCCTCGTCCTCGAGGGCGCGGACGACGAGCTCGGCGCCGGTCCTCTTCGTCAAGGCCCGCCCCCCGGCGCCCCGAGGAGCGCGCCCGCGTCCTCGCGGATGCGCTCGGCGGCGCGATCGGCGAGGGCCATGACGGTGAGGTACGGGTTGATTTCGAGCGAATCGGGGAAGAGGCTCGAATCCGCGACGAAGAGACGCGGCCGCCCGTGGACGCGCCCCCAGGAATCCGTCACCGAGTCGCCGGGAGAGGAGCCCATCCCGCAGCCGCCCATGAGGTGCGCGGCCGAGACGCTGATCCGGCCGGTCTGGAAGTGCCGCTCGTGGACACGGGCGTCGATCGCGCCAGCCTCGTGGCGCTCGAGGAGCGGCGGGTCCGCCGAGGGCGCGTGGACGCGCACCGCGCCGGCGGCGAAGAAGATCCGCGCGGCCGCACGCGTCGCGCTCACGAGGGAAGCGACCGTGTTCTTCGTGAACGTGTAGTGAACGACAGGTTTGCCGCCTGCGTCGACCGAGATCCGGTTCTCGGGGACCGCCTTGTCACACGCGAGGACGAGGATCATCTGGAGGCGTGGAAACGCGCGCATGAGCGTCGCGTGGGGCGCGCCGAAGCCGGTGAGGTTCTTGGCGGTCGTGAAGGGGAAGTACATGCACGTCTCGAGGACGTAGCCCTCCTCCACGGCGCGGTCGAGGTAGAAGCTTTTCGGGTGCCCGACGTCGTTCGTGATCGGGTGCTCGTGCTCGGCAACGAGGATGTGCGCCGGATGGCACGTGAAGCCCGCGCCGAGGCGGGGGAGGGACGGCCCGAGGCCCGAGCGCAGGAGAAGGGCCGTCGTCCCGATCGAGCCTCCCGCCGCGACGATCGCCTTCGCGCTCACGGCATAATCGCCGGGCGCCCACTCGGAGGGTGCGCCTTTTTCGCCGGGGGCAGGTGCAGAGACGCGGAGGATCACGCGGCCCTCCTCGACCCGCAGGGCCTCCGCGCGCGTGACGGCCTCGACGCCGTCCTTCAGCGCGGCCGGGAGCTGGACACGATGCGTGCCCTGCTTGGCGCCGTTGGGGCAGCCGAGGTTGCACAGGCTCGAGCCGCGGCAGCCGCGGAGGTTGAGCGGAAACTGCTCGGCGCCGTAACCGGCCTTCGCGCAGCCTTCGACGAAGAGCCGGTTGTTGTCGTTCAGGAGGTCCGGCTCGAGGAGGTGGACGCCGTTTTCCTCCATGAACCTCCGCGAGCGCTGCTCGACGTCCGCGTGCGTCAGGCCCGGCACGCGCCAGCCCTCGATGACGCGCTTCGGAGCAATGAGCGACGTCCCCGTGTAGACGACCGTCGAGCCGCCCCAGACTCGGCCGAAGGCGAGCGTCATCGCGCCGTCGGCCGTCAGGAACCCACCGCCGTCCTCGTAGAGGGCGTCGGCCATGTCGGATTCCTTGCCCGTGAACTCTTCGTCGCGGAGGCGTGCGCCCTGCTCGACGACGAGGATCCTGTAGCCGGCGCGCGCGAGCGGCTCGAGGCCCTCGGCCACCGTTCCGCCGCCGGCGCCGGAGCCGATCACGACGACGTCGTACGTCTTCGCGTTCATGCGCGGCGCGCCTCCCAGCCGCGCGCGTCCGCGCCGTACCCGATTTCCACCGCCGCTTCCGGCCGCGCGTAATAACCGAGGAAGACGAGCGTCCTCAGACCCCAGAAGCCACGCCTCAGGAGGAGAAGCGGCGCGCGCTCGAGACTCGAGAGGAAGCGCGTGCGTTCCTCCGGCCCGAGCGCCGTGAACGAGCGCCCCCAGCGCAGCAGCGGCAGGAACTCGATCGCGCGGAGAAACAGGACGAGCTGCCTCTGCATCCCCGCTGGCCGTCTCGCGAGCGTCTTCTCGACGAGGGCCTCGAGCGCGCTCCAGCCGGTCTCGTCGAGCGCGGAGGCTTCCGGCACGACCGTCGCGGCGATCGAGCGGAACGTGTCCCGGACCGGCGGGAGGAGCACGGGGCGGAGACTATCCCGACGGGCCGGATAGGGCACCGGTATGGTCCTCATTGGGCTAGACTCCCGCTCGACGATGGAAAGAGCCCTCGTCGACGGGCACGGCCGGCGCATCACGTACGTGAGGATCTCGATCACGGACCGGTGCAACCTGCGCTGCGTCTACTGCATGCCCGAGGACCAGAAGTTCCGGCCCCTCCCGCACCTTCTCACACGCGACGAGATCCGCCGTTCGGCACGCCTCCTGCGCGACTTCGGGATCGAGAAGATCCGCCTGACGGGAGGGGAGCCGACGACGCGGCCCGACCTCGTCGACATCGTGCGCGACCTCGCGGCGATCGGTTTCCCGGGTGGGATCGCGCTCTCGACGAACGGTGTCCTTTTCCCGCGCATCGCACACGACCTCCTCGCGGCCGGGCTCACGAAGGTGAACGTCTCGCTCGACGCGGCCGAGGCCGAGCACTTCCGGAAGATGACGCGCCGGGACCACTTCGCGCCGGTGAAGGAGTCGATCGACCTCGCCCTTTCGCTGCCGTTCGACTCGGTCAAGGTGAACGTCGTCGTGATCCGGGGATTCAACGACGGCCAGATCTTGCCGCTCGCGGCCCTCACGAAGGACAAGAAGCTCGGAGTGCGCTACATCGAGTTCATGCCCTTCGGTGACAACGCCTGGAAGGACGAGGACTGGATCGGCTGGCGCGAGGTGTGGGATCGGCTTGCCGGGGCGGGCTATGTCCTGACGCCGATCGAGAAGACGCTCGTCGCGGGTCCGGCGGACGAGTACTCCGTGACGTCGCCCGCGGGTGCGCACACGGGCACCCTCGGGTTCATCACTCCGGTCTCGGACCGCTTCTGCGACACGTGCAACCGGATGCGCCTGACGCAGGACGGCTTCCTCAAGGGCTGCCTCTTCGGACACGCCGACGTCGACCTCCTCAAGCCGATGCGCGCGGGCGCGACGGACGAGCAGCTGGCCTCACTCGTCCAGCACGCGGCAACGGTGAAGGAGGAGCGCCATCCGATGTTCGTCGGGATGGACAAGGCGATGCTTCCGCTCCACGCGCGGAACATGAGCGAAATCGGCGGCTGAGGCGCCCGTGCGCGTCGCCGTCCTGACGATCTCCGATCGTTCCTACCACGGCGAGCGCGCGGACAAGACAGGACCGGCGGTCGCCGAGGCGGCCCGCCGCCTCCTCCCGGGCGCGACGATCGTGGAGCAGACGATCCTCCCGGACGAGAAGGGCGACATCGAGTGGAACCTCAAGCGGCTCGCGGACATCGGCGCCGCGGACCTCGTGCTCACCGCGGGCGGGACGGGCCTTTCGCCGCGCGACGTCACGCCGCAGGCGACGCTCGCGATCGCGGACTACGAGGTGCCCGGAATCGCCGAGGCGATGCGCGCCGCGACGCGCGCGGCGCTGCCGTCGGCGATCCTTTCGCGGCAGGTCGCAGCCGTGCGCGAGCGGACGCTCGTCGTGAACCTG
>JBAUSZ010000211.1:0-2181 GCA_049581965.1 Thermoanaerobaculia bacterium | reverse complement strand
CCGCAGGCGCTGGAGGAGGACCTCCTCGGCACCGCGGCAGCCGGCGACCGGCGCAAGCGCGCGGGCCGTCTCTTCGAGGCGGACGGCGGCACGCTCCTCATCGAGGAGGTCGGCGACCTTCCCGCCCCGACGCAGGCGTTCCTCTTCCGCCTCCTCGAGGCGCGCGAGGTCACGGCGCCCGGCGGGCGGACGGTGCCGATCGACGTCCGGGTGATCGGGACCTCCTCGCGGCCGCTCACGCGTGCCGTCGAGGACGGCCACTTCCGCGACGACCTCTACTTCCGCCTCTCGGCGCTCACCCTGCGCCTCCCGCCGCTCAAGGACCGCAAGGAGGACATCCCCGCCCTCCTCGACGCGCTCGCGGCGCGGCACGGCGGGCCGCCGGCCGCGCGCTTCGACGTCGAGGCGATGAACGCCCTCCTGAACTACCAGTACCCGGGCAACGTGCGCGAGCTCGAGAACGAAGTGCGCCGCCTCGCGGCGCAGGTCGGGAGCGGCGCCGTGTCCCTCGCGGAGCTCGACCAGAAGTTTTCCGGGGAGCACGTCGAGCTCGCGCTCAAGGAGAGCGACGACCTCAAGGAGATCGTCGAAAAGGTCGAGCGCCAGGTCATCGAGCGCGTCATGCGCAAGGTGCGCGGCAACCAGTCCCTCGGCGCGCGTCTCCTCAACATCTCGCGCGGGAGCCTCATCGCGAAGATGAAGGAGTACGACATCAAGGACTTCCGGTACCTCAGGCGCGGGGACTGAGGGCGGGACGAAGCCCCTAGAATCCCCTGGCATCGTGGCGCTCTCGCGCGGCTCCCGTCTCGGTCCCTACGAAATCCTCGCGCCGCTCGGCGCGGGCGGAATGGGGGAGGTCTGGCGTGCGCACGACGGCCGGCTCGGGCGGGAGGTCGCGATCAAGATCCTGCCCGAAGCGCTCGGGTCGGACGCCGGCGCGCGGGCGCGCTTTGCCCGCGAGGCCCGCGCCGTCGCGGCTCTCTCTCACCCGAACGTCCTCGCGATTTTCGACGTCGGGGAGGACTCGGGCATCGCCTACGCGGTCACCGAGCTCCTGGAGGGGGAGAACCTCCGGGCGCACCTCGCGGGCGGGCCGCTCGCGCCGCGGCGCGCCGCGGACTGGGCGCTCCAGATCGCCGAGGGGCTCGCGGCCGCGCACGAAAAGGGAATCATTCACCGCGACCTCAAGCCCGAGAACGTCTTCGTCACGCGCGACGGGCGCGTCAAGCTCCTCGACTTCGGCCTCGCGCGGCGTGAGGAAGCCGCCTCCGACGACGCCAAGACCCTCACGCGCTCCCTGACGACCGATCCGGGAACGATCCTCGGGACCGCGGCGTACATGGCGCCCGAGCAGGCGCGGGGCATTCCCGCGGATCACCGGAGCGACCTCTTCTCCTTCGGGGCCGTGCTCTGGGAGATGCTGGCTGGGCGCCGCGCCTTCTCCGGCACGTCGGCCGCGGAGGTCCTCGCCTCCGTGCTTCGCGACCAGCCTCCGCCCCTCGCAGAGGCGGGCGGGCTGGCCGGCGCCCTGGGGGAGGTTGCGAAGCACTGCCTCGAGAAGGATCCGGCGCTCAGGTTTCAGTCGGCGCGGGACGTCGTGTTTGCGCTGCACGCGGCGGAATCTGCCGTGTCGCGCCCCGTCGTGACGCCGCCGCCGTCCCGCCCGCCGGACGGAGGCCCCTCGGTCGCCGTGTTGCCGTTCCGAAACCTGAGCCCGGAGAAGGACAGCGAGTACCTGAGCGACGGGTTGAGCGAGGAGATCATCCACGCGCTCATGAAGGTCGAGACGCTCCACGTCGCCGCCCGGACGTCCTCGTTCGCGTTCAAGGACAAGTCCGAGGACGTCCGCGCGATCGGCGAGCGCCTGGGCGTGCGCTCCGTCCTCGAAGGCAGCGTCCGGCAGGCGGGCGGGCGCCTGCGCGTGACGGCGCAGCTCATCGATGTGACGAGTGGGTACCAGCTCTGGTCGGAGCGATTCGACCGAACGCTCGACGACGTCTTCGCCGTCCAGGACGAAATCGCGCGCGCGATCGCCAATACGCTCCGCGTCCGGCTCTTCGGCGGAGACTCGACGCCTCGGGCGGCCGCGCCGCGGGACCCCGTCGCGTACGACCTCTACCTCCGGGGGCGGTTCTTCTTCAACCGGCGCGCGGCTCCCAAGGCGATCGAGGCCTTCACGGC
>JBAUSZ010000210.1:0-4234 GCA_049581965.1 Thermoanaerobaculia bacterium | reverse complement strand
CGCGGGCACCGCCTCCTGCATGAACGTGCCGCGCCGCCGCACGAGGACGACGGCGTCCTCCAGCGTGAGCGCGCCGGCGGCAACGAGCGCCGCGTACTCGCCGAGCGAGTGCCCGGCCGCGGCGGCTGGGACGATGCCTTTCGCCTTCAGAACGGCGAGAACCGCGACCGCGTGCGTCAGGATGGCGGGCTGCGTGACGGCGGTCTGCCGGAGGTCTTCCTCGGTGCCCTCGAACGAGACCTTCGAGACGACGAGGCCGAGGGGCGCGAGGGCCGCGTCGGCCCGCGCGTAGACCTCGCGCGCCTCGGCGAAGCGCTCGGCGAGGTCTTTCCCCATCCCCGCGAACTGCGAGCCTTGCCCGGGGAAGAGGAACGCGAGACCGCTCATCTCACCAGCGAACGAGCCCCGCGCCCCACGTCAGTCCGCCGCCGAAGGCCGTGATGAGGATGAGGTCGCCTCTCTTGATCCGGCCGTCCCGGGCGTACTCGTCCAGCGCGATCGGGATCGAGGCCGCGCTCGTGTTGCCGTAGCGCCCGATGTTGTTCATGCAGCGCTCGGCGGGGATCCGGAGGCGGTCGGCGGTGGCCGTGAGGATCCGCTCGTTCGCCTGGTGCGGCAGGAGCCACGCGACGTCGTCCTCGGTGAAGCCGCTTTCGGCGAGAACTTCCTTGCAGACGTCGACCATCGAGCGGATCGCCGTCTTGAACGTCTCGCCGCCCTTCATCTGGATGTAGGTGAGGCGCGCCTCGAGCGTTTCGGGCCGGTTGGGCGGATGGGTCGAGCCGCCACCGGGCATGTAGATGAAGCACGCGCCCTCGCCGTCCGTCCGGATCGCCGTGGAGAGGACGCCGTGGTCCGAGGCCGTGGCCTTGAGCACGGTTGCGCCCGCGCCGTCGCCGAAGAGAACGCACGTGCCGCGGTCCGTGTAGTCGGTGAAGCGCGTGAGGAACTCGGCGCCGATCAGGAGGACACTCTTCGCCTTGCCGGCCTGGACGAGGCCGTCGGCGACGTGGAGCCCGTAGAGCCAGCCCGAACACGCGGCGTTCAGGTCGAACGCCGCGGCCCGCTTGGCTCCGAGCTTTTGCTGGACGACGGGCGCGGCGCCCGGGATCGGGTGGTCGGGCGTGCACGTCGCAAGGATGATCGTGTCGAGGTCCATCGGAGCGACCCCCGCGTCCTCGAGTGCCAGACGCGCCGCGCGGACGCAGAAGTCCGACAGGATGTCGTCCGGCCCCGCCATGCGCCGCTCTCGGATCCCCGTCCGCGACGTGATCCACTCGTCGGTCGTCTCGACCATCTTCTCGAGGTCGGCGTTCGAAAGGATCCGGTCGGGAACGGCCCGGCCGGTGCCGGCGATCGTGGCGTGGAGCATCGGTCCTCCTCCCTGACGGAAAGCCGGGATGTTACCGGGAGAGGGCGGGGGGCGCGAAGGTGACGGCCTTTTCCCGGATCTTCCCGGGAATGCCGCGCTCGACGAAGTCGTGCGCGGCCTTGACAGCGTTCCGGACCGCCTTTGCGTTGGAACGGCCGTGGCCGATGAGGCACGCGCCGTTCACGCCCAGGAGCGGCACGCCGCCGTACTCGCTGTAGTCGAGGCGCTTCTTGAACGAGCGGAAGGCGTCCTTCGAGAGGAGGAAGCCCATCGAGGCCTGCAGGCTGCGCGTGATCTCCTGCTTGAGCGCCTCTTCGACGAGGTGCGCGAGGCTCTCGGACACCTTGAGGATGACGTTGCCCGTGAAGCCGTCCGTCACGATGACGTCGACGTCGCCCGAGTAGACGTCGCGGCCTTCGACGTTGCCGATGAAGTTCAGGCCCGACTCCTTGAGGAGTCCGAAGACCTCGCGCGTCGTTTCCGTGCCCTTGCCTTCCTCCTCGCCGACGGACATGAGGCCGATCTTCGGTTTCGCGACGCCCAGGACCTCCTGGGCGTAGAAGTGGCCCATGAGCGCGAACTCGCGGTAGTGCTCGGGGCGGCAGTTGAGGTTCGCGCCGACGTCGAGGAGAACCTGCTTTTTTCGGAGGCCGGGGAGCACGGCCGCGAGGGCCGGGCGATCGATCCCCTCGACCACGCCCATGATCATCTTCGCGACGACCATCGCGGCACCGGTGTGGCCCGCCGTGAACATCCCGCTCGCACGCCCGTCGCGAACGCACTCGGCGGCGATGCGGATCGAGGCGCGCCGCTTCTTGCGGATCGGGGTGATCGAGGGCTCGTCGAAGAGGACGACCTCGTCGGCCTCCACGACACCCACGCGGCCCCCCGTGTAACCGGTCTTCGCGAGCTCGGACTCCACTTCGCGCCTGCGCCCCACGAGGAGCGTGTCGAGGCCGAAGTCGATCGCCGCGGCGACCGCCCCCTCCACGTTGACGCGGGGGGCGTTGTCGCCCCCCATCGCGTCGACGGCGATCGTCAAGCTACTTCGCGGCTCCCGTCGTGACCTCGCGGCCTTTGTACCAGCCGCAGGACGCGCACACGCGGTGTGGCAGTTTCTCGACGCCGCAGTTCGGGCAATTCGACGTCTGCTTCGGCTTCAAGAAATCGTGCGCGCGGCGCAGGTCGCGGCGCGTCTTGCTGTGTCGGTGCTTTGGGTTCGGCATCGTCGGTCTCCTGTGGTGCGGGTCGGGGCGTCATTGCTTCGCGTCGTCGTGCTCGAGGAGCGTCTTGAGCGACCGCCAGCGCTCGTCGGGAGGAGGTGCGCAGGTGCACGGCGCCGCGTTGCGGTCGGCCCCGCACTGCGGGCAAAGCCCCCGGCAGTCGTCCCGGCAGAGCGCTTTCATTGGCAGCTCGAGCTGCAGCTGCTCCTCGATGAAGTGGTCGAACGGCACGACGAAGTCGTCGTAGTAGACGACGTCGAGATCCTCCGCCTGGAGCTCTTCTCCATCGTCGTCCCCGTTCCTCTCCGCGCCCCGGGCGGGCTTCGCGGCCTTCGGGCTCTCGGTCGGCTTCTCGTGCGAGGGCACGAAGGTCCACGAAACGTCCTCCTGCCTGACGAATGGCACGGCGGCGAGGCACCGCGCGCAGGCGACCACGCCCGAGAACGCGACGCGCCCGGTCAGGAGGAAACCCGGTTCGGCCCTTTCGAGACGGCCCGTGAACGAGACCGGCGACAGCGAGAGAAGCTCCGGCCTCTCGAGACGTCCGCTCGGGATCTCGAATTCATGAGAAAGATCGACCGGCTCGTCGAAAGCCGCTTCCAGATTCAGGTCCATGGGGGAGGCTTCCTCCGCGAGAGGAGCCGCGGAATATAACATGGACCCGATGCGCATCGCCGTCGACGCACGGCCGTTGGAGGAGCGGCCGACCGGCGTCGGACGTTACCTCGAGGGCCTCCTGACCGCCTGGCTCGGCGAGAGGAGCGACGATTCCTTCGCTCTTCTTTCGCCGCGGCCCGTCTTCCTCCCAGCGTCCCTGGAGGGTCGGGTGGAGGTGTTTCGGTCGCGGGCGCTGCCGGGGACCGTCTGGCTCCAGACGGCCGCCGGAGCCGCCGCGAACCGGGCCGGCGCCGACGCCTTTCTCGGCGCGCTCGGCATCGTCCCGCTCGCGAGCGGGCCACCCTCGGTCGCGACCATCCACGACCTGACTCCGCTTCTCTTTCCCGAGTGGCATTCGTGGAAGAACCGCCTCGGCTTCACACCCTTCATCGGCCGGTCCGTGCGCGTCGCGCGGCGGATCGCGACCGTGTCGGAGCACTCGCGGCGCGACCTCGTCCGGCGGTTCCCCGGGGCCGCGGAGAAGACCGTCGTCGTTTACAACGGTGTCACGATCGGCTGCTCGAGAACGCGCGGCACGCCGCCGAACGAGGGCCGGCCTTACGTCCTGTCGTTGGGGACCTTCGAGCCCCGCAAGAACGTCGCGCGCCTCGTCGAGGCGATGGAGTCGATCTGGGACCGCCGCCCCGAGTTTCCCGACCTCGTCCTCGCGGGCGTTCCGGGCTGGGGGATGTCCGGCCTCGGGGTGCGGCTCGGCGCCTCGCGGCACGCGGCGCGCATCCGCTCCGCGGGCTACCTCGCGGGCGACGCGCGCGGGCGCTGGATGGAGGCGGCGCGCGTCTTCGCCTATCCGAGCCTCTACGAGGGCTTCGGCCTGCCGCCTCTCGAGGCGATGGCGCTCGGAACCCCAGTCGTCGCGTCGTCGGCCTCGTCGCTCCCCGAGGTCGTCGGCGACGCGGGTCTCCTGCCCGACCCGTGGGACGTCGGCGCGATCGCGCGTGCGCTCGAGCGCGCGCAGGACGAC
>JBAUSZ010000209.1:0-5075 GCA_049581965.1 Thermoanaerobaculia bacterium | reverse complement strand
GCCGTGAGGCCCGGCTCGCGAACGAGCGTAACGGCCGCAGAAACGCGGTTCAGCGTCGAGGCGAGATTCGAGCCCGTGTCGCGGTCGGCGACCGGAAAGACGTTGATGCGGTCGATCGCCTCGCGCCGCTCGGTAACGGCGCGGGCTCCTGCCGCAAGGGCGCGCGCGAGGCGGCGGCCGTCGAGGAACGCGATGCGGGCGCGGGGCATTCGGAGAATTCTATTTGTTTCGGAAAAGAGAAGATTTTCTTAGAAGGTAGAGAGAGCCGAGCCAGCCCTCGCGAGGGGCGGCCGCGCAGTTCGCGCCGCCCCCTCTTCACCTTCCAAGAGATTCATCGGCGGCTGCAACTGCAGCCGCCGCATCTGAGAAAAAAATCTCCTGTTTCTTACCTCACGGGAGCCCGCAGCACGGGAGCAAAGCTTCCCGGCCGGCTCGCCTCGCGGGCCGCGCCGGCCTCGTCGAGCCGCCTCACGGGCGTCGTGTGCGGCGCGCCGTGGACGATCTCGGGCGCGGTCTCGCACTCCTTCGCGATCGCAATCATCGCGGCGATGAACGCGTCCAGCTCCTCCTTCGGCTCGGACTCCGTGGGCTCGATCATGAGCGCGCCGGGGACGATGAGCGGGAAGGACATCGTCGGCGGGTGGAAGCCGTAGTCCATGAGCCGCTTGGCGACGTCGATGTTGTGGAGGCCCAGCGCGGCCTGCCTCTTGTCGTCGAAGACGACCTCGTGGTAGCTCGGAGCGTCGTACTTGAGGTGGTAATAGGGCTCGAGCTTCTTCCGGATGTAGTTCGCGTTCAGGACGGCGTTCTCGGCCACCTCGTGGATGCGGTTTCCGTACGACAGGATGTACGTGAGCGCCCGCACGAGGACGCCGAAGTTCCCGTAGAAGGAACGCATCTTTCCGATCGTGTCGGGCCGGTCGAAGTCGAAGAAGAAGCCGCCCGGCGCGGCCTCGACGGTGGGAACGGGGAGGAAGGGAACGAGGGCCGGCCCGACGCCGACGGGCCCTGCGCCGGGGCCTCCCCCGCCGTGCGGCGTCGAGAACGTCTTGTGCAGGTTCATGTGCATGACGTCGACGCCCATGTCCGCGGGTCGCACCTTGCCGACGAAGGCGTTGAAGTTCGCGCCGTCGAGGTACAGGTACGCGCCCTTGTCATGGACCATCCGCGCGATGTCGAGGATGTGCTCCTCGAAGACACCGAGCGTGTTCGGGACCGTGATCATGAGCGCCGCGACGTCTTCCGTGAGCTTCTCCGCGAGGCGCGCGAGGTCGAGTGTTCCGCGCGCGTTCGAGGCGAGCTCGATGACCTCGTAGCCCGCGAAGTGGGCCGTCGCCGGGTTCGTGCCGTGGGCCGAGTCGGGGACGAGGACGTGCCTCCTCGGGTTCCCCGCCTTGACGTGGGCCGCCCGGATCATGAGCGCCCCGGTCAGCTCGCCGTTCGCGCCGGCCGAGGGCTGGAGCGTGACCCGCGCGAACCCCGTGAGCGCCTTGAGGGCCTGCTCGAGGCGCCACATGAGCTCGAGGTTCCCCTGCGCGAGATGCACCGGCGCGTAGGGGTGGGTGTCGTTGAAACCCGGCAGGCGCGCGATCTCCTCGTTGATGCGGGGGTTGTGCTTCATCGTGCACGAGCCGAGGGAGTACAGGGCCGTGTCGATCGCGAAGTTGAGCTGCGAGAGGCGCGTGAAGTGGCGGACGACGTCGACCTCGCTCGCTTCGATCTCGCCCGCGACCTCGGGGCGATGCTGAGCCCCGAAGATACGCTCGGCGTCGGCGACGGGCACGTCGAGCGGGGGCAGGAGGACGCCCGTGCGGCCCGCCCGTGTCGCGTCGAACAGGGATCCGAACCGGCGGCGGCGGTCGAGCCGTGCGTCGGCGCGCGCGATCGGATCGGCGGCGAGGGTTCCGTGATCGCTCATCTCAGAAGCTCCTGAGGACGTCGAGGAGGCCGTCGAGCCCCGAGCGCGGCACGCGCTCCGTGACGGCGACGAGGAGGAGGTCGCGGTGCTCGAGGCCCGGAGGATCCAGCCGCGCGAACGGCACCCCCGCGAGAATCTTCTTCTCCTCGGCGCGGCGCAGGACGTCCCCGACGGGAGGGCCGCACCGGAGGGCGAACTCGTTGAACGTCTTCCCGGCGAACGCGAGGGAGAACGGGCCCGGGAGCGCCTTGACGCCCGCCTTGAGGTACTCGGCCTTCGCGAGGCAGTGGAGCGCCGTCTCGCGCAGCCCCCGCTTGCCGAGCGCCGAGAGGGTCATCGTCGCCGCGAGCGCGAAGAGGCCCTGGTTCGTGCAGATGTTCGACGTCGCCTTCTCCCGGCGGATGTGCTGCTCGCGGGTCGAGAGCGTGAGGCAGAACGCACTCGCGCCGTCCGCGTCCACCGTCTTGCCGACGAGCCGGCCCGGGATCTGGCGCTTGAACGCGTCGCGGCACGCGAGAAAGCCCACGAGCGGCCCGCCGAAGGACGGCGGGACGCCGAAGGACGCCGCCTCGCCGCAGGCGATGTCGATGCCGCGCGCGCCGGGCGGTTGAAGCACCGCGAGAGAGAACATCTCGTTCACGACGCCGATCGCGAGGGCGCCTTTCGCGTGCGCGGCCGAGGCGAGGCCGTCCCAGCTCTCGACGACGCCGAAGACGTTCGGCGACTGGAGGGCGACGGCGAAGGTCGCGTCGTCGACGGCAGCCGCCAGGGCGGTGGCGTCCGTCCCGCCGTCGGCGCCGAGGGGAACCTCGACGATCGTGAAGGGGAAGTTCACGAGGTACGTCCTGAGGCACCGCCGGTACTCGGGGTGGACGCCCTGCGAGACGACGACCTTCGTCTTCTTCTTCGTGAGGCGTTCGGACATGAGGACCGCCTCGACGAACGCCGACGCGCCCTCGTACATCGAGGCGTTCGCGACGTCCATGCCCGTGAGGAGCGCCACGTGCGTCTGGAACTCGTAGACGGCCGTGAGCGTGCCCTGCGAGACCTCGGGCTGGTACGGCGTGTAGGCCGTCAGGAACTCTCCCCTGAGGAGGAGCTGCGAGACGAAGGCCGGGGAATGGTGGCTGTAGAGGCCGGCGCCGAGAAACGACGTGAAGTCCGAGAGGGACGCGTCCTTCGCGGCGAGGGCGCCGAGGTCGCGGCGGACCTCGATCTCGGAGGCGGGCGGTGGAAGCGGCGGCGCCTCCCGCTGGGTGACCGCCCGCGGCACGGTCGCGAAGAGGTCGTCGACCGACGAGGCTCCGACGGCGGCGAGCAGCTCGGCACGCTCGTCGGGACTGTTCGGAATGTAGCGCATTCGGGTGTTCCTTCCCGCTCCGGATTACGTCGCAGACGCGGCGCCGGACGCCGCGGGGTCAGGCCTTGGCTTCTTCTTCGACGAATTTTTCGTACGCCGCCGCATTCATGAGCAGGTCCATCTCGGCGTCCGACGAGAGCTTGATCTTGACGAGCCAGCCGTCGCCATGCGGGTCCTCGTTCACGGCGCCGGGCTCGTCGGCGAGCACCTTGTTCGTCTCGAGGATCTCGCCCGCGACGGGCAGGAAGATCTCGGAGACCGCCTTGACGGACTCGATCGTCCCGAACTCCTGGCCGGCGTCGAAGATCTCGCCGACGTCGGGAAGGTCGACGAACACGATCTCGCCGAGTTCTTTCTGGGCGTGGTCGCTGATGCCGATCGTGCCGACGTCCCCGTCCACGCGGATCCACTCGTGGCTCCTCGTGTAGCGGCGGTCGTCCGGGTAAGCGCTCATGTCTTTCTCCTGTAGAACGGCGTCGCCACGACGACGGCGGGAACGCCGCGGCCACGGACGTCGATGGAAAGCGGCGTGCCCGGCGCGGTCTTCTCCGCCGGGACGTACGCGAGGCCGATCGGCTTGCCGACCGTGGGCGTTTGCGTCCCGGACGTCACGATGCCCGACGCCCCGCCCGTCTGCACGGCGTAGCCGTGGCGTGCGATCCCGCGGCCCGTGACCTCGAAGCCCACGAGCTTCCGCGCGAGGCCCGCCTCCTTCTGTTTCGCGAGCGCCTCGCGCCCGGCGAAGTCGCCCTTCTTCATCTTCACGATCCAGCCGAGGTTCGCCTCCCAGGGCGTGTGCTCGTCGTCGATGTCGTTGCCGTAGAGCGCGAGGCAGGCTTCGAGCCGCAGCGTGTCGCGCGCGCCGAGGCCCGCGGGCAGGATGCCGTGCGGCCGGCCCGCCGCCAGGATCGCATCCCACACGTCGCCCGCGCGGTCCGTGTGAAGGTAGACCTCGAAGCCGTCCTCGCCCGTGTAGCCCGTGCGCGAGAGGATCGCGGGCACGCCCACGACCTTGCCCGCCTCGAAGCGGTAGTACTCGATCTTCCCGAGCGGCAGTTCGGTGAGCGTCTGGAGGATGGCTTCGGCGCGCGGGCCCTGGAGCGCGAGCTGGGCCCACATCGGCGACTCGTCCTCCACGGCCACCCCCGCGCACTCGGCCGCCTTCGCCCACGCGACATCCTTGGGCGTGTTCGACGCGTTCACGACGAGGAGGTAGTCGTCGTCCGCGATCCGGTACGTGAGGAGGTCGTCCACGAACGTGCCCCGCGGCGTCAGGAAGGCCGAGTACTGCACTTTGCCGTCGTCGAGCGCCGCGACGTCGTTGCACGTCAGGCGCTGGACGACCTCGAAGGCTTTCGGGCCCTTGACGCGGATCTCGCCCATGTGGGAGACGTCGAAAAGGCCGGCCCTCTCGCGAACGGCGCGGTGCTCCTCGGCGAGGCCCGAGTACTCGACGGGCATGTCCCAGCCGCCGAAGGAAACCATCTTTCCGCCGAGCGCCTTGTGGCGCTGCCAGAGCGGCGTGCGCTTGAGGGCCGGGGCGGGTTCCGAGGAAAGAGCGCTCATCGCCGCGCCGGGACGATAGATCCGGCTCCCCGGCCCGTCAACCGGTGCATCTGCACAGGCGACGGATAATCGCCGGATGGCAAGCGGGCGCGACGCCGATCTCCTCGCCGGGACGAGAGCGCGCCGCTCCTTCTCCGCGGGAGACGAGATTTCCGACGGCGCCGCTCCCCCCGGGGCGTTCCTGTTTCTGACCGGCGCCGCCGCCCTCCTCGCCGAGACCCCGTTCGGGCC
>JBAUSZ010000208.1:0-1802 GCA_049581965.1 Thermoanaerobaculia bacterium | reverse complement strand
CGGCCTGGCTCCGGCCGCCCACGGCGGCAACCGCACGGGCCGCGTCTTCACGGGGGACGCCTCGGGAGACTTCCTCTTCGCGGCGCTCCACCGCGCCGGCTATGCGAACCAGGCGCGATCGGTCTCCCGGGGCGACGGGCTCGTCCTCGCCGGTGCCTATGTCGCCGCCGCCGCGCGCTGCGCCCCTCCGGGCAACAAGCCGACGTCGGCCGAGTTCGCCCGGTGCCGCCCCTTTCTCGTCCGTGAGATCGCGGCGTTGCCGCGGCTCCGCGTCGTCCTTGCGCTCGGGGCTCACGCGTGGCGCGCCGCCATCGAGGCCCTAGCCGAGAGCGGCGCCGCGCGCCCCAAGCCCCTCCCCGCTTTCGGCCACGGCGCGGAAATCCGCCTGGGCCGCTTCCTGCTCCTGGGCTCGTACCACGTGAGCCAGCAAAACACGTTCACGAGGCGGCTGACGCCGGCGATGTTGGATGCGGTTCTGAAAAGAGCCGGGTCCGAAGAGAACCGAAAAGCACCGAAGAGAAGGATTTCTTAGAAGGCAATAGGGTGGGAGGCGCGCCCGCCCTCTGTCGCCTCGCCTCGGCGCGCCGCTGCGCGCCCCTGCGCCCCCCGATCACCTTCTCGGAAACACAACCTTCTCCGCTGCGTATCAGCCTTCATGAATAGAAGCCTCCAGCCCTTTGCGCTTGCGGCCATTGCCACACTGGTCTCACTTTCTTCGCGTTCCCTCACCGCCCAGCCCCATCACCTCCCCGCGAGCGGGGACAACCAGCGGGCCTCCGTCATGCAGCAGGTCGGGCCCGTCGAGGTCACGATCTCGTACGCGAGCCCGCGGGTCGTCCTGAGGGGGAACGACCGCCGCGGGAAGATCTGGGGCGGGCTCGTGCCCTACGGCCTGACGGAACTGGACTTCAACGACTGCAAGTCCTGCCCGTGGCGCGCCGGGGCCAACGAGAACACCGTCTTTTCGACCACGGGCGAGATCCGGGTGCAGGGCAAGTCTCTCCCGGCGGGGTCGTACGGGCTCTTCGCCATCACGGGTCCCGAGGAGTGGACCTTCGTCTTCTCGAAAAACGCCACGTCGTGGGGGAGCTACTGGTACGACCCGAAAGAAGACGTCCTCCGCGTGACGGCAAAGCCCGCGAAGAGCGAGTACCACGAGTGGCTCACGTACGAATTCACGGAACGCGAGCCCGCGAAGGCGACGGTCGCCCTGAGGTGGGAGGATCTCCAGGTCCCCTTCACGCTCACGGTCGACGACGCGCCCGCGCGCTGGGTCGCGAAGATGAGAGATGCGCTGCGCGGCTATACCGGGTTCAATTGGGAGAACTGGCAGCAGGCCGCGGATTACTGCCTCACCAACAAGATCGCCCTTCCCGAGGCGCTCGACTGGGCGCAGCGCGGCGCGGGACCGAACTTCGGCGGCGAGAGCCAGGTCCTCGCGCAGACGACGCTCGCGCGCGCGCTCGCCGCCAACGGGAGGGAAGCGGACGCCGCCAAGACGTGGGAGAAGGCCGTAAACCTGCCGGGCGCGACGCCGGTCCAGATCCACATGGTCGGCCGCTCACTCCTCGCGGAGGGCAAGGCGCAGCAGGCGCTCTCGATCTTCCAGACGAACGCGAAGCGCTTCCCGAACCAGTGGCCTGTCCACGTCGGGCTCATGCGCGGCTACGCGGGCGTCGGCGACGCGAAGAAGGCGCTCGAGGAGGCGCGCCTCGCCCTGAAGCAGGCGCCGGACGAGGCGAACAAGAAGAACCTCGAGGCTGTGATCGCAAAGCTCGAGAAGGGCGACACGAAGATCAACT
>JBAUSZ010000207.1:0-5699 GCA_049581965.1 Thermoanaerobaculia bacterium | reverse complement strand
GATCGCGCCCTTCGCCATCGTGAGGGTGTCGATGAGCGTCCGGTAGTCTTCGAGGCCCTTGACGGGGTGCGTGAGGAGCTTCGCGAGCCATCCGGGCCACGTGAGCTCGGCGCGGGCGAAATCCTGGGCGCCGCGCTCGAAGTCGTCGCGGTGCGCGTTCACGCTGCCGAACGCGAGCTTGTTCCCGAGGACGAAGCCCTGGTTGATCCGGTCGGTCGGGACGGTCGCGGTCTTCCCGCCGCCGGTGACGCTCACCATCGCGAGGACGCCGTTCTTGCCGAGGACGTCCATCGCCTCGAACGCGAGCGCCGATTGGCCCGTCCCCTCGAGGATGAAGTCGAACGGCCCGTGCTTCTCGGCGACCTCGCGGAGCGTGGCGGTTTTCGCGCTGGCGTATGTCACGCCGATCGCATCGAGGAGGTCCGCGTTCCGGTACGGGCGCTCGGTCCGGGCCATCGCGACGACCGACAGGCCACGCAGGCGGAGGAAGAGCGACGCGAGAAGGCCGAGCGTCCCCGTCCCGAGGACGAGAGCACGCTTCGGCTTCCAGATCTTCAGGCGCCGCTGGATTTCCCACGCCTGGAAGATCGCCTTCTGGGCGACGCTCGCAGGCTCGAGGAGGACGCCGACCTCCGCGAGGCGGGGCGGGACCTTCACGATGAAGTCGGCCGAGTCGACGTACTTCTCGGCAAGAAACCCGTGGCGCAGGTTGATCCCGCGCTCGAAGTACGTGTCGTCGGTCGTCATGTCCTGCAGGCCGATCGCGTCGTACGGGCTCGACCCCGGGCGGCGCACGGTTGCGACGACATAGTCGCCTGCTGCGAACTCGGTGACGCTCTCGCCCACGGCCTCGACGATGCCGAAGCCTTCGTGGCCGATCACGAGGACGTCCGAGCCCTCGGGCGGGGCGCCGTACTCCGCGGCGTTGATCTCCTTGTCCGTGCCGTCCACGCCCACGCGCAGGACCTTCACGAGGACGCCGCGGCCGCCGGGCACGTCCGCGAGGGACGGCACGGGCAGCGTGGCGAGGTGGACGGAGTCGGGCACACCCGGGCGGACGGCGATCGCCTTCATCGTGACGCGTGCGGCGGCCGGGCGGGCGGGGGACGTTTCGGCGAGCGTGGACATCTTCATTCTCCGGACTGTTGGATCAGTTTGGCGACGAGGCCCGTCCAGCCCGTCTGGTGGGACGCGCCGATGCCGGCCCCCTCGTCGCCGTGGAAGTACTCGTAGAAGAGGACGTGGTCGCGGAAGTTGGGATCGGTCTGGAGGAGCCCGGCGCCGCCGAAGACGGGCCGGCGGCCGCCCGCGTCCCTCAGGAAGATGCGCACGAGACGGCGCGAGAGCTCGGCCGCGACGTCCCAGAGGTGCGCGTGCCGGCCCGAGCCCGTCGGGAACTCGACCGTGTAGGCGTCGCCGAGGAAGTGATGGAACTTCTGGAGGGACTCGATGAGGAGGTAGTTCACGGGGAACCAGATCGGTCCGCGCCAGTTCGAGTTGCCCCCGAAGAGGCCCGTGGACGACTCGGCGGGCTCGTAGTCCACGCGGTGGTCCATCCCCATGACGGTGAGGACGTAGGGCTTGTCGCGGTGGACACGCGAGAGCGCGCGGATGCCGTAGTCCGAGAGGAACTCCTCGGGGTCGAGAAGGTACTTGCAGACCGAGCGCAGGCGCTGGCGGTTCACGAGCGAGAGGAAGCGGCGCGGGCCGTCGTCGGTCGAGATCGTCTCGACGTGCTGGACGAAGTCGGGCCGGTTGTCGAGGAACCACTGGAGGCGCCGCTTGAAGCCGGGCAGGCGGTCGAGCGTCTCGGGCTCCAGCGTTTCGACGGCGAAAAGCGGGATGAGGCCGACCATCGAACGCACGCGCATCGGGAAGTGACGGCCATCGGGCAGGTGGAGGACGTCGTAGTAGAAGCCGTCCACCTTGTCCCACAGCTCGATTCCCTCGCCGCCGAGGTCGTTGAGCGCGCGGGCGATGTAGACGAAGTGCTCGAAGAACTTGGACGCGATGTCCTCGTACGCGAGGTTGTCCTTCGAGAGCTCCAGCGCGATCGCGAGCATGTTGAGGCAGTACATCCCCATCCAGCTCGTGCCATCCGACTGCTCGATGTGGCCGCCCGTCGGGAGGGGGGCGGAGCGGTCGAAGACGCCGATGTTGTCGAGGCCGAGGAATCCGCCCTGGAACACGTTTCGCCCTTCCTCGTCCTTACGGTTCACCCACCACGTGAAGTTGAGGAGGAGCTTCTGGAAGACCCGTTCGAGGAAGACGCGGTCGGGCTTTCCGGTCCTCTTTGCGTCGATCTTGTAGACGCGCCACGCGGCCCAGGCGTGGACCGGGGGGTTCACGTCCGAGAGCTTCCACTCGTACGCGGGGAGCTGCCCGTTCGGGTGCATGTACCACTCGCGCAGGAGGAGGACGAGCTGGGCCTTCGCGAAGTCCGGGTCGACGAGCGCGAGCGGAACCGTGTGGAACGCGAGATCCCAGGCCGCGTACCACGGGTACTCCCACTTGTCGGGCATCGAGATGACGTCGGCGTTGTAGAGGTGGCCCCACTCGGCGTTGCGGCCGTGGCGGCGCTCGTTCGGCGGATCGGGCTGGTCGGGATCGCCCTTGAGCCAGCGGCTGACGTCATACGCGTAGAACTGCTTGGACCAGAGCATCCCCGCGAGCGCCTGGCGCATGACGCTCTTTGCATCGTCGGAAAGTTTCTCGGGGACGATGCGGGAGTAGAAGAGATCGGCTTCGGCCTTGCGGGCGGCGACCGTCCGGCCGAACTCGGGCCCGAAGGGATTTTCGCTTGGCTTGTCCGTGAGGCGCAGGCGGAGCGTCTTCGAACCGCCGGCGGGAACCTCGATCCGGTAACGCGCGGCCGCCTTCGTTCCGAAGCCGTCGGGATTGACTGCCTCGGTGACGCCGTGGACGACATATTCGTGGAACGCGTCCTTGACGTGGGGACTGTCGTTCGGGGCGCCGTAGAGGCGGCGGGCGTTCGTCTCGTTCTCGGTGAAGAGGAGTTCGGGCGCGCCCTCGGCGAGGAGCGTGCGCGCGCCGTAATACGCGTGCTGGAGAGCGATGGCGGCCGAGCCCGCCGGTGCCTGGGCGCGCCTGAGGCGAGGCTTTCGCGCGTCGGTGCCCCAGGACCACGTGTTGCGGAACCAGACCGTCGGGAGGACGTCGAGGGTCGCGGCCTCGGGGCCGCGGTTCGCGATCTCGATTTCGATCAGGACGTCGTCCGCCGAGGCCTTCGCGTACGAGACGAACACGTCCCAGTACCGGCCTCCCTCGAATACCCCCGCGTCCACGAGCTCGAACTCCGGCGAGTTCTTGCCGCGGCGCGCGTTCTCTTCGTAGAGGCGCGCGTACGGATACTCGGCCTGCGGGTACTTGTAGAGCATCCGCATGAACGAGTGTGTCGGCGTTGCGTCGAGGTAGTAGTACTGCTCCTTGACGTCCTCGCCGTGGTTGCCCTCGGGGCCCGCGAGGCCGAAGAGCCGCTCCTTGAGGATCGGGTCCTTCCCGTTCCAGAGCGCGAGGGCGAAGCAGACCAGCCCGCGCCGGTCGCAGATCCCGGCGAGGCCGTCCTCTCCCCACCTGTAGGCCCTCGAACGGGAGGCGTCGTGCGGGAAGTACGTCCAGGCCGAGCCGTCGGCGCTGTAGTCCTCGCGGACCGTGCCCCACTGGCGCTCGGAGAGGTACGGGCCCCAGCGCTTCCAGTTGACCTTGCGCGTGCGGTCCTCCTCGAGGCGCAGGCTCTCGGGGTCGCCTTTGGGCGTGGACATGGGCGGGCGAAGGATAGCCGCAGAGGGAGAGGACTTCGGCATCGCGGGTTGGATGCCGCCGGGGCTCGCCCGTTTCAACGCGGCGGGAAAAGGAGCTGGAGCGGCACGCTAAGACGGGCGCCCCAGGATTCGGCGTCGTGGGCGTGCCCGGGAAACGCGAGGACGTGAAGGTCCCGGCCTGGCTCGTAGCAGTGGCCGGTGAGAGCGCGTCTGACCGCCATCGTGTGGTGGTAGCCGTCCCTCAGGTTCGCGTCCTCGGCGAGTGGGTCGCGGGCGGCCCCGCTGTCGACGTAGAGGAAGGGGCGAGGGTTCGGGCAGGCTCCCTTCTCGGTCTCGTGGACGAGCGCACGGCGATCCCACCAGAAGGAGCTCGAGAGGCAGGCGGCCTTCCCGAAGACGTCCGGGCGCGTCCACGCCGCGAAGAACGAGAAGAGCCCGCCCATCGACGAGCCGACGAGCGCCGTGTCCTCGCGGCCGCGGCGCGTCCTCAGGAACGTGTCGACGTAGGGCTTGAGCGTGTCCGTGAGGAAATCCCGATAATCCGTCCCGCCGCCGCCGCCGTGTTCCGGGTCGGGCGTCGGGGAAAGCATGTCGAGCCGGCCTTCGTCCGTGTGGACCGCGACGACGATCGCCTCCTCCATGGCTCCGAGTCCCCAGAGCGTGTTCAGCGTCTCGTCGAGGCGCCAGCTCCCCTCGCCGAAGAGCGACTGGCCGTCCTGCACGTAGAGGACCGGGTACCGCCGGGCGTCCAGCTCGCCGTAGCCGGGCGGGAGGAAGACGCGAAACGAGACCGCCCGGCCGAGCTGTGGCGAGAAGAGCGTCCGCGGCGCGGTATCGAGGGCCCCGGCCTCCTCGAAGTACGGCTCGAGGCGCAGCGTCTCTCCGGCGAGAACGGTCGCGTTCCGCCCGCTCGCGAAGCGGCCGTCGGCGCGGATGGGCTTGAGGTCGACGGTCCCGCCGTCGGGCACATCGAGGCTGAAGATCTTCGTCGAGCCCTTCACGGACGAAGGCCGGGCCGTCTCGGTCCACGAGAGCGGCGGGGCGCCGCGCAGGCCGATCTCGCCGAGGGCGCGCGGGTACGTGACCTCGACCGTCGTGAGAGGCATCGCGCCTATTGGATGCCGGAGGCGGAGCCCCGGTTTCGAACGATCAGCGCGGCCGGAAGAGTTCCGCGGGAGCCGAGGTGCCGAGGACGCGGCCGAGGCCGTGCTCCTGCGCGAAGGCGAGAACGCGCCGCGTGCCTTTGCCGGGCCGAATCGTCACGGCGGCGTCGAACCGGCCGGCGGCGTCGACGCGTCCGGCGGTAACGAGCTCGCGCGCGACGGCCGCGTGCGAGAGTCTCTTCCCCGCGTTCTCCCCGCGCGTGACGTCCGAGGCGAGACCGTCCTCGACGACGGCGAGGAAGACGTCCGCGCCGGGTGCGGCCCCCGCGACGGTCACACGCACACCGCCCTTCGTGTCCGGGACGACGCGAACGAAAGCCTTCGGCCCACGGGCTGCTTCCAGGATGGCGCGCCGGGCGGCGCGTTCGTCGCTCCCGACGAACTCCGTCCGGCCGTCCACGACCATCTGCGGCGTGTAAACGCGGCCGGAGCCGCCGAAGCGCGTCGAATAGGCGCCCTGGCGCTCCGTGTACGCGCGCGACGAGAACGCATCCTCCCAGCCGAGGCGGTTCCAGTAGTCGACGTGGAGAGAGAGGACCACGACGTGTGCGCCGGGTACCGGCTGATCGGCGGCGAGCCGGGCGAGGAGGCGGTCGGCGGGCGGGCAGCTCGAGCAGCCCTCGGAGGTGAAGAGCTCGACGAGGACGGGCGTCGGCGCCGGAGCGAGCCCCGCCGCGAGCGTCGCGCCGAGAAGCGCCGCGGCGATCACGGCGCCGCGAACGCGGTCGCGAGCGTGGGCAGGACGAGCTTGCCG
>JBAUSZ010000206.1:0-1865 GCA_049581965.1 Thermoanaerobaculia bacterium | reverse complement strand
GACGCGAGCAGCGCCACGAGGCCCGCCCTCACGAGGGCGCGCCTCCCGGGCGCGGCGCGCGCGAGGGCCACGGCCCAGAGCAGCCAGGGCGCCCACGCGAGCGTCGTCGTCGCGTTCAGGAACGCGGCCGAGGAGAGGACGAAGCCCGAGAGGCCCCAAGAGAAGGCGCCCACGAGCGCCGCCTCCGGCGCGCCCACCTCGGTGGAGAGGAAAAGGTACGCGCCGAGGAGGCCGAGGCCGAGGTGCAGGAGGAGGTGGAGGCCGAGCCCGCGCGGCGCCGTCGGAAACGGGTACGCGAGGACGAGATTCGGGTTGCCCCGGTACGCCTGTCCGAAGGAGGCGGCGGGATTCAGCCTCGCCGGCCCGAGCGAGGCGGCGAGCGCGCGGGCGGGCCGCTGCGTCGTCCCGAGGTCGCGGTACGCGGGCGCCGAGGCTCCCGTCAGGAGGTCGCGGTGCGAGAAGAGAACGACCGCCGCGAGAAGGAGCGCCGCGATCGGCGCGGGGCCGGGCGCGAGGCGCCGCACAAGCCCTCGGGCGTTCACCGGAAGAGGGGGTCGTTCCGCCAGCCCCACTTGTGCATCTTGTACCGCACCATGACCCAGAGGATCGAGAGGCCGTAGACGCAGGAGCGGCGAAAGCCGATCTGCGAGGCGTCGTCGAAGTAGCGCGTCACGATCGGAACCTCGCGAATGCGCATCCCTTTCCAGATGCCGGCCGCGATGATCTCCGTGTCGAAGACGAAGTCGTCCGAGAAGGCCGCGAGGTTCACGGCCTCGAGATATCGCCGCGAGTAGGCCCTCAGGCCCGAGTGATACTCCGTGAGGTAGAGGTAGTAGGTCGCGTTCTCGACCGCCGTCAGGAAGATGTTCGCGAGGTACTTCCACTTCGGCATGCCGCCCTCGAGCGGGCGCCCGCCGAGCATCCGGCTCCCGAACATCGCGTCCTCGCGCCCCTCGGCGATCGGCCGCACGAGATCGGGCAGGACCGACGCGTCGTACTGGTGGTCCGGGTGCACCATGACGCAGATGTCGGCGCCGCGCGCGAGGGCCGTCGCGTAGCACGTCTTCTGGTTTCCGCCGTAGCCCATGTTCCGCTCGTGGACGACGACGTGGACGCCGGCGATCGAGCGCGCGACCTCGACCGTGCCGTCCTGCGACGCGTCGTCCACGAGAATGACGTCGTCCACCCACTCCCTCGGGATCTCGTGGAACGTGGCGTGCAGCGTCCTGGCCGCGTTGTAGGCGGGCATCACGACGGCGACGCGCTTTCCGAGGACGGGCACTTCGGTGATTCTAGGGGGACTCGACGCGGAAGACGCGGAAGCGCGGCTGGAAGCGGCCGTCCGGCCGGAGCGTGCCCGTGCGCGAGTCGAGGACCCTCAGGAGGAACGGGACGGGACGCTCGAGGTCGGACTCGTGCACGCGCCGCGCGAACATCGCGCCCGTCGTTCCCGGCGCGCGGCCCGCGGCGGCCGCGTAGGCGGGAAGGAGCGGCGTGAGGTCGGCCGTCACGAGGTACCGGCACTTCGCGCCCGCGAGGATCGCGAGGGCCTCGTTGTCGTCCGTCGCCGTGAAGAGCCGGCACTGGCGGCGCCAGCCGTAGACGAAGGGATCCGCCGCGGAGGGACGTTCCACGAGCGCCGTCACGAAGTGGCCGGCCGACCACGGCGGCATGACGCCGGGGATCGAGCCCGGCGCGGGCGGGGGGAGCGCGGCCGGATCCACGGTCGGAGGGTCCAGTGCGCGGAGGCGCGCGAGGAGGTCGAGAACGTCGTAGCCGGGGGCGTCCGCGTACCTGCAGGCGCGCGCCAGGTACGGCGCCCCGGGGAGGACGACGAGGCACGCCGCGGCCGCGAGCGGCAGGAC
>JBAUSZ010000205.1:0-2457 GCA_049581965.1 Thermoanaerobaculia bacterium | reverse complement strand
CCGCCGCCCGTGCGGCGCAGGACGCCGCCGGCGCCGCCCCCCGCCACGGCGAGGCCGGATCCGGCGTCGATCGAGGAGACGAAAAGCGTGCTCGCGCCGAAGTCGTCGGGGCGGAACGTCGTGCCGGACGAGGACGAGATGCCTCCCGAGGCGGGCGCGGCAAAGAGGATGCCCGCGTCGCCGCCGAGGGCCTGGACGAGCCCCGGGGCGCCGGATACGGACTGCCAGCCGCTCTGCCGGCGCGCGAAGAGGTTCGGGCCGGAGGACGCGTAGAGCGTGCTGCCGACCTCGCGCGTTGCGAGGACGGAGGCGGTGTCCGAAAGGCCGCCGTTGTCCGCGGACCACGACGATCCGACGAAACGCCACATCCCGGCGCCCGCCGTTCCGCCCGCGATGCTGCCGTCCGCCGAAACGCGTGCGAGTTGCGTCGGCAGGACGCCGAGGGGCAGGCCCGCCGACGCGCTCGTGGACGAAACGATCGAGGCACCCGAGAGAAGAAAGGAGGTCACGCCGCAGTTCGTCGCCGCGAGGAGGCTGCTCCCTCCGGCCGGCGCGAGGGCACTGACGTCCCCACATCCCTCGCCCGCCGCAGCGCCCGGGATCACCGAAATCTCCGAGAGGCCCGCCCCGCGCGCCGCCGCCCACGTCGACCCGCCCGCAGCCGTCACGTCGGAGATCGTCGCGGCCCACAAGCCCGTGCCGGCCTCGGCCCACGAGGTGCCGAGAAGCCGGTAGACGGGCGCGCCCGCGGTGCCCGCAAAGAGGTCCGAGCCCGCGGCCGCGAAGCTGCGCGCGCCCGTCGCGAGGATTCCCGCGTTGTCGGGCCCCCACGAACCGGACTTCTTCAGGACGCCCGCGTCCGCCGTCGCGGCTCTCAGGACGCCGCCGGCACCCGTGACGGCTCGCACGTCGTGAAACCCGAAGCCCGGCTCGGCCACCCAGGCCGACCCGCTCCACGAGTAGAGCGTCTGATCCGTTCCCGCCCAGAGGACGCCGCCCACGGCGGCGAGAGCCTGCACGTTCGCGGTCGCGGGCATCCCGGCCGAGAAGAACGAGACCGACGAGCCCGCGTACCGGGCGACGTTGCCGCGGAGGCCCGCGACGAGATCGCCCGACCAGACGGTCGCGGAGAAGACCTTGCCCCCCGGGCTCGCGAGGGCCACCCACGTCCCGCCGCTCTTCTTCGCGACGCCGACGCCCGCGGCCCACACGGTCGTCCCGTCCGTCGCGAGGGCCGAAGGCTGCGAGACGGCAGGCGGGAGCGCCTCGGCGTCCCACGCCTGAACGCAAGGCGCGTTCGGGTCCGCGGGCGGCACGCAGGTGCTCGAGCGCTTCCACACCGTCGTGCCGTCGGCTGCGTAGACGCCGCCGGCGACGGCGAGCGACGAGATCGGCTTTCCCGCGAGACCGTCCGTCGCCCACGCGCCGGACGAGAGCTTCCAGACGCCGCGCGGCGTCGCGGCCCACACGCTCGAGCCGTCGGAGGTCAGTGCCGTCGCCTCGGCTCCCGGGAGCGTCGGGACCTGGCGGAACCTGAGGCCGCCCCGCGCGGGAAGCGGAGCGCAGAAGAGGGCGAGGCAGACGAGCACGAAAAGCCGGGACGCGGCGCGGCGGGCGGACGGGCGGCGGGTGTTCGTCACGCCGGAAGAATAACGGGATTCGCCCCCGGACCACGTTGGGGCGCGCAACCTTTCGACGTTTCTGCGCGTCTGACCTCTTGCGCGCCCGGGGCGCGCGAGGCACGGGCTTCCTCTGGCAGCGACGTTGCTCGGCGACAGACGCCCGGCCCCTGCGGGGTCAATTCGACGTGGAGGTCCCTCGTGACATCGACCCGGTCCGGCCGTCTCGCCTTCCTCGCTTCGATCGCGACCCTTTTCCTCGCGGCTCCGGCACCTGCCGGCGAGATCCGCGGGCGGCTCCTCGTCTCCGACCGGAGCGACCGGCCGGCGGCCGGCGTCACGGTCGCTGCCGTCGGGTGGGAGTCGCCGGGAGAGGAGGCGAGGCGCGAGACGAAGCGCGGCGAGGCGCCAAAGCCGTTCGCGTCGGCGACGAGCGGTGCCGACGGATCGTTCGCGCTCGCGGTTCCGGCCGAGCCGGGCAAGGAGCGCCTCTTTCGCGTCCGGGTCGAAGGGGCGGGCATCGTGCCGGTCCTCTTCGAGAACGTCTACGACGTGTCCGAGGCCGAGGACCTCGGAGAGCACCTGCTTTCCCGGGCCGAGAAGATCTCGGGCGCCGTCGTCGACGCCACGGGCGCGCCGCTTGCAGGTGCGGAGGTCGTCCTCGAGCCGGATGGCGGCGCGCCGGGCGAAGACGCGGGATTCCGGGCTTTGGCGCGCACCGTCGTCACGGGTCCGGACGGCACGTTCCGTTTCGACGAGGCGAGCGCGACCTCGAACCGCGTCACCGTGCGCCGGGACGGCCTTGCGAGCGCGCGCGCCTCGGGCCTGCGCTCCGGCG
>JBAUSZ010000204.1:0-2614 GCA_049581965.1 Thermoanaerobaculia bacterium | reverse complement strand
CGGACGCGAGCGGGCCGCCGAGCACCGCGCCCAGAGACGAAAGAACGGCGAGCGCGCGCAACGCCGCGCCCGGCGCGAGGAGTTCGGGATTGAGCCCGATCAGGACGTCGGCCGCCGCCGCACCGGCGAGCGCCCCCGCCAGCACGAACGGCAACGCCCGCCTTCGCTCGTCCATATAATCCGCGCCCGGCGAGTCTCGCCTCCTTCCCGATGGCCGTCAACGAATCGCTCCGCGTCCTGAGGACGCTGCACTACGACGCGGCGCACTTCTCGCTTTTCCTGCAGGCGGGCACGATCGGCCCGGCGGCGAAGCCCGGGCATTTCGCGATGCTGCAAGCCGGTGACGGCCTACGCCCCTACCTGAGGCGCGCCTTTTCGATCGCGGACGTCACGACCGTCGCGGGCGTGCCGGCCCTCGAGTTCGTCGTCAAGGCCGTGGGAATCGGCACGGGCGCGCTCGGGCGGCTGCCCGAGGGATCGCCGGTCCCCGTCCTCGGACCGCTCGGCGTCCCCTTCCCCACGGACGACCTCGCGCCCGGCGACCGCGTCGCTCTCGTGGCCGGCGGGATCGGCCTGGCGCCGCTCGTCCTGCTCGCGCGCACGCTCGCCGAGCGCCGCTTTGCGGCCGACCTCTACTACGGAGGACGCAACGAGAACGATGTCTTGAAGCGCGCCGACTTCGAGCGCTTCCTCGGACCTCACCGCTGCCGGTACGCGACGGACGACGGCTCGCTCGGCCGCCGCGGCCGCGTGACGGACCTCCTCGCCCATGCCCTCGAGGGTGGCGCGGCGTACCGCCGCGTGTTCGCCTGCGGCCCGCTCCCCATGTTCCGCACCCTCGCGGCGCTCGTGGAGAAGGCGGGGCTCGACGCCTCCTTCGCGATGGAGTCCGAGATGGCCTGCGGCTTTGGAGTCTGCCTCGGGTGTGTCGCCCCGACGACCGACGGGCGTTTCGCGACGATTTGCAAGGAAGGGCCATGCGTGCCGCCCTCCCTCATCGACTGGAAGAGGATCTGATGGCCGTCGACCTTTCCGTGCAGATGGGACGGCTGCGCCTCAGGAACCCGATCGCGACGGCCTCGGGCACCTTCGGCTACGGCCTCGAGTTTGCCGAGTTCCTCGACCTCTCGACGCTCGGCGCGATTTCGGTCAAGGGGCTCTCCCTCAGGCCCTGCCACGGGAACCCGCCGCCGCGCATCTGCGAGACGGATGCCGGAATGCTCAACGCGATCGGCCTCCAGAACGTCGGCGTCGACGCCTTCCTCGCGGAGAAGCTCCCCGAGCTCCAACGAAAGGGCGCGACCGTCATCGCGAACGTCTGGGGCGACACGGAGGAGGAGTACGTCGGCGTCGTGGAGCGCATCGGCACGGACCGGCGCGTGGCCGCAATCGAGCTGAACGTCTCCTGCCCGAACGTCGTGAAGGGCGGGATGATCTTCGGTAACAATCCACAGGCGCTCATGGCCCTCGTGAAAAAGGTCCGGGCCGCGACGGCGCACACGCTCGTCGTGAAGCTCTCGCCGAACGTGACGGACATCGTCGCCGTCGCGCAGGCGGCCGTCGACGCCGGCGCCGACGCCCTCTCGCTCATCAACACGCTGGTCGGCCTCGCGATCGACCTCGAGACGCGGACGCCGAAGATCGGCTTCACGACGGGCGGCCTCTCGGGCCCGGCGATCCGGCCCGTCGCCCTGCGGATGGTCTGGGAGGTGCGCCGCGCGCTCCCGAAGGTCCCGATCTTCGGGATGGGCGGGGTCGAGACCGTCGAGAACGTTCTCGAGTTTCTCGTGGCGGGAGCGAACGCCGTCCAGATCGGCACGGCGAACTTCCGGGACCCTTCCCTGGCGGGGCGCCTCGTCGGCGAGCTCGAGGCGTGGTGCGCGGTCCACGGCGTCGCGCGCGTCTCGGACCTCGTCGGAACTCTCCGGACGCGTCCCCGCGAGGATCACCGGTTTGGGTGACGCCCGCTCGCGCCTCGCGGTCGCGCTCGACCTGCCCGATCGCAGCTCTCTGCTCGCGATGGCGTCGCGGGTCGCCCCGGAGGCCGGCGTCCTCAAGCTCGGCCTCGAGGCCTTCGTCGCCGAAGGCCCGGCCCTCGTGCGCGAGATCGTCGCGCTCGGGGCCGACGTCTTCCTCGACCTCAAGCTCCACGACATCCCGAACACCGTCGGGCGCGCCGCGGCCGCGGCCGTCGCGACGGGCGCGGCGATCGTGAACTGTCACGCTTCCGGCGGGCGCGAGATGATGCAGGTCTTCGTCGCCGAGGGCCGCGCGGCCGCCGCACGGGCCGGTCGACGAGCGCCCAGGCTCGTCGCCGTGACGATTCTGACGTCCCTGGACGCGGCACGGGTGCGGGAGGTCGGCTTCGCCGGCGGTACGCGCGAGGCTGCCGTACGCCTCGCGGCCCTCGCGAAGGTATCCGGCCTCGACGGCGTCGTGTGCTCGCCCGAAGAGATCGAGGCGATCCGCGCCTCGTGCGGAGACGACTTTTTCCTCGTCGTTCCCGGCGTGCGGCCCGCGGGCCTCGCGAGGGGCGACCAGAGACGCGTCGCGACACCGGGCGAGGCGATCGCGCGAGGCGCCGACCTCCTCGTCGTGGGGCGGCCGATCACGG
>JBAUSZ010000203.1:0-9821 GCA_049581965.1 Thermoanaerobaculia bacterium | reverse complement strand
GCGCAGCGTCGCGCCGACGAGCATCCCGGCCCGGGCGACGTCGTCGACGTAGCGCGCCCGGCCCGTGACCTTCGCGGGCCCGTCCGGCCGGGGGACGCTACGCCCGACGAGCGCCATTCAGTCTCCGACGACGTCCCGCAGGGCCGCGAGGACGTCCGTGAACCGGAACGTGAACCCGAGGTCGAGCGCTTTCTTCGGAACGACTCGCTGGCCGTCGAGGACGACGGTCGCCATCTCGCCCAGCGCGAGGCGGATCGCGACGGCGGGCGCTTTCGCGAAGCTGGGGCGGTGGAGGGCGCGCCCGAGCGCGGTCGCGAAATCCCGCATCGTGACGGGATTCGGCGCCGTCGCGTTCAGGGGCCCCGAGACGGCGGGGTTCTCGATCGCGAAAACGAAGAGCTCGACGAGATCGCCCTCGTGAATCCACGACATCCACTGCTTCCCGGTCCCGAGCGGGCCGCCCGCGAACGCCTTGAACGGCGGAAGCATCTTCGCGAGGGCGCCGCCCCCGGCCCCGAGGACGATGCCCGTCCGGAGCATGACGACCCTCAGGCCGAGCGGCTCGAGGGAACGCGCGGCCGCTTCCCAATCCACGCAGAGCCTCGCGAGGAAGTCGTTTCCCGCGGGCGCGTCCTCGGCGAGGATCTCGTCGCCATGCGGGCCGTAGAACCCGACCGCCGACGCGTTCACGAGGACGCCGGGCTTCTGCGCGGCCTTGTCGACCGCCGCGCGCAGGCGGGCCGCGGCCTGAAGACGGCTCGTCGCGATGCGATCCTTGGCGGAAGCGGTCCAGCGTTGCGCGATCGTCTCGCCCGCGAGGTTCACGAGCGCCCCGGCGCCGTCGACGAATCCCTCCCACGCCGCGCCCTCGGCCCAGGATGCGACACGCACCTTCGGGTGCACGTGGTCGCGTGAGCGCGAGGCGTCGCGCGTGAGCGCGACGACGTCGTGACCCCTCGCGACGAGACGTTCGCACAGCTTCGGGCCGATGAAGCCGGTCCCGCCGGCGACAATGACGCGCATCCCGCTCTCCTGGTCCCCCGATGGTACCGAATCGGGCCCGCGACGGCCGCCGTATAGTCTTGCGATGGGGATTCTCCGTCCCGCGCGTGCCGCAGGGATCGCGCTCGCACTCTGGGCCGGGCCTCTCGCCGCCGCTTCCGATGTCTCCGCCATCGACCCGCTGGAGCTGATCCGGCGGGTCGTCAGGAGCCAGCGGCGCGTCGAGTCGGCCTTCGAAGGCGCGACGTTCGACCAGCGCGAGGTGCGGATCTCCTGGGACGCGAAGGGACGGCCCCGGGAGGCCGAGACGCGCCTTTTTTACGTCCTGGCGGGCGAGAATGGCGCGGAAAGCTCGCGTGAGCTCGTCGAGGTGGACGGCCGGCCCGCGACCGACGATGAGAAGAGGAAGGCCGCGGCCGGGGACGCGAAGGGCAGAAGACGTCGCGTCGAGCAGAAAGCGGCCGAGCAGGCGAAGGCGCCGCCGCGCATCGCAGGGGACGAGGACGACCCGCTGGTCGGCTCGCGGCGCCTGTCGGAGCTCATCGGGCGGTATACGATCCGGATCGTGGGAGAACAGGTCATCGAAGGGCGTCCCGCCTACGTCCTCGACTTTTCGCCCGGCCCGAATCCGCCCCCGCCGAAGAGCCTTGGGGACCGTGCCCTCGACGCGCTCGAGGGCCGCGCCGTGATCGACGCCTCCACCTTTCAGGTCCGTTCCGTGGAGGCACGCCTCACGCGCTCCGTGAAAGTCGCGGGCGGCCTCGCGGCGAACGTGAAGGAGGCGGGCGTCTCATACACGGGCCAGCCCGCGGGCGGGGGCCTGTGGTTTCCCTGTGCGGTGGACCTTCGCGTGACCGGAAAGAAGGCCCTGTTTTTCCGGCTCGACACGTCTTTCCGGGCCGAGTTCGCGAACCTGAAGCGGTTTTTCGTCGAGACCGAAGCGGACGTCCGCCCCGAGGCGGACGACGGGAGCACCCGATGACGCCTTCCCGCCGACGCACCGTCCTTCTGGTCGCCGGAGCCTGCATGGCCGTGGCGATGGCGTACGCCTACTGGCTTTCGCTCACACCGGCGACGCACCCGGATCACGACCACGGGATCCTGAACCTCGACGCGGGCGGTCGCCTGGTCGTCGAGACGCGCGACGGCAAGAGCCGCAACCTCGTCGGCAAGCCCGGCCACGCGCTCGTCCTGCACTTCTTCTCGACGGCGGCACCCGGAGCGGCGGACGAGCTCGCCGGGATCTTCCTCCAGCAGGAGGCGCTCAAGGACGACCCGGGCGTCGAGTTCGTCCTCATCGCGCACGACAAGGACTTCGCGACGCTGGATGCGTGGCTGAAGGAAAAGAACCTCGTCCCGCCGTTTCCGAGGACGCTCGTGATCGACGCGTCGGGCGACGCGACGACGAAGCTCAACTCGAAGCGTCCGAACGAGACGATGTTCTTCGGGGCGGACGGCAAACTCGCCTCGCAGGCGCGGGGCTCGCTCTCGTGGCCCGACGGCGCCGCCCCGCACCTCGCGAAGGCGCGGAGCGGCGAAGCGATCGAGTAGGGGTTACTTCTTCGCGGGCGCGGGATCGGGCGCCGCGTTGTCCGAGACGTACTTCCAAACGCCGTCCTTCTCGACGGCGACACCGCAGTACGTGCCGGTCTCGGTCGTCGGCGCGCCTCCCGCCTTCGGAACGGTCGTCATCTTGTAGTTGCCCCATCCCGCCGAGAGGTGGCCCGCCGTCCGGTAGTGGCTGCTCGAAAGGGCGAAGTCCGTGACCTTGACGTCCTTCAGCCAGGCCGCAAGCGCCTCGCCGATGGCCTTGTTGCCGCGGGCGGCCGGCGCCCCGGGCATGGCGAGAACGGCGTCGTCCGCGTAGAGCGCCGCGAGGGCCGCGGCGTCTCCCGCGAGGACCGCCTTGGTCCACGCCTCATCGAGGCTCTTGACGCCGCCGGCTTTCGGCGGGTCGGCGGCAAGAGCGACGCCCGTGGTGAACGCGACGCAGATGAGCAGAACGATCGAAAGGGCCCGTTTCATGTGTCCTCCTTTAGTGGTCCGGAGATTCTCTCTCAAGTCGGGCGCCGGCGCGTCTCGGCGAGCGTGATGAGGACGACGGCCCCGACGATGACGGCGGCCGCGACGAGCGTGCGCGCGCCGACCTCCTCGCGGGCGAGGAGCCAGCCGAGGAACACGGCGACCACCGGGTTCACGAACGCGTACGTCGAGACGAGGGCGGGGGAGGCGGCGCGCAGGAGCCAGACGTATGCCGTGAAGGCGACGAGCGAGCCGAAGACGACCAGGTAGGCGACGGCCGCGAGCGAGCGGCCCGAGACGAGAGCGGGCGAGAACCGTGTCCACTCGCCCGCGGCGCCGGACGCGCAACCGAGGAGAACGCCGCCCGCGAGCATCTGGAGGGCGGTGGCCTGCAGAGGCGAGGCAGGCGGCGCGAAGTTCCGCGAGAGGAGTGAGCCCAGCGCCCACGAGAAGGCCGCGAAGAGGACGGCCGCGGCGCCCCAGGGGTCGACGCGTTCGCCCCCGGGGCGCACCGGGCCGACGAGGAGAACGACGCCGAGAACGCCAAGCGCGACGCCCACGAAGGCGCGCCCCGAAGGCCGGCGCCGTTCGTGCGGCAGCGTCGCCTGCAGGAGGACGATGAAGAGGGGCTCGACCGCGACGATGAGGGCCGCGAGCCCGGACGCGATCCGCTGCTCGGCCCACACGACGCCGCCGTTCCCGCAGAGGAGCATGAGGCCGCCCGTCAGAAAGGCTGGCCCGAGGTCGCGGATCGCCACGCGCGGCGCACCACGGCGCTTCACCCAAGCGAGGAGGAGGCCTCCCGCGACGAGATACCGGCCCGAGGCCATCGTGAAGGGCGGGATCGTCTCGAGCCCCCAGCGGATCGCGAGGTACGTGGAACCCCAGACGACGTAGATGACGAGGAGGGCGGGGACGACGCCGCGCTTCACGGAGCGACCATCGCCTCCCAGACGGCGCGCGACATCCTCTTCGCGGCGGCGATCACTCTCTTGCGGCCCTCCTCGTTCGCCCCGAAGTCGTTCGCGAGGAGAACGAGGACGTACTCGCGCCCGTCCGGCAGGCGAACGATCCCCGCGTCGTGCTCGACGGAGGAGGTCGAGCCCGTCTTGTGGGCGACGACGGCCCCGGACTGCGGGTGGAGGCCCGCCGGGATCTCCTCGTTGAACGTCTGACCGGCGAGGATCTCCCAGGCCTTCGCCTTCGCGGCAGCGGAGAGCTTCGGCGTGCGGACGACCGCCTCCATGACCGCGCCCATCCCGGCCGCGTCGGTTTCGTTGTTCAGGCCTTTTTCGAACGCCTTGGTGTCCTCGACGCACCGGCGCACCTTCACGGTTGGAGCCCCAAGATCGTCCGTGAACCTCTGGACCTTCTCGGGCCCGACGAACGAGAGAAGGATGTCCGTCGCGAGGTTCGACGAGCGGACGATCATCTCCATCGCGAGGAACTCGACGCTCGCCGTCTTCCCGAGCCGCGCGGCCGTCGGACCGTCGCCGTCCTCGAGGCCGATCGAGAACGGCGAGCCGTCGAGGAGGCCCCGGAACTCGTTCCTCACCGGCAGCTCGTCCGTGAGCTTCAGCGTTCCCGCGTCCACGCGCCGGAGGATCTCGAGGAGGACGGGGGTCTTCATCGTGGAGGCGGCGTGGAAGGAGACCGAAGAGTTCTTAGAAAGGGTCTGGCCGGTCGCCAGATCCTTGAAGTAGATGCCGAATCGAGCCCCACTGCCGTCCGCCATGACGTCGAGGGAGCGCTGCAGGACACGCACCTTCGTCTCCGTGAGCTTCGGCCCCTCTTCACCTTCTAAGAAAATTCTCTTCAACCGCCTCGCACAACGGAAGAGAGGTTTCAGGAATGGACTGTCGTAAGGCGTGATCTGGACGCCCGGCACGCCGTGGCGCGTGGACTGCAGGACGGTCCCGTCGCCCAGCCACATCGCTTCGTGATCGATCTTGTCCTCGGTGCCGAAGAAGAGGAGGTCGCCGGGCCGGAGGTTCTCGAAGGCGACGGCGACGAGTTGCGGGTCCTGGAAGGCCTGCTCGTAGCTGTTCCTCTTCAGGGTGACGCCGTGCTCGGAGAAGATCCGGGCGACTAGCCCCGAGCAGTCGAATCCGAGCGGCGTCGCCCCGCCCCACGTGTACGGCGCTCCGAGAAATCTCTTGCCGAACGCGATCCAGGACGAGGGGGATTTGAGAGGAAGAGAGGGAGAAGAATTTTCCGAGAAGGGTAAGAGGAAAACGTCTGGCGCAGCGATGTAACCGTTGCGCCCATCCGGCAGGCGCGTTTTCACCCATGAGGAGGCGTCGGTCGACGCGCTCCCGCCGTCCGGCCTGCCGGGTTCACCTTCTAAGAAATCTTCAATCACCAGCGTGGCCCCTACCGGCGCGCTGAGAAGTGGGCGGGCGGCCGAAAAGGACGGGCTCGCGTAGACGTGCCCGAAGTTGGACGTCACGCGCGCGACCTTCGTACCGGGCGCCTTCGGCGCCTCGCCGCGGCGGATGGCGCGCTCGGGGATCCAGGCGACCTCGCCGGCGGCCGTCCGGACCTTCGCGAAGCCCGCCGCATCTTCGAGGACGGTCAGGCGGTCGCCGAGGACGGCCTGGTCGTCCACGCCCGCCGTTTCGTCGGGGCGGACGAAGAGGTCCTGCACGGCCGCGACGACGACGGCTGCCGTCTGCTTCGAGGGCGAAGCGGCGGGAGACGCCGAGAGGGAGACCTCTTCGAATGAAAGAAGCGCGAGAAAGGCCGCGGCGATCGAGCCGCGCCTCGGCGTCGGGCGGCGGGCCTTCTGTTCGTGGAGCATCCGCGGATTCCACCATAATCCGGCCATGACGCAGTCCGCCTTTCCCTCCCTCTCTCGCCGCGGTCTCCTGTTCTCGTCCGCCGCCGCCGCAGCCTCCTCCGCCCTGCCGCAGGCTCTTTTCGCAGAAAGCCCCTCCCGTCCGTCGACAGCCCCGGTCTCCCTCGCCTACCGCCCCCTCGTCCTGAAGCTCGCGCACACGTGGACGATCGCGCGTGGCTCGTCCGACGAGAAGAAGAACGGACTCCTGACGGTCACCGCCGACGGCGTGACGGGCTACGGCGAGGCCGCCGCGAACAAGCGGTGGAGCCAAAGCTGGGAGACGTCCGAGACCGCGTTCGCGCGCGTCGAGAAGGCGGTGGCCGGTCTCTCGCCGTGGGACCACCTGACCTGGCTCGAGAAGGCCGAAGCCGCGGCCGGGAACGACCACGAGGTCGTCGCGGCTCTCGACATGGCCCTCTGGGACTGGAAAGGCAAGAAGCTCGGGCGGCCGGTCCACGAGCTTCTCGGCGTGCCCGCACACGGGATGCCCGTCACGACGTTCTCGATCGGGATCGACTCGGCCGAGGTCATGAAACAGAAGACGCGAGAGGCCGCGGCGTTCCCGAAGCTCAAGATCAAGATCGGACTCGCGAACGACGAGGAGAACATCGCGGCGATCCGCTCGGTGACGGACAAGCCGATCACGGTGGATGCGAACGAGGGCTGGACGACCGTCGAGGAAGCGAGGAAGAAGATCGTCTGGCTGAACGGTGTCAGGCCTCTCTACCTCGAACAGCCCATGCCCGCCGCGCAGGACGCGGAGATGGCGAAGCTGAAGGGCCTCGCGTCGTACCCGGTGCTCGGGGACGAGGGCGTTCTGAGCGCGTCGGACGTCGCGAAGAAGGCCGGTCTTTTCGACGGCGTCGTCGTGAAGCTCGCGAAGGCGGGCGGGATCACGCGGTCCTGGGAGCAGATCGTCGTCGCCCGGGCCGTCGGACTCAAGACGATGTGCGGCTGCATGATCGAGTCCTCGGTTGGCATCGCGGCGGGTCTCGCCCTCGGGCCGCTC
Organism: Thermoanaerobaculia bacterium; assembly: GCA_049581965.1. GTDB lineage: Bacteria > Acidobacteriota > Thermoanaerobaculia > UBA5066 > UBA5066 > Fen-183. The sequence goes on along the minus strand of JBAUSZ010000203.1, from coordinate 2,949 downwards.
TTCGACTGGCTGGACCTCGACGGAAACCTCCTCCTCGCGAAGGACCCCTTCCGGGGGCTTCGGATCGAGAAAGGCGTCTGGCGGATGCCGGACGGCCCGGGCCTGGGAGTCGTTCCGGCCTAGGGGGCGCAGGTCGCGGGGCGGCCGAGCGGAAGGGCCGGGGAAACCCGCGTGGCGGGCTTCCCGGACACTAGGCCGGCATCACGAGCCGCGGCCGCTGGCCCGAGCGCGACTGTCCGCGGGACTTCAGGAGGCGCTGGTCGGCCCGCGCGATCGTCTTCTCGAGGGTCTCGCCCTCCTCCCGCGCGGCCCAGCCCGTCGAGAACGGGACGATGAGCTCGCGGTCGGCGGTGACCTGGAGTCTGCGCGCCGCGAAATCCGTGGCGGTCGCGTCGGCGCCGTCGAGGAGGAGGAGGAACTCGTCGCCGCCCATGCGCACGACCGACTCCTCGGCGCGCGTCTCGCGCATGAGAAAGCGCGCGATGCGATTCAGGACGGCGTCGCCCGCCTCGTGTCCGAACTCGTCGTTGTACTGCTTGAAGTAGTCGAGGTCGACCATGATGCAGCCCCACGTTTCCAGGAGCGACGGCTGCGCGGAACCTTCGTGGCGCCGCTCGAACTCGTGGAGGAAGCGGCGGTTGAAGCATCCGGTGAGCGGGTCGCGGAGGCTCTGGTCGAGGAGGCGCTGCTCGAGGCGCTTGCGGTCGGTGATGTCGACCAGGATGCCGTGGGTGAAGGTCTCGCCCGTCCGGGGATCCCGCGCGCGGGTGGCCGAGTCGATCACCGTGCGCGGCTCGCCGCCGACTCGCCGGATCTCCATCTCGAAATCCCGGATCGCGCCCTCGCGGTGGAGGGTCTCGAGGGCGGTCTTCCTCCGCGCGGCGTCCACGGCGAGCCCGGAGGCCCAGTGCATCCGCAGTTCTTTGAGCGAAGCCACCCCGAACATCTCGAGGAACGCGGGATTCGCGTCGAGGACGTTTCCGGAACGGTCGGCGACGTAGATCCCCTCACGGAGATCGCGTACGAGGCCACGCAGGGTCTCGGCCTCGTCGAGACGTGACAGCCGGCTGGACATACTTGGCGGGCGAATCCTATCGAAAACCGTCGAAGGATCAATCCTCCTTCGGGAGGCCCTCTTTCCGCAGGCTGCCGGCCAGCTCGAGACCCCGCCGGACGACTTCGTTCCATGGGAACAGGGCGCCGGGATCGTCCTTGCGGTCGGGGGCGATGTGCTGGTGGCCCGCGATCCACGGCGCGGGAATGTCGAACATCGCGGTGAGGACGCCCACGAGCCGGACGACCGTCTCGAGCTGCGCGGGCGTGAACGGGACGAGGTTCCCGTCGCCCGTGATCTCGACGCCGACCGACGTCCGGTTGAGCGCCATGCGGCCGTGGAGGAGCGACGGCCCCGCGTGCCAGGCCCGGTGCTCGAGAGAGACGAACTGATAGAGGCGTCCGCCCTTCCCGACGAGGAAGTGCGAGGAGACGCGGCTCTCGGGCTTCTCAAAGAGGGCGATGCACTCCTCGTCCGTGGCCTGCGACGTGTGGTGGAGGATGAGCGCGGAGACGGGCTCGATCTTCCACGGGCGGAAGCCCTCCCACCACGTGTTCGGCATCGGGATGAGGCAGGCGTCCCGCTCGTCTCCGCCCGCGAGCTTCCACGCGTCCCAGAAGCGCCGGTCCGTCTCGCGGAACACGCGGACGAGGTTCGAGGGCACGGCGCTCGCGCGCGCCTCGGCCAGCGTCGTCTCCATGCGCGGGACGGCGGGGCGGAGGGTGAGCGGGGCGGGCGGCTCGGGAGGGAGCGCGACGTCGGGGAGCGCGGCGGACCACTCGTTCACGATGGCGGCCGCGATGTCGCCCATCGCGCGTGTCGCCTGGGCCGTGGCCCCCTTCTGGTCCGGGATGCGGTCCGCGAACGCGACGAGAACGAAGCGGCCCTTCGGGGTCGTGAGGATGCCCGAGTCGTTCCGCACGCTGCCGTAGGTGCCCGTCTTGCCCGCCCAGTCCGTGCCCTTGGCGTCGAGAAGCAGACGCGGGAGACGGTCCCGCGTGTGCTGCCCGGCGAGGAGCTTCGCCACGAGACGGTCCGAGGCCGGGCCGATCAGCGTGCGCGTCGCGACGCGGCGGTAGAACTCCGCGGTGTCGCGCGGCGTCATGACGCCGAACGGCTCCCACTTCCCGGGCTCCTGGCCGTGGTCCGGGATGCGGCCGACGAGCCTGATGCCCGCGAGTCCGAGCCTCGCCATGCGCGCGTTCACGGCCTCCCGCCCGAAGAGGTCGATGAACCGGTTCGTCGCCGTGTTGTCCGAGACCGCGATCATGAGCGACAGGAGGTCGCGGTTCGTCGGCGTCAGGCCGGGGTCGAACTCGTCGAGCATCCCGGAGCCCGCGGCGACACTTTTCGCCGTGAGCTTCCAGCGGTCCGTGAGGTCGAACGTTCCCTCGGCCTCCCGCGCGGCGGCCTCGGCGAGGAGGGCGATCTTGATGACGCTCGCGGCCTCGAACGATTCGTCTGCGTTGATCTCGAGGCGCCGCCCGCTCTCGACGTGGAGGGCGACGATCCCCATGTGCGCCCCGCTGCGTGCCACGAGCCTCGCGACGCGGCGGGCGAGGGGCGCGTCCGGGGGTGACACGCGGAGCGAGGCGGGAATGGTCGTGCAGGAGGAAAGAAAGAAGAGAAAGAGAATGCTGCTGAGAAAGAAGAGAGGTGCAGCCGCAAAGCCGGTGCTGCGCCTGTTGGCGTCTGCCATCCCGCCCCGGCGCCTTTCTCCGAAGGGTGAGTGAGGGCGTTCCATGAGGACGAGGCGATGCGATTCCGATGCGCTGGCCCATTCACCTTCTAAGAAAAACACCGTTCCGTCCTGCTTCTCAGTTCGCCGTTCTAACATGAGGAATCACGAGCAAGCAGAAATCTCCTTCTTCTTCCCCTTTTCCGAAGGGCGGCGA
>JBAUSZ010000202.1:0-1771 GCA_049581965.1 Thermoanaerobaculia bacterium | reverse complement strand
CCCCGATCCTTCCCGCCGGGCGTACGTGCTCCTGGGCTTCGCCGGTCTGTGGATCCTCCTCCTGTTCCTGCGGCTCGTCGATCTGCAGGTCGTCCGCAAGGACGAGTTCGTACGCCGCGCCCGCCGGCAGCAAGAGCGCACGGTGGAGCTCGCGCCACGGCGGGGCACGATCGAGGACGCCGACGGCAAGCCTCTCGCCGTCAATGCCCGGGCGGACTCCGTTTTCGCGATCCCGGCCGACGTGGCGGACGCCGCGCGCGAGGCCGCGCTCCTCGCGCCGATCCTCAAGGTTTCGGTCCGGGTTCTCCGGGAGAACCTCGCGAGCGTCGACCACGAGTTCGTGTGGCTCAGCCGCCAGGTCCCGAACGGAGCCGCGGACCGCGTGCGCGCGCTCGTGGCCCAGAAGCGGGTGCCGGGCGTCGCCCTCGTGCCCGAGTCCACGCGCCGCTACCCCGAGGGGCCGCTCGCCGCTGCCGTCCTCGGGTACGTCGGGACGGACAACCAGGGACTCGGGGGCCTCGAGTACCGGTACGACTCCGACGTGCGCGGCCGGCCCGCGCGCGTCACCCTCCAGAAGGACGCGGCCCAGCGTCCGTACGCCGTTCGCTCCCGCGATGGCGGCGACGCTCCCTCCGAAGGCATTCAGGGGTCGTCGCTCAGGCTGACGCTGCGCGCCGCAATCCAGCACGCGGTCGAGCGCGAGCTGCGGCGCGTCGCGGCCGAGACGCGCCCGAAAAGCGCCTCGGCGATCGTGCTCGATCCCGACACCGGTGCGATCCTCGCGCTCGCCTCCTGGCCGTCCTTCGACCCGAACCGCTTCAGCGAGGCCGAGGCCGAAGCGCGCAAGTGCCGGCCCCTCACGGACGCCTACGAGCCCGGCTCGACGTTCAAGATCGTCGCGGCGGGCGCGGCGCTCGACGGCGGGACGATCGGGCTGAACGATCCGATCGACTGCGGCGGCGGGACGCTCACGATCGGCTCCACGACGATCCACGAGCACGCCGGAAAGGCCTGGAGCGCGCTCACGATCGGAGACGTCCTCGCGCACTCCTCGAACATCGGGATCGCGCACGTCGCGCTCGGGCTCGGACGCGGACCCTTCTACAAAGCCGTGCGGAGCTTCGGCTTCGGGCAGAAGACCGGTGTCGAGCTGGAAGGCGAGACGGCCGGCCTCGTGAGGGACACGAGTCAGTGGAGCGCGCTCTCCCTCCCGACGATGGCCTTCGGCCAGGAGATCGGTGTCACGGTCCTCCAGATGGGGCGCGCGTACGCGGCGATCGCGAACGGCGGTTTCCTCCCGACCGTCCACGTCGTGGAGAGCGTGAAACGGAGCGGGTCTGCCGAGTTCCGGAGCATGCCGAGACCGGAACCCAGGCGCATCCTCGGCGAGGGGACGGCACGACAGATGCGACGCCTCCTCGCGAGGGTCGTCGAGATGGGAACCGGGAAAGCCGCCGCCATTCCAGGCTATTCGGCCGCCGGCAAGACGGGCACCGCGCAGAAGGCCGTGCCGGGTGCCGGGTACTCGAAGGACCGGTACGTCGCGTCGTTCATCGGTTTCGCGCCGGCGGAGAAACCGCGGGCCGTCATCGCGGTCGTCGTGGACGAGCCGCACGGGCAAACCTACGGCGGCGACGTCGCCGCGCCGGTGTTCTCGCGGATCGGGTCGGAGGTCATGCGTCTCCTCCGGGAGCCGCCGCGCCGTTCGGACGGCGCGCGCTCGCCCGTTCTCACGGCGGACCTCTCCGCCGGCGCAGCGGCAGCGTCCCTC
>JBAUSZ010000201.1:0-2572 GCA_049581965.1 Thermoanaerobaculia bacterium | reverse complement strand
GGGCTGGGCCGCGTGCCTGCGCGTCCCGGCTCTGCGCTCCGAGGAGGACATCGTCCTCGACCTCCTCGAGTCACACGATGTCCTCGTTCACCCGGGGTACTTCTACGAGTTTCCGACGGAGGCCTGGCTCGTCCTGAGCCTCCTCCCGCCGCCCGACGTTTTCGCCGAGGGCGCCGCGCGCCTCACGCGCGCGCTGGGATAGCCCCTCAGGGCCGCGACCGGACGAGGAGATCGACGAGGTACGTCTTCCAGAGGTCCGCGAGCGTGTGCGTCTGGTGGCCGCGCGTCTTTTCGGAGAGCGGGAAGACGACCGCCTGCCCGTTCTTCACGCGCGCGACGCCCTTTTCGAGGATCCCGAGCTCCGGCGGGTTGATCGCGTCGTCGGCGAAGTTGAGGGCGAGGAGGTGCGCCTGGATCTTTTCGAGGGCGGGCCACGGGTCGTAGTCGCGAGAGGCGTCGAGCGCCCAGAGGAGGTCGTTTGCGTCCGTCTTCGCGAGGCGTTCCGCCATGTATTTCTCCACGGCGGCGTCGGCGGACACGCGGTCGGGCGCCTGCTGCATCCACTGGAGCGGGCTGCCCGAGACGGTCAGGAGCAGCGAGAGAGCGCCCTTGAGGCCGCGGGGCTGCGCGGCGTAGTCGCCGCCCTTCCACTCCGGATCTCCGCGGATGAGGTCCATCGCCATCTTGCGCCACATCCGGTTCCGCCCCGCGATCGGTGCCGGAAGGCTCGCGAGGGGCAGGAGCGCATCCATGAAGTCCGGGTGCGTCTCCCCCCACAGCCACGCGTGCATCCCGCCCATCGAGGTGCCGATCACGAGGCGCAGGTGCGTCACGCCGAGGATCTCCGTCAGGAGCCGGTGTTGCGCGCGGACCATGTCGTCGTAGGTGTAATGCGGGAACTTCGCCCTCAGGACGTCGCTCGGCTTCGAAGAGCCGCCGTGCCCGATCCCGTCGGGGATCACGACGTAGAAACGGGACGCGTCGAGCGCCTGTCCGGGTCCGAAGAGGACGCCCGCGAACGAGGGCCCGAGGAACTGCGCCGAGGAGCCGCCCGTACCGTGGAGGACGAGCACGGCGTTCGCGGTCTTTCCTCGACCGTCATCGAGCTTTCGGCCGAGCGTGACGTACCGGACCCTCAGCTCCGGCAGCGTTTCGCCGCGGGCGAAGCGGAAATCTTTGAGGACCGCCTGGCCGGGGACGGCCTCGACGGGCAGGATCTGCGCGGCCGCCGGGAGCGTCGCCACGAGAGCGGCGAGAAGGGCGCGGGCACATCCCATGACCCGGATTAAACCGCGATTGCGGCCGGGAGTGGGCCGCTCGACGCGACGCGGGATACTGAGCCCCATGAGCCCCGCGGCGGCAGCCGCTCTAAGGACCCCCTTCGAGGCGTTCGCGGCCCGGCGCTTCCCCGCGCTCCTCGCCGCCGTCGCCCTTCTCGCGCCGCTGCTCGTCCTTGGCGGCGCGGCGAGGTCCCCGCTTTCGCGGATCCCCTGCGAGGTGACGACGCCCGCCTGCCTGAACGGCGACCCGCTTCTCGTCACCTCGCTCCTCTCGCGCGCCTGGAGCCGCTTCGATCGCGGCGACTACGCCTCCCGCGACGACCGGGTCTTCGCTCCCTATCCCGACGCGTGGGCCATGGGCGAACCCTTTCTCCTTCCGGCCCTCGTCGGTTACCCGTGGGCGCGCCTCGCGGCCGCGCCAGCCGCGGGATACAACGTCGCGCTCTGGTTCGCCTGCGCCGCGGCCCTGTTCTCGGCCGGCGCCCTCTTCTCCCGCCTCGCCGGCCCGGGCCTGCCCGCGCTTCTCGGCGCCGTTCTCTTCGCCTGGGGGCCGGCGCGGATGAACAACCTCGGTGTCCTTTCGATCCTCTGGGCGGGGCTCGTGCCCCTCGCGCTCGCCTTCGGCCTGGATGCGCTGGACGGCCGGCGCCGGGCGCTCCCCCTCTTCGCCGCCGCATGGCTCGCGCTCGGCTTCGGCAGCCTTTACGGCCTCCTGATGGGCGCTCTCGTCGCGGCGCTCGTCCTGACCGCGGCCGCGTTCGGAGCCGGCGACCGATGGCGGCGCCTGCCCGCCGTCGCCGGCGCGGGCCTCCTCGCGGCCGTCCCGCTCGTCCTCGTCCATCTTCCGTTCTTCCGCCTCGAGCGGGACTTCGACGCCCGCGTCTCGCGCAACCTGATGGAGGGACAGTCGGCCGACGTGCTCTCTCTCCTTCACGCGGGCGCCTTCACCGGGCCCGTCGGAACGTTTCTCGAGCGATTCGGCCCATCGTTCCCCGGCGGGAGCGCGGCTCTCTTTCCGACGCTCGCCGCTCTCTTCGCCCTCGGGTTCTGCGCGGTCCTCCGGCCGGCGAGCGCCGGGTCTCGCCTCGGCGCGCCCGAGTCGGGATTCGGCCTCTGGGGCGTCCTTTCCGCCGCGAGCCTGCTCTTCGCCCTCGGGCCGACGATCCGTTTCGCGGGGGTTCCCGTCGCGCCCGGTCCCTGGGCGCTTCTCGGTCCCCTCCCCGTCTTCCGGTCGGTCCGGGGCCTCTTCCGCTGGGACCAGTGGTGGGGCCTCGCCCTCGCCGCGCTGTTCG
>JBAUSZ010000200.1:0-5155 GCA_049581965.1 Thermoanaerobaculia bacterium | reverse complement strand
GCCGTGGGCCGCGGCGTCGGGCGCGTCTCACGATCCGGAACCCCGAGCGCCTGAACCTCGGGTGCGACCCCCTTGCCCGGCGGGCCGCCCGGCGTCGAGGCGACGGCGGACGGCAGGAGCCGGACCGATCGGGCCGGCACGAACGCGAGCATCCCGCCCGCGAGGCGGACGCCGAAAAAGTCGTGGTCCGCGAGGATCACGTCCACGTCGTCCCCGTCCTCGAGCGTCCCCCACCGCGCCGCGCCGTAGTCCGGAGCGAGGAGAATCGGACACGGCTCGACCGCCCGGGCGGGCTGCACGGCGAAGCTCTTGACGGCTTCGGCGCGTGCCTCGCGGGCCTCGCGGTCGACGGTCCGTTCCACGCCGCCCGCAGGTACCCAGACATCGCCGACCGGAGCGGACACCCGCAGGGCGTCGCCCTTCGTCTCCCGGATCCTCACGGCCGTCCCGCGCGTGAGCGTCGCGGCCACGGCCGACTTCGCTGAGGCCTCGGCCCGCCCCGTCACCCGCTCGAGGGTCACGACGGCCCGATCGTCCGGTTGCGCACCCGGTGGCCCGGGCGCGGTGGCTCGGCGGCACGCCGCCGAAAGAACGAAACCGGCAAGGCCGCAGGCCGCGAGGAACGAGGAGCGACGGCTCAGGGCGCGCCCATCAACGAGACGAGAATCGCCTTCTGGACATGGAGGCGGTTCTCGGCCTCGTCGTAAATGACCGAACGAGGGCCGTCGCAGACTTCCGCTGCGACCTCCTCGCCCCGATGCGCGGGGAGGCAGTGCATGAAGATCGCGTCCTTGTGTGCGAGGGCCATGAGGGCGTTCGAAACGGTCCAGCCGGCGAAGTCCCTCACGCGGCGCTCCTGGTCCCCTTCCTGCCCCATCGAGGCCCAGACGTCCGTATAGACGACGTGCGCGCCCGCGACGGCCTCCTCCTTCGACGTCGTCACGACGAGCTTCGTCCCGGCGGCGGTCGCGTCGGCCTTCGCGTTCGCGGCGACCTGGGCGTCGGGCTCGTAGCCGGCGGGCGTCGCGACGGCCACGTCCACTCCGCACTTGGGCCCCCCGTACATGAGCGAGTGCGCCATGTTGTTGCCGTCGCCGACGTACGCGAGCTTGAGGCCCCTCAGGCTCCCGAACCTTTCCGACATCGTGAAGTAGTCCGTGAGCGCCTGGCAGGGGTGGAGGAGGTCCGTCAGGCCGTTGATCACCGGAATCGAGGCGTCGCGCGCGAGGTCGAGCACGGTCTGATGCGCGAACGTCCGCGCCATGATGCCGTTCACATAGCGGGACAGGACGCGCGCGGTGTCCGAGACGGGCTCGCCCCGGCCGAGCTGGATGTCCCGGGAGGAGAGAAATTGCGCCGCCCCGCCGAGCTGCGTCATCCCGGCCTCGAACGAGACGCGTGTCCGCGTCGAGGACTTCTCGAAGATCATCGCGAGGATCTTCCCGGCGAGCGCCGCGCGGTAATCGTGCGGGCGGGCCTTGATGTCCGCGGCGCGCGCGAGGAGCGCGACGGTTTCGGCGGGCGAGAGATCGTGGATCGAGATCAGGTCTTTTCGTGCCATCGGCTTTCCATTCTCACACCGGGTCGCGTGCGAGCGGCATCGTCATGCAGCGGGGTCCCCCCCGGGCGCGGGAGAGCTCGGGCGCCGACACGAGGATGGCCTGTTTGACCCGTTTCTTGCGCTCGAGCGTCGCCCGCCCGAGGAGGAGGTCGTCGTCGGAGAGGATCGCGTACCCGTGGCGCGAGAGCTCGTCGGCCGTCCGGGTATTGCGGTCGTACCCGAGCACGAGGCCCGGGGCGAGCGCGAGGAGGTTCGCGCCGTCCGTCCACTGCTCGCGCTGCTGGTCGATCGGATCGGCGCCGCCGCAGAGGATCGGCTCGAGCTCGATCCCGTGGGCGCGCAGGGCCGAGAGAAGGTCGTCGCGGGTCGTCCAGGAGACCTCGCGCCCCGTGAGGTCGGCCTCGTAAACGTCCACCTCCTCGGCCCCACCGGCGAGGATCATCGGCCCGTAGCAGAGGCACTCGCCCTCCGAGAGGCGCGTGAAGATCGTGTCGAGGTGCATCGTCGCGCGTTGCGGCGGGATCGCGACCACGAGGATGCGCTTGGCGGGTGACCCCTCGCGGCGGAGCGCCTCGGCGAGGCGCTCGATCGTGATCTTCTCGGTGCGCTCCGAGTAGCCGATCACGAGCGTCTCGTCGGACAGCACGAGGACGTCGCCCCCCTCGAGAGTCGGCCGCATGCGCGCCCACGAGAGGCTCGTCTCGTCGGCCGCGAACTCGCGGAACCAGAAGGCATTCTCTCGCCGGCCGAAGCGCGGGTGGAAAGCGAAGATCGCTCCCGACAGCAGCGGCTCGCGCCAGCGGGCGCGGGTGGCCATCGCGCTCCGGATGACCCGATCCCCGAGGACGACGGCCGGATCCCGCTGGAAGAACCAGTTCGGGACCGGAGGCAGGAGGTAGAGAGAGTCGAGAGAGCCGGTGATCTCCGGCCGGGGCCGGTCGATCCCCTCGATGAGACCCGCCGCGAGGCGGTCGGCCGGCAGGTCGTTCAGGGCGACGAGAACCGCCGGGGGCCAGGCGAGGAGCCCGGCCAGCTCGCTCAGGACCGTGTTGCGGGCCGCGGGGTCCTGCAGGACTTCCTCGAGGAGGTCCCGCGCCTCGAGAACCTCGTCCGCCACGAAGCGGAGCACCTGGCGGAAGCGCCGGTGCTCCTCGCGGGCGCGAGCGCCGAAGAGGATGTCGTCGAAGAGGAGGTCCTGCATCATCGACGGCACCATCCGGTCGATCTCCCGACCCGGTTCGTGAACGAGGACCGATCGGAGGCGGCCGATTTCGGAGTCGATGGAAAGCGTCATCAGGGTGGCGGCCCGGGGCCGCCCGGAGATGCTAACCTGAAGGCCATCGCGGAGATCGCATGGAAGAGGTCGCCTTCGTCGTCTGCCTGAACTGCGACACGCCCTGCTACAGCTTCGAATACGAGGAGCGCAAGGGAATCCTCTCCGCATTCTGCGCCGTCTGCGGCAACGACGACATCAAGGAGTTCCGCCTCCCGACCGACGACGAGATCGAGGAAACGTGAGCGAGCCCCTTTCCCCCGCCGACCGCTGGGAGAACCCGCTCACGACGCGCTACGCCTCGGCCGACATGTCGTCCCTGTTCTCGGCGCGGTCCAAGTTCACGGCGTGGCGGCGTCTCTGGCTCTGGCTCGCCGAGGCCGAGAAGCAGCTCGGCCTTCCGATCCCCGAGGCCTCGCTCGAGGAGCTGCGGGCCCACCTCGTCCCGACGGACGCCGAGCTCGAGGCGGCCGACCGCTACGAGCGCGAGACCAAGCACGACGTGATGGCCCACCTCCACGCTCTCGGCGACGTGGCGCCCGCGGCCAAAGGCGTCCTTCACCTCGGAGCGACGTCGGCCTTCGTGGGCGACAATGCGGACCTCCTCCTCCTGCGCGAGGCGCTCCGCCTCCTCGCGGGGCGCGCGGTGCGCGTCATGGGTCGGCTCGCGCGCTTCGCGCGGGCCTACCGCGACCTCCCCTGCCTCGGCTTCACGCACTTTCAGGCCGCCCAGCCGACGACCGTGGGAAAGCGCGCCTGCCTCTGGCTGCAGGACCTCGCCCTCGACCACCGCGAGCTCGTGAGGCGCGCCGACGAGCTGCGCTTCCTGGGCTGCAAAGGGGCGACCGGGACCCAGGCCTCCTTCGTCGCACTCTTCGACGGCGACGCGGACAAGGCCGAGAGCCTCGACCGCCTCGTCGCCGAAAAGGCCGGCTTCACGGACCGACTGCTGATTTCCGGGCAGACCTACACGCGCAAGCAGGACGCGCTCGTCCTCTCCGCGCTCTCGGGCCTCGCCGCCTCGGCCTCGAAGTTCGCAAACGACATCAGGCTCCTCCAGCACCTCAAGGAAGTCGAGGAGCCGTTCGGCAAGAAGCAGGTCGGCTCCTCGGCCATGCCCTACAAGCGCAATCCGATGAAGTGCGAGCGGATGAACGCCCTCGCGCGGTGGCTCCTCTCGGTCTCGGACAACGGCAACTGGACGCATGCGACTCAGTGGTTCGAGCGCACGCTCGACGACTCCGCGAACCGGCGCCTCGCTCTCGCCGAGGCGTTCCTCTCGGCCGACGCGATCCTCCTCCTCTGGGACTCCGTCGCGGACGGTCTCCTCGTTCACCCAGGGGTCGTGCGCCGCCGCCTCGACGCCGAGCTCCCGTTCCTCGCGACCGAGAACGTCCTCATGGCAGCCGTCAAGAAGGGTGGCGACCGCCAGACGCTCCACGAAAAGCTCCGCGTCCTCGCGCAGGCGGCTGGCGACCGGATGAAAAACGAGGGCAGCGAGAACGACCTTCTCTTCCGAATCGCGGCCGATTCCTCTTTCGGCCTCACGCCCGCGGAGATCCAGGCGGCGTCCGATCCGGCGCGGTTCGTCGGCCGCGCACCGGAGCAGGTGGACGAGTTTCTCGACACGGAGATCGAGCCCATCCTCGCGACGAACCCCGTCGCGGCGTCCGGCGAGACGCACGAGGAAGTTCGGGTCTGAGAACAAGGTCAGAGGAGAGAAGATTTTTCTTGAACGCGAATGGGCTGAGAAGCGCGCGGGGCTTGTCGAACGGGCTCAGGGGCGACGGCCAGGCGGTTTTTCTTCGAAGGTGAATGCAGCGGATGCCCGCCGCGCTGGCATCGCCCGCGAGCTCTGGCCGTGCCGCACCCGATTCACTTTCGAAGAAATCTTCCTGGTGCTCTTCGGACTTTCCATTGCCGGCTGCTCGTCCGCTCCGAAGGCCACGACCTACCTCCCCCCGACACCGACGCCCGGCGCCGTCGAGCGCGGGCTCGCGTCTTGGTACGGGAAGGAGTTCGACGGCCTGCCGACGGCCTCCGGCGAGACGTTCCGGCCCGAGAAAGTCTCGGCCGCGCACCGCACGCTCCCTCTCGGGACGATCGTCGACGTCACGAACGAGAAGAACGGGAAGACCGTCCGCGTGAAGGTGAACGACCGCGGCCCTTTCGTCGCGGGCCGCATCGTGGACCTCTCGAAGGCGGCCGCCGCGGAGATCGGCTCCGTGGGAGACGGGGTCGTGCCCGTGTCTCTGCGCGTCGTGACGCTCGGCGACAACGCGCGGATCCGCGCCCGGATCGACGAGCCGCCGGCCCCGACC
>JBAUSZ010000199.1:0-6140 GCA_049581965.1 Thermoanaerobaculia bacterium | reverse complement strand
GATCGTCGGGTCGCGCTCGATCCCGTAAGCGCGGCGTCGGCCAGCCGCGACGGCGTCGGGCGGGGCGAAGAGTCCGAGCGGGGTGTCGAAGGCACGGGCGACGGCCTCCGCCGGCCCGCTCGCCTGTACGGCCGTCCGCGCTCCCGAGACCCCCTCGACGCGCAGGCCCGAGTTGCGCAGGAACGCGAGGACGGCGTCGAGGTCCTGGGTGCCGGGCGCGACGAGGTCGCGCACTTCGTCTGGGGAAAGGTGGCGGCCGTAGGCCGCGTTCTTCGGATCCGAGACCGCGTGGACGGCCTCACGCAGGGCGCGGGCGTCCCTCGCGTGCAAGAGGACCGTGATCCGGACCGGAGTCTCGGCCGGGCAGGGGCCGACGCGCCGGCAGAGCGTGAGGCGGCGCGACATGTGGCGGGCAAGCGTGAAGCGCTGCATCGTCAATGCCCCTCGACGCGCTCGAGACGCTCGAAGACGAGCATCGCATCCATGAGGTGCCCGCCGACGACGACCGTCGGCGCGCTCACGATGAGCCGACTCCCGGTCCGCTTGAAGAAAAGGACCCGGTCCGTACCGACCCAGTTCGGGAAGAGCGAGTGTGTGACGTGGTGAACGACGACGCCGTGGACCGCGTCCTCGACGTAGGTGCCTCCGTACGCGACGTATCCCTTCGCGGCGGCGACGATCTCCTCGTCGGTGCCGCCGAGGATATCCGCGGCCGCGAAGCGCGGGCGGTCGACGCGCATCATCTGGAGCGAAACGTGCCCGGTCTCGTCGTAGAGGCACATTCCCGTCGCGTCGCGCCCCGCGGGGTACACGACCTGGCCGTCCGACCGGAATTCGAGGATGAGGAGTTTCCAGGCCCCAACCAACGAAGACTCGCTCATTTTGCCCGGGAATCCTACTCCCGGGGAGCGGCTCGCGTCCGCAAAATGGGCCTTACCGGGCGGTATGCTCCGTGCAAGGAGCGTCTGGTCGGGCCCCGAGGGCCCCGGAGGATCCGTGAACCCGACTCCCAGAATCCTTCTCGCCGGCCTGGCCGCCCTCGGTCTCGCCGCCCCCACCCTCGCGGACGTGGACGGCGGGCCGAACGTCACGCGGCTCGGCCGCACCGTCATGCGCTGGAAGGACGAAACGCTTCAGGTCGTCATCGGCTACCGCCACGCCAACGTCCACCTCGACAAGAAATGGATCCTGCTCGACACGTTCCTGACCGCCACGGGCAGCAAGCCCGTCGAGGTGTGGCGCGAGGACGTCGCGCTTCTCATGCCGGACGGCACGAGGCTCCCGCTCCCGTCGCAGCGGCGCCTGGCAGAGGGAATCCCCGACCTGCGCCGGATGCTCAACGAGGCGAAAGTCCAGCGTGATCCGCTCGGCGGCTACTTTCCCTTCGTCGTTCGCGAGGAACGCCTCGGGTTCTTCGCGATCCCCGGCGAGGACATCGTGTTCGACCTTGTCACCGTGAACACGCAGACGCTCGCGTGGGGCGACATGTACTTCGAGTCTCCGAAGGGCAGGTGGGATCCCGGGGTCTACACGCTCGTCATCGAGAACAGGGACGCGCATGTGCGCCTGCCGCTCGCCCTCGGGATCGACGGGCCGCTCGAGCGCGTCCGGTAGCCGCGCCGCTCAGTCCTTCTTCCCGAGCCTCACGAACGCCGCGTTCACCGGCGCGGGCATCTCGGCATCCGCTCCCCTCACGCTCTTCCAGATCGCCTCGTTGAGGGCGAGGTCGGGTGCCGCATCCTCCCTCGAGAAATCCCACGCGTTCGACTGCGCCTGCATCGGCGCTCCATCGGGATTCATCTCGTAGAAGGGGATGGTCGTCTCGCGATGAACGAACGGCGTCGGGTCGGGCGTATCGGCGAAGGCGTTCACCATGGGAGTCGCGGACGAGTCGTGCTGGGACAGGGGCGGCAGGCCGAGGATCAGCTCCATCGTCCGGAGCATCGAGACCGTGGAGTACATCGTCGAATCCACGAAGCCCCCACGGCGGGTGAACGGCGAGATCACGAAGCCGACGGTCCGGTGCGCGTCCACGTGGTCCGAGCCGTTCTGGGCGTCGTCCTCGATCACGAAAATCGCCGTCTCCCTCCAGAAAGGCGAGCGGGAGATCGCCTCGACGAGGCGCCCGAGCGCGACGTCGTTCTCGGCGACCATCGCGCGCGGCGTGCGTTCGCCCGCCTTCGTGCCGGCCGTGTGGTCGTTGCCGAGGCGCAGGATCGAGAGGCGCGGCATCTCCATCTTCTTCACGAAGCCCCGGAACTCCTTCAGGAAGATGTCGACGCGCGTGTTGTCGAGGATGTCGAGGTCGAAGCCGGGGTAGAAGGGGCACGTGTTGTCCTTGAGCGCTCCCTCCATTCCCGTCGAGAGGGCCAGCTTCGTCGGCTTCGTCTCGGCGCCGACGCCGACGAACTCGCCGTAGTTTCGAAGGGTCAGGCCCGCCTTGGCGGCGGCATCCCAAAGATAGCCGCTCGTCGGGAACGCCGTGGCGTCCTCGCCCTCGAAGACGTAGTCGAACGCCTTGCCGCCGTAGTTCGGCGGCCAGACCTTCTCGACGAAGTCGGTTGCATACGCGCCCATCGACCAGTTGTGGCCGTCCGCGGAGACCTCGGCGTCGCAGTAGAGGTTGTCGAGGAGGACGAACTCCCCGGCGAGCGCATGAGCGTTCGGCGTTACGTCGCTCCCGAAGATCACGAGCGAGGGGTCGCCGTTTCCCAGCGGCAGGTCGCCCAGCACCTGGTCGTACGTGCGGTTCTCCCGGATGACGTACACGACGTGCTTGATCGGCGAAGTGCCGCCCGGCGCAGCCGGGACGATCGTCGAGCCCCTTGCGCTCGCCGTCGCGCGCGCGGCAGGCCGGCGATTCTCGTACGCGCGCCGCGTGTGCGCCGCGAGAGCGGCCGCGGACGGAACCCGCATCCGGGAGACCGAGCCCGGGATCGTGCGCGTCTTCTTCCAGGCCTGGCCGTCGCCCTTCTTCGTCGGGTCGGGGCCGCCGACGGCGTTCGACCAGGAGCCCGCGCCCTTGGCGTTCGCGACCCAGAGCGTCTTTCCGTCTTGCGAGAGCGCGAGGGCCGCGGGGTACCAGCCGCTCGGGACGAAGCCCACCGTTCGCGATGCGGCGAGGTCGCCACCCACGTTCACCACGGCGACGGCGTCGTCGTCGGCGTTCGCGACGAAGAGCGTCTTCCCATCCGGTGAGAGCGCGAGCGCGTTCGGCGTCGAGCCGTCGGGAAGCGCGTCGGCAGAGGGTGTGCCCGGACCGTCCGGGCCGAGCGCGACGGAGATCTGCCGCACGACGCTACGCGCCGCGACGTCCACTGCCGCAATGAGGTTCCGGTTCGATTGCGCGACGAAAAGCGTCCTCCCGTCCGGCGAGAACGCGAGGTCGGACGGATGGTCGGCCGTCTTCACGGTCGCGAGGACCGCGCCTCTGGCGGCATCGACGAGCGACACGGACGCGGCACCCCAGTTTGCGACGGCCAGGAGCGCGCCGTCCGGCGAGAGCACCGGCCGGTAGGGATGCTGGCCGACCGGAACGGTCGACGCGACCGCACGCGAGACGACGTCGATCCTCACGAGATCGTTCAGGAGGATCCGGGCGACCCAGAGACTCTTCCCGTCCGCGGAGGCGGCGAGGCCGGAGGGCGTCGCATCGAGCGTCGCCGGCTCGTCGTTCGCCAGGACCGGGATCGGCTCCAAGGCCACGAAGCGATCGCCCTCGAGCCGTTGGACGAGGACGTTCTTCCCGCCCGCGCCCGCGAGGTAGACGCGCCGCCCGTCGGGAGAGATCGCGAGGCCGAGCCAGGCCTTCTTCACGGGCTGTTTCGCGAGCAGCTTCCCCGTCGAGGCGTCGAGGAGGTGAAGCGACTGGTCGTCGGCGCCCGTGCACGCGACGACGACGCGCCTGCCGTCGGGCGTGAGGGCGAGCGCGAAGGGATAGGGGGCGACCTCGGTCTGCGTCCCCGCCGGCGTCAGGAGCCGGCCGTTCGGAAGAAGTGTCTCGCCCGTCGGAAGCTTTCCGGGGACCGAACGTTCCGCGGCGGAGGTGGATCGCGCGAACGCGAGGGCGAGCGCGACGGCGAGAACGGATCGCAGAGGGGCGTGGCGCATGGACCGAGCCTATCGCGCCGGACCGGACGATCGAGTCGCGCCGGCCGTCAGGGGATCGTGCCCGCGACGCGCCCGCGCCACTCGCGCAGCGGGAGGCGCGTCACGCGGGCGAAAACCGTCGCATCGACGGAGTCGGGACCGATACCCCATCGTGACACGGAACCGGGCGCCATCGGACCCATGACCGTGATCCCGCACGAGTATCCCGTCACGAGGCCGGCCGAGCCCGGAGGCATTGCGTTGATCTCGACCGGGACAGACTGCGCGAATGCGCCGCCGGTGATGGTCCGGGTCGCGGACCCCTCGCTCCGCTGCAGGAGCGGGCTTCCCGTCAGGACACAGCTGACTCGGAATTCGACCGCTCCCGTCATGTTCTGGATCGTCACCGGAACCAGAAGCGTGAAGTCCGCCGCATGCGAGGTGGCGCCGACGAAGAGAAACGCGATGGCGGTGATGAGAAGCGTCCTGCGCATGGGGCTTGACCTCACTTTCCCTTTGGCTGCGGAGGCTCGGCGATGACGCGGATCGGGCCTGTCTTGAAGGTCCTGGGCTTGACGGGAGCGGGCGTCGGGACGGGGTCGCCCGCGATCACGCGGATCTCCTCTGTCTTGACCGCGCGGGGTCCGACCGGCACGGGCGTCGGGACGGGGTCGCCCGCGATCACGCGGATCTCCCCCGTCTTGACCGTGCGCGGGGAGGGTTGCGCGAACGCGATCCCCCCCGCGAACAGGAGCACGGCGGCGCCGAGCGTGCGCGTCACGACGGCTGAGATTCTATCTCAGGGCCGGCCCGCCGCGTCAGGCGGCTTGCGGGGCCTCAACCTCCGGGAACGAGGGCGCGGAACCGCGCTTCGACCCGGAGGCTCTCGAAATCCGGATCGATCCGCGCCCTCTCGACCGTGTAGGCCCGCCTCTGCGCCGCGGCGCGCTCGAGCGCGTCGAGGGCCCGCGCCTTTTCTCCGAGCAGGGCCCAGGCCGCGGCGACGTAGTAGCGCGTGAAGGGCTCGTCGGCCCCGATCCGCAACCGCTCCTCGTAGGCGTCGAGAGCGAGCCGGAGCGCCGCCGCCCCCTCTTCCGCCCTCCCGAGGGCGAGGAGCGCGCTCCCGATGTGGACGTGCAGCTCGACGACCGCACGCTCCTTGAGCGCGTGGTCCACCCGGCGCAGGAACGCCAGTTCGCGCCGGTACTCTTCCAGCGCGTCCTCGAATCGCCCCTCGAGTGCGCGCACGACGCCGAGGCGCATGTACGCGCCGACGATCAGGACGCCTTCGCGTCCGGACAGGCCGCGCTCCTGCAGCTCGATCGCCTGCCGCGCCGCACGGTCCGCGCGCGGAAGGTCCCGCAGCAGCGCCGCGACGTGCGCGAGCTGCAAGGCGTACCACCCGCCCTGGGGGTTCTTCTGGAGCGCGAGCTCGAAGCACGCGGCCGCCTCCGCGAACATCGCCTTCCCGATGAAGTACGCGCGGCCTTGCGCGGCGTGCGCGCCCCCGTCCTCGGGGTCCAGCTCGAGGGCGCGCCGGATCGCCTCGAGCCCGCGCTCCTCGCGGCCGATCGCCACGAGCGTGGAGCCCATCTCGCGCCACGTCCGCGGGAGGCGGGGCTCGAGCGCGAGGGAACGTTCGAACGCCTGCACGGCCTTCTCGAGGAGCTCCGGCATCGCGAGGTAACTCGCCTTCGTGTCGTAAGCCGCGCCGAGCTCGAGCCAGGCCCGCGCGTAGTTCGGGTCGAGCGCGACCGCGCGCTCGAAAAAGAGAATCGCGCGGTCCACCGACTCGCGACTCTCGGCGCGGAGATTCACGAGGCCCTTCGAGAACGCCTCGTAGGCGTCGATCACGTGCGTCGCCTCGCCGGCCCCGGGCGCGTTCTTCACGACGACATGAAGGCCGTCCGCCAGCTGCTTCACGATCCGGTCCTGGAGCTCGAAAAGGTCCGCCATCGCGCCGTCGACCTTGACCGTCGTGAGGACCTCGCCCGACTCGACCCCGCTCGCCCGCGCCGTGATCCGCAGCCGGTCCCCGAGCCGCTGGAAGC